>CAYFYO010000045.1:0-31265 GCA_964347335.1 uncultured Thermodesulfobacteriota bacterium
TATAATAGATCACCCCACAGGGAACCGCCAGAAACAGAAGCAATTTGAGAAAGTATTCCCCATAGAGCGTCTTTTTGGCTCCCTCCCCTTTCGCCATTGCCCGTTCGACAAGACGCCTCAGCCATCGAAAATTTATGATAACAATGACTCCTCCCACCGCAACGCCGAGGGTCACAGGGAGAGAAACAAAGAGGAGGCTTCCAGCACTCAGGGCTGCGGCAACATAGATGCTCGTCCTCTCGATAGAATCAACCCTCGAAATTGTCCAGACCGCGCTCACTGCTTCCCCTCACCCTGGGAGTCCTGTTTATCCTGGATCTCTTTGAGAAGCCGGAACAGCGCGAGAAAGCCTGCGATGACACCCAGAATCAGAAAAATCAAGGCCATCCAAGGCGCCGTGCCGAGGTATCTGTCAAGGGCGAGTCCGATTACCAGTCCGATAGCCACCGACAGGCCCATCTGGAGACCGATGGTGCCATAGTGGCCCATCAGGAAGGCCAATCGCTTTACATTCTCGCTCTTCAAATCGTCTCAGCGTTTTCGATATCGGAAACTTTCACCCCATTGAGAAAGAATCCCAGGAGCATGTGATTTTATTAACATAGTCCCGATACCCTGTCAACATGTAATTCTTACAGGAGTTTCTTGATCTCTCGGAAAAGCCCGGCTGAGTTTTCTTCCTTCCCAGCAAGGCCTCTTGACCAGGTCTGCTCCGTCTTTATGGGGACCCGTCCGCTCCAGCAGATATCCCTGAGGAAAAAGAGACCCCTGAAGCTCAGGTAACTCCTCATGTTTTTTTGTCAGAAGTCAACAGGAAAGGCATTAAGAGAATTCGCCCCACCGGTGTATCTGGGATGATCTTGATCTCGATAGGACAGTTAATGTAAGAGATTGCTGATGCGTAGGAGAAAAAATAGCAATGAGTGAAAATTATGAAAGGATCACCTCTATGAGCAAGAACCGTTTTTTTCTAACTTGAATTCCAACAAACGGGGGGGGACGCTAGGCCTCGAGTGGGAGAGGGAAGGACTTTGGGCCCTTCCCTAACCCCATTTCTGGATCTCTATTGGCCGTACCGTTCTTTGTAGAATCTCTGGATCCTCTCCAGTTGCTCTTTGGTCATCCCCTCTTTGTACCAGCGATGCTCATCTTTGGAGTAAACGTATTTGCCGAGTACCTTGTCCGCCAGTTCCTTGCCCGCTACATTTTCGGCTTCCGGGAGAAAATGGAGGTAGAAGTTTTTGGCTACATCATAAAGCCCGTGCCACCACGCATAATCGGGCCCAGACATCGAAGCCCCATGGCGAGCCCGACGGCCCTCGTGATGCCAAAGCTCCCAATAATACCAGTCCAAGGGCTCGTCAAAGTTCGCTGGCGTCAGCTTCCCGGCCTCGATGAGGGCTTTTCTGACCGCGGTCGCCGGCTTTGCAAATTTTTCATTATACAGTAGGACCAACTCATCAAACTGTTTATAGAAGCCTTCAACAAATGGGGCACCATGGCACTGGTAGCAGACATCCTTCATATTTTCTCGCTTCTTCTCCCAATGATCGAGCTTCTTCGAGATAGCGGGTCGGAGCGTCCAAGAAATCCTCTGCCCCACATCATGGGTGACACCTTGATTCGGCGTGGCGCTCATGTGGCATGTGGCACAGGTCGGTGCATCCACATAGTCCACTCCCACGATCCAGCTTTTCCGATCCATGTTGAGCTTATCCTTGAAAGCCCGGTAGAGAATCCCGTGCTTCGACTCTTCGTATACCTCGACCTGAGGGTGATCTGGGCCGAGATGGCACTTGCCGCAGTTCTCCGGCTCTCTCGCCTGCTGCCTGGAAAAACGATGACGGGTGTGGCAGGCGCTACAGGTTCCTGGAACCCCATCCGGGTTGATTCGACCGATCCCCGTGTTGGGCCAAGTCGCCGGATCGAGCTTTCCGCCCTCGAGAACCTCGATCTTAGATCCATGGCATTGCCGACACCCAACAGCCACAGCCGCGGGTCCACCGACAACCTCCCCGAGATAGTTGTCCAGGGTATTGAGGATCTGACCGCCTTTGGCATGGTGGCTCTCTGTCATCTCCTTGACCTCATTGGCATGGCAACGGCCACAGTCCTTCGGGGTCACAAGGAGGGCAATCGTATACCCATTGTGATCCATGGCGTCGATGTCCCCCTTCTCTGCGCGATGGCAGTCATAGCAGTTCACGCCCGCCTGACCCATGGCCCCCTGACGCCACTGCTCAACGAGGGAAGGAGACAATTCCCGATGACATTCAATGCACACTTCGCCTTCAGTTGATCCCCATGGCGTGGAGGACAGAATTCTCGAAGAGCTTTCCCCGAGTATTAGGGTTAGAAAACCAACGAAGATGAAAATCAAACTTCCAAGGACTTTCTTCCACATAGAGAACCTCCTTTATCATTCCGGTTTTTGATCTTTGAAGATGGAGTAGCCAATTCCGATTGGCAAGAACTGAATTGATGAAAGGGCCGACAACCCAAAACGGCTCGTGAAAAAAATACATAACCCTCTCAGGATGTCAAGCATTTTGTCGGTTTCCGTCTCCAGAGCTCTTGGAGAGTGCCGTCATCTGAGAGGAATTCGCATTTCTGAGCTGAATCACATTCGGAGGCCCTGCCAGAATCCCCCTGATTTGCCGCAGATTCTCGGGGAGAGCGAATACAAACTGCCCCTCAAAGGGATTCAACCGTCGCAGCGTTGGGAGAGAACGGCTTGAGACGACATGTGATCGTGTTGGTTGACATGAGAGGCTAAAGTGAGCTATATAGATATCGTTAAGATTTTCACAAAACGAAGATGAATTCATCTCGGCTCTCGCTTAGCCACCGAGTCTACCCAGAACGTCGTTTACTCTAAGGTTGGTCTCCCTTTTTCCCTCATTGACAAAAAGCCGAGAGATTCGTAGTCATCTAGACCTTTGTAAGTCTGTGTCAACTCATGGCATTTCTGTATCTTAGTTTCCAGAATCGATCCCGGACATATTGTAAGCAGATAGTTTTCGTCCTGCTCCTCCTGGGTCTGTTCAGAGGTGCCGTGTATTCATATAATGAGAGCTCTCAAATCTTAACCTCGATTCCGTAATAAACGGACCTTGCCAAAATTGTGGAGCAGATGATAGTATCCCTTTTTTGAATTGCTCCCCGAAGAGGGCCACCCAAACGGGCAAAGAGACTGGACCAGTAGTCAAGTGGGTGACGTGAAAAAGGTGAATAGAACATGAAGTCGATTACATCCATGGTTGAGGGAAAACGGCGCTGGGTTCTGTTAGCGTTAGCCATCCTTTTCCTTATGCTGCTTTTCCTTCTTTTCAACACGGTCATGGGGAAAGGGATAGAGCAGCCGATCCGGTTCAATCATAAATCCCACAAGGAACAGGGACTGGAGTGTAATACATGTCACCAATATGTGGAAGAGCAGACCTTTGCGGGTCTTCCAAAGATTGACGTATGTCTCGAATGCCATGAAGAATCCATCACGGATAGCCCAGAGGAGAAGAAGATTATGAGTTTCCATGAGGAAGGGATGCCTATAAAGTGGATAAGTCTTTATAATCAGCCCGACGATGTCTTTTTCTCTCATCGACGGCACGTTAGGTTGGGCCAGATCGATTGTAGGGTCTGCCATGGAGATATCGACGAAACGACTATCCCTCCGCGCAGACCGTTAGTGAACCTTACCATGGATACATGTATGGAGTGTCACGAAAAGGAGCGGGAGAGCAACGATTGTCTCGCATGCCATATTTAAGCCGATCGACGAAAATCATGAGGCGAATCGTCGGATGAAAAACTTGAGCCGGAGAGACTTTTTGAAATCATTGGGTTGGGCTTCGGGGCTCATGATGGCCCTCGATTTAGGGTTATTGGACGCCGAAGCCCTTGCCAAAATTGAGGAAGAACTGGAAAAGGGGGTAGAAAAGTGGATCCCAACCGTCTGTCAGCAATGTTCAGGGGGTTGTGGCATTCTCGTCAGGCTCATCGGAGAGTGGCCTGTCAAAATTAAAGGAAATCCCTTCCATCCTGTAAACAGGAACAGCGTATGCCCGAAAGGGGAGGCCGGCCTCCAGGCTCTCTACGACCCCGATCGGATCAAAGGGCCGTTGAAGAGAAGAGGTGAAAGAGGATCGAATGAGTGGGAGAGAATCAGTTGGGATGAAGCCATATTGACAGTGGCCCAGCAGCTTATGGCCATCAGAGAAAAGGGGAAACCGCACACCTTCGCCATCATGGGGGGTCGGTACAGGGGGCTGATGAGGACCCTTCTGGAGAGGTTTGTGACGGTTTATGGCTCACCCAATTATATCGATAACGACTTCCATGTGGACCAACCGCCAGTAGAGGCAATGCTTCTGGCTCAGGGGATTCGGGAAGAACCGGTCTATGATCTGGAAAATTCGAATTATATTCTCTCCTTCGGTGCGAATTTGCTCGAATCGTCCTGGTCTCCTGTCCAGGCCCTCCGAGCCTGGGGCCATTTAAGGCGAGGTAGGCCAGGCCTAAGGGCAAAAATCGTTCAGATAGAGCCCAGGCTTTCCATTACGGCGGCCAAGGCCGATGAATGGATCCCAATAAACCCCGGAACGGAAGGCTCACTGGCTTTGGGCATAGCCCACATGATAGTGAAAGAAGGCCTGTACGACACTCGATTCGCACGGGACCATACCTTTGGGTTTGAACACTGGAAGGATTTTCGGGGAAAGGAGCATCGGGGCTTTAGAACTGCCCTTATGGAGGATTATGAACCGAGTGTCGTTTCTCGAACGACAGGGGTCCCGGTCGGGGTCATCATCCGGCTCGCAAGGGAGTTTGCAGCAAACAAACCTTCTTTGGCTATTGGGAGACGGGGAGCGGTTTATGGCCAGTTTGCCATATACAGCCTGAATGCCCTGTCCGGCAGCCTCGAGGTCCCTGGGGGAATTCTCAGACCGAGAAAGGTCCCTGTGAGCGAATTGCCCCCCCTTCAACTCGATCAGGTCGCAGTGGAAGGATTACTGATGCCTCAAATCGATGAGGCTGGAACTGCTCGATATCCGCTCGCCCAGCACGTTCCCCATTCCTTTCCAAAAGCACTAAAAAACGGAGACCCCTATCCCCTGAGTGCTCTTTTTCTCTATTACACCAACCCATTATTTTCCAGCCCAAATCACGGTTTTATGGAAATCCAGAGGGTTCCCTTTATCGTAAGCTTTTCTCCATTCATGGATGAGACGACCCAACTGGCCGATCTCGTCCTCCCCGATCACTGTTATCTGGAACGATGGCAAGACGATCCCATTCATCTTAACAATGGTTTCCCATTGCTAGGGATCAGACAACCCGTGATCAAGCCGCTCTACGATACGATGCATACCGGTGATGTGATCATCAAAATTGCACAAAAGCTAGGAGGGCAGGTAGCCTCCTCCTTTCCGTGGAAGGATTTCAAGCAGGTTCTCCAGCAAAGCGTGGAAGGAACCTTTAAGGCGAAGAGGGGTAATATATTCGGCCCCCCCTTCGAGGAGGAATGGACGAAGTTATTGGAAAAGGGAGGTTGGTGGGCTCCGACCTATCAGTCCTTCGAAGATTTCTGGAATCAGATGCTTGAGAAAGGAGGATGGTGGGATCCCATCTACTACTTCACCGAGTGGGAAAACGCCTTTCGAACTCCCTCGGGTAAGTTCGAATTCTACTCTCAGACCTTGGGAGAGTTACTTCTGAAGCCGCGACTGAAGACTCGGGGTGAAGAAGTGGAAACTCGACCGATCAAAGCCGAAGACATTTCCCTGATGCCTCATTACCAACCACAGCCCATTTTGGGGGATGAAGACGAGTATCCTTTGGTCCTGAACGTCTACAGGCTCATGACTGTCACTGGCGGTAGGAACGCCAACCAACCCTGGCTGGCCGAGATCGTGGGGCCGCATGTCAAGGAGCGTTGGTCAACCTGGGTAGAGATAAATCCAGAAACAGCTGAGGCATTGGGGCTTGCCGATGGCGAGTGGGTTTGGGTCGAATCTCCCTTCGGCCGAGTGAAGGTGAAGACCAAGTTTTATCCCGGAGCAATGCCAGAGGTCGTGAATATCCCCTTCGGGTTAGGTCATCAGTCATACGGGAGGTGGGCCGAGGGGATTGGGTCCAATCCCCATTCCCTCCTCTCAGACCAAATAGAGCCGCTTACAGGCCACCCCATGAAGAATCTGGTCAGGGTGAAAATCTCAAAGGTGTATCCCAAAGCATAGAGGAGGTGACGGCTGTTGCCGAAATGGGGGATGGTGGTCGACCTAGACCGATGCACGGCTTGCCAAGCTTGCGTCGTTGCCTGTAAAGCAGAAAACAACGTGCCTATCGTCAGCCCCGCACAGGCAGCCATGGGAAGATCTGTCCACTGGATACAAATCGTTTCCTTTCTCGAGGGGGAGTATCCTCATATCAGGACCCGATTCGTCCCAAGGCCGTGCATGCATTGCGACAAACCGCCGTGTGTAAAGGTCTGTCCGGTCTATGCGACCTACCGGAACCCCGAGGGGCTCGTGGCCCAGATCTTTTCTCGTTGTATCGGGTGTCGGTATTGTACGACGGCTTGTCCTTATACCGTCCGATTCTTCAACTGGTATCAACCTCGATGGCCAAAGGAGATGTGGCAATCCCTGAACCGGGATGTCTCCATTCGGACGAAGGGGGTCGTGGAAAAATGTACCTTCTGTCATCACAGGCTCCTCCGGGCAAGAGAGACCGCTATGGTGGAGGGCAGGGAATTGACTCCTGAGGATTATGTTCCTGCCTGTGTCGAGGCCTGCCCCAGCGGAGCCATGTATTTCGGAGATTTAGCGAACCCCCATAGCCTGGTTTCAAGGCTGTCCAGGGACAGGCGGGCTTTTCGTTTATTGGAGGAGTTAGGCACCGAGCCGAAAGTCATTTACTTAGCCGAGGGAACCTGAATGGACCTTCAAAAGAATCAAGGGGAAATGGATGAAGCGTTGTACCTCCCTATCCGCAGGACAGGAAAGAAGTTCTATCTCGCCGCAGGGGGGCTAGGCTTGGTTGTTGTGTGGGCCGTCTTCGCCTATGTCTATCAGTATCGGACTGGACTTGGGGTGACTGGGCTAGACAGGCCCATATTCTGGGGGGTGTACATTACTAATTTCGTCTTCTTCATCGGGATCAGCCATGCCGGGACCCTGATCTCAGCCATCCTTCGTTTGGCCAGGGCAGAATGGCGTCGGGCCATCACCCGTTCGGCAGAGGTCATCACAGTACTGGTCCTCTTCTTCGGGGTTGGAAACATCCTCATTGACCTGGGACGGCCAGACAGGATGCTCAATATCATCAAATACGCTCAATTTCAGTCCCCTCTCCTCTGGGATGTCGCCAGCATTACGATCTACCTGACGGCCAGTTCCATTTACCTCTATCTTCCTCTTATCCCCGACATCGGCCTGCTCAGGGATAGGCTGGGAAAGAGAAACTGGTTCTATCGGATTCTCGCATTGGGATGGAGGGGTTCAGAAAGACAGCATCGATGGTTAGAGATCGGCATCGCTATCATGGCCGTCTTGGTCATTCCCGTGGCGGTTTCGGTCCACACAGTCGTCTCCTTTGTTTTCGCGATGACGATTCAGCCTATGTGGCACTCGGCCATATTCGGGCCGTATTTTGTCGCCGGAGCCATTTTTTCGGGCATAGCGGCTTTGATCATCGCCATGGCCCTGATTCGAAAGATCTATCACCTGGAGGATTATCTCAGACCGATCCACTTCAACTATTTGGGGATATTGCTTCTTGTGATGTCCCTCTTCTGGTTCTACTTCACCTTCACCGAGCACCTCACGGTCTTTTATGGGGCCGAGCCCATTCACATGACCATCTTCTGGGAAAAACTCACCGGCCGCTTCGCCCCCCTCTTTTGGACGATGGCCGTGGGTTGTTTTGGGATTCCTGTGGCCATTTTGGTTAGCCGTAAGACCCGCACCGTTACGGGGACGGTGATCGCCTCCGTTTCTGTGACCATCGGGATGTGGCTGGAAAGATACACCATCGTCGTCCCGACCCTCTCTCACCCCCGGTTGCCGTATGGAGCCGCGTCCTACTTCCCAACCTGGGTGGAATGGTCGGTGACGGCGGGCTGCTTTGCCTTTTTTATTATGCTGTACATGTTTTTCACCAAGCTCTTCCCCATCGTCTCCATCTGGGAGGTCCAGGAGGGAAGGGAGAGATCCTTTGGGGAAGTCAGGGATCGGCTGAAAACCTATCTACCGGGTTTGATCGTCGAGTAGGTTTTCATTTCTCAGGGAGGCCGTATGAGAAAGATCCATATCATTGGAATCATTCTTCTCTTCCTCGTGTTTGCCCTTGTAGCCATGGGCGCCCATCCCGAGTACCCCCTTCCCGAAAACCCCGCAAAGGGAGCCACCCTCTTCGTGAACAAGGGATGTGTGAAATGCCATGCTATCAAGGATGTAGGGGGTCAGGTCGGGCCTGATCTGGGCAAAGTCAAAATCATGGGGACCCTTTTGGACATGGCGGGAGTCATGTGGAATCACTCCCTCTCGATGGGCGAGATGATGAGAGAAGGCGCGATGGTCGTCCCCGAATTCACAAGTGAGGAGATGTCGAGCATCATCGCCTACCTCTATTATGTCAAATACTTCGACGAGCCAGGCGATCCGCAAAGGGGGGAGATCCTCTTCACTGATAAGGGATGCATCAACTGCCACCAAGCAGAGGGAGAGGGAAAGAAAATCGACCATCCCCTAAAGGATTTCCGCAGAGACATCTCCCCCGTGTCAATGGCTCAGGTTATGTGGAACCACGGCCCCCAGATGATGAAAACGATGGAAGAAATGTCCATCCCCTGGTTGGACCTGAAACAAAACGAGATGATGGACATGCTGGAATACATCAGGCAGACAGCCAAGGGGCACGCAGGGGAAAAGGCTTACCTCCTTCCAGGAAACCCGAAAATGGGAGAGAAGCTATTCGACCAGGAGGGGTGTTCCAAATGCCACGGGGTGATGGGAGAGGGTGGTAAAATCGGGCCAGACCTTTCTGAACGAGCCAGTGAGCTGTCTCGCAGCCTGACCCAAGTCGTGGCAACCATGTGGAACCACGGTCAGAACATGATTCTCGAGATGCGGGAGCTGGGGATAGAACCCCCTATCTTCTCCCAGAGGGAGATGGCAGATATCGTCGCGTACCTGTATTTCCTCAATTACTTCGAGGAACTCGGTGACATCGACGAGGGGGAGAGGGTCTTCGTAGAAAGGGGATGTGCTCGGTGCCACTCGCCCAAGGCAGAGAGGGCGGATATGGGCCCCTATCTGGCCAAGATCGGGAGACGCTCTTCACCTGTAGATCTGATTACAAGCTTGTGGAATCATGCCCCAGATATGGCGGAAAGGATGCGGATGAAGCACATCCCATGGCCGAACTTCAGAAAGGGCGAGATGGCCGACCTTATCGAATACCTTCGCTCCGAGAAGTATTCCATCGAGGCATATTTACTCCCGGGAGACGCTAAGGAGGGGTGGAAGGTCTTTTTCTCCAAGAACTGCTTTAAATGCCATGGAGTGTGGGGAGAAGGGGGACAGGACGCTCCCGATCTGAGTCGAATGCCCATGGTATCGATCACGGGAGGCGAGTTAGTGGCTTCGATGTGGAACCACGCCCCCGGGATGTTTGAGAAGATAAGGGACAAGGGGATCTCCCCCGAGAATATCGACAGGACGGAAATGGCTGACCTAATAGCCTTTTTATACTTCGTCCGCTATATGGACCAACCGGGAGACCCTAAAAAAGGTGAGGAAATTTTGACTGCCAAAGGGTGTACGAAATGCCATGCCCTTAAAGGAGAAGGCGGAAGGATAGGAGCCGATCTGAGCCGATGGGGAATGTATATAAATCCCATTCTATGGACCCAGATGATGTGGAATCACAGCCCCCAAATGAAGGAGGAGATGGAAAAGAGGGGGCTCCCATGGACGGAGTTCAGGGATGATGAAATGACGGACCTCATTGCCTACATCCGGAGCGCTTCACCGAAGACCGCCAAAGTCTACTTGTCTCCCGGCGATCCTCAGACAGGAAAGACCCTTTTCTCCGAAAAAAGCTGCGCAGCATGCCATTCCGTCACGGGGAAAAAGAACAACTTCGGTCCAGACTTGGGGAGGAGGGAGGGATTCCCCAGGACTCTGGTGGAGGTCGCGGGCTTGATGTGGAACCATTCTCCTCAGATGTGGGAGAAAATAAAGGGCAAAGGCATTAAACACCTCTCCCTGTCTGCGCAGGAGATGACCGACTTGATCGCCTATCTCTTCTCTGTCCGGTACTTTGATGAACCGGGGGATAAGCAAAAGGGAAAGAAGGTCTTCGTGGAGAAACAATGCATCCTCTGTCATGACATGGGGAGAGGGAGGAGGCCCGAGAGGATGTCGCTGGAAAGATACAAGGGGCACATCTCTCCAATTCTCATGGCCCAAGTCATGTGGAATCACGGACCTGAGATGGTGGGCCAAATGAAGGTCAAAAAATTCACGTGGCAAGGGATTACCGGGAAAGAGATGGTTGACCTGATGGAGTATCTCAACACTGGGGAGGGTGGTTCATAATAAGGATTTGTTCGGGGGAAAAGATGATCCAGGTGCATATATTGAAAGAAGCAGAACTGTTCAGGGATCTGACGAAAAAACAACTAGAGAAAATTGCTCAGCATGCCCAGGAGAAGGTTTACGAATCAGAGGAGAATATCTTTGTACATGGCGAGGAGGCCAAATACCTGTATGTGCTCCTGGAAGGGGCAGTCAACCTGAAAATTAAGGCCCTCGAGGAGATCGATTTGATGACCTCCACACTGACGGGAAAGGGCGATGTATTCGGGACACCCTCCCTCATGACACCACAACTGTATAATGTTACCGCAAAATGTGTGGAAAAAACGAGGGTCCTGGCGATCGATGCGCATGCCATGAAAGGCCTGATCGAGGAAGATCCCAAATTGGGCTTGGAAATCATGGGACAATTGGCGCAAATATATTTCGCCCGATTGAACGAGACGAGGGAGGGAATAACCAACCTCTTTAAGATCTTCAGACTCCAAAGGCCTTGAGGAAAAAGGGAAAGAAGATGAACTCGGAAAGGTTTCGAGTGGAAGTTCCCGACGAACGATGGTTTGAGGAAAACATCGGCTGCGAGAATGCATGCCCCGTAAACACCCATGCTCCGGCCTATATCGCTGCTATCATGAAAGGGGATTTTGATAAGGCCTTTGAAATTAACCGGGGGGATAACCTCTTTCCCGCCATATTGGGACGAATCTGCGTTCACCCATGCGAAGAAAAGTGTCGGAGGGGGATTCGGTTTGACCGTCCCATATCCATCTGTTCTTTGAAACGAGCTAGCGCTGACTTTAGGGTTCAGCCGACGAAAAGAAGGGAACTGGATGAGATCAGAAGAAAAAAGAAAAAGGACAAAAAGGTTGCCATCATCGGGGCTGGACCTTCGGGACTAGCGGCTGCCAACGATCTGGCCCGGATGGGATATCTCGTGACTGTCTATGAGTCTCTTCCCGTCAAAGGGGGAATGCTCAATGTGGGAATCCCTCCTTACCGTCTGCCCCGCCAGGTGGTGGAAGAAGCCTTTGAGGAATTAAGATACCTTGGAGTTGAAATCCATACTAATAAGCCTATCGGTCAGGAAACAAAGCTTGAAGACCTGAGAAGAGAATATGACGCCGTCTACATTGCAGCCGGCGCCCACAAGGCGGAGAAGCTGGGAATACGGGGCGAGGACTTTGACGGGGTCATTCACGGCGTGACCTTCATGCGAAAGGTCAATTTGGAGGAAAAGGATCTCAAATTAGGAAAACATGTCGCCGTAATCGGTGGTGGAAACACGGCCATCGATGCTGCAAGATCATCCCTTCGATTGGGGGCCGAAACGGTTCATATCTTCTATCGAAGAACTAGGGCAGAGATGCCGGTGGATGAAAGGGAGTTGGAGGAGGCCGAGATCGAGGGTATCGAGATTAATTACCTCACCTCTCCTATCGAGGTCTTGTCCATTGACGGCCAAAAAGTAAGCGGTATTGGGTGCGTCAGAAACAGGCTGGGGGAGCCGGATGATTCGGGTCGAAGACGCCCCATCCCCATTGAAGGATCTGAATTTGCGATTCCCTGTGATGTGGTCATTCCCGCTGTGAGCCAATCCCCTGATATCTCATTTCTCCCAGAGGAAATAGGCCTCGAGATGTCCAAGTGGGCTCGGTTAGTGGTTGACCCTGATACTTTCCAGACTAACATACCAGGCATTTTCGCCGGCGGGGATTTCGTGACGGGCCCCAGGGATGTGATCAGGGTTGTAGCAGATGGGAGGAGGGCAGCCGTTTCCATAGATCTCTACCTATCTGAGAAGAAGGAACCTCGGGAGAGACGGGCTTTCTTTACCCCGCTGGGAGATATTTCCCTGGAACGAAATCTGGAGAAGATCCCTAGGCACAGGATGCCCACCCTCCCTGCGGGAAGAAGGGATTCCCTTCACGAGGAGGTCGATCTGGGATTCTCCAGAGAGGAGGCCGTTGGAGAGGCTAAGCGGTGTTTCCAATGCTATATTTTCACGATTTTTGACCGGAAGAAATGTATTCTCTGTGGGGGGTGTGTAGACGTCTGCCCGCGATACTGTTTCAGGATGGTCAAGCTGGATGAGATCGAGGGAGACGAACATCTCGAAGAACTGATGGAGCGCCTCTTCGAGGTGTCACTGGAAAGGATAAGGAAGGAGAAGGGAGAATTGCTGGAGCTGGGCACCGCGATGATCAAGGACGAGTCCATGTGCATCCAGTGCGGTCTTTGTGCCAAGAGATGTCCTACAGGTGCCATATCCATGGAACTTTTTCATCGGGGAACGACGCTGTACGAAGATTGACATCGAGATTACTGAAAAAGTCGCCCTCCGCGCTGCCCAGAGTTTCTTTTTCAGTTTATTAGATCTTAATTGTTTATGACAGATTTGGAGGTCTGAGATTTCGCAATGAGGAGGATTTCGTGGCGCAAGAGAGAAAAATGATCGAGAGGTTAAGCCAATCCAGGTTGATTAAATCGATCTTCAGGAGCGGACTGCCTGATACCCCGTTAAAGAAGTCGATGGTCATGTTTAATAACTTCTGGCTTCATATCTTCCCGGTGAAGATCAAAAGGCATGGGATCAAATTTACCTTTACTTACTGCTTGGGGGGTATCTCCTTTCTGCTTTTCGCCATTCTCACCATTACAGGGGTCCTCTTGATGTTCCTTTATGCCCCGACCGTTGAGCGGGCTTACCACGACATGAAATTTCTTTCCACAGGCGTTTACAACGGTCAGATTTTGAGAAACCTCCACCGATGGGCAGCCCACGCCATGATCATAACAGTCTTTCTCCATATGATCCGGGTGTTTTACACTCGCTCTTACCGCCCACCCCGGGAGCTTAATTGGGTGGTTGGCGTCATTCTCTTCGTCTTGACCCTGGGCCTGAGTTACACAGGTTACCTCCTCCCATGGGACCAACTGGCCTACTGGGGGATTACCGTCGGGACAACCATTGCGGGTTATACCCCTCTCGTTGGAGATCAAATTCGTTTCTTTATGCTCGGGGCGGACGAAGTGGGACAACCCGCCTTGCTCAGGTTCTATGTAATGCATTGCATCGTCCTGCCTCTATTGGCGGGTGGTTTTATGGCGGTCCATTTTTGGAGAATCCGGAAAGACGGGGGAATCTCGGACCCGTTATGAGATCGGGGGTCAACCATGGCAGAAGAAACAAGGGAGAAAGAAGAGGGCGTCTTTGAAAAAGCCCCTGACAAGACTTATGGATTGATGGAACTGGTTGAAGGGACGTCCCCTCTTGTGGAAAAGAAACCTGAGGACCTGGTTGACACATGGCCCCATTACATCGTTCCCATGACGCTTTGTATTCTCGCCGTGACCTTTGTCTTATTGATTTTTTCCTGGCTTTTTAATGCTCCCCTGGAAGAGATGGCAAATCCCCTGATCACACCTAATCCGGGGAAGGCCCCGTGGTACTTTACGGGGATTCAGGAGCTAATCCATTACCCATGGGCTCCTACCTGGCTGATGGGAGTGATCATTCCAGTCCTCATCGTCATTTGGCTCTTTCTTATTCCTTATATCGATATCAAGGAGAAGAGAACCGTTCTCGTCATCCTCTTTATCCTTTTTGTCTTTGGAGCCGTCCTGTTGATCGTTATCGGCTCCTTATTCCGGGGTGAGAACTGGGGGTTCGTCGTGCCGTGGGGATAGTGGCCAGGCGGAAATAGTATCCTCGAAGGGATTACAGAATAAGAAGAGGGAAAGAATGACCGAAGAAGAAAGAGGGATTTCTAGGAGAAAGATTATCGGCTATGGGTGGATCGCAGCAACTGCCGTCGTCGTTGGGGAATTGATTGGAGGAACCCTCGCCTTTCTATGGCCCAAAGTCAGGGGGGAAAAGGCTAAAAAGCTCCTGATCGCCGGGAAGGTCGATGATTTCCCAGTGGGGGAAGTCGCTCTTTTCAGGAAGGAAAAGGTCTTTATCTATCGGATGGATAAAGGGTTCCTGGCCTTCTCGGCGATATGCACCCATCTTCGCTGTATCGTCCGCTGGACCGAGTCAAAGGAGATATTTGAGTGTCCTTGCCATGGTGCCAAGTTCAACGCGGTTGGGGAGGTTCTCGTCGGTCCACCCCCTAGGCCAATGGATATCTATCCAATTGAGGTCTTAGAGGACAATATTGTCGTGGATACAAGCAAGGCCACCCAGCGAAAGAAATTCGATCGGTCTCAACTCCTATCGGCATAGGGAGAGGAATGATGGAGAGACAGATTACCTGGTGTTTCCTGCTTACTGCGGCAATCGCCATTTTCATGACCATTTACTGGATTTTTGAGCCCTCGCGACTCAAGGCCACGGCCGAAAGAATGCGATTGGAAGCGGTGGAACGGGGAAGACCTCTTTATGAGACCCATTGTGCCGATTGTCATGGGAAGAATGGCGAGGGTGGTAAAGGGATTTCTCCTATAAACTCAAAACGGTTCCTGGAGGAAGTTGACGATCTGGTTATGTATAAGATGATTGAGCGGGGAATTCCCCAAACCGGAATGACCCCGCTGGGTGACGCTGAGGGCGGCCCACTTAACAAGGAACACATCGAAAATATAGTAGCCTTTATCCGGGATTGGGAGAAGACAGCGCCCCTTTTGGAAGAGGCTCCGGGGGAAGGAACGGAGCGGGAACCGGTGGCCTACATGGGATCTCAAGACTGCATCGACTGCCACGAGGGGATCAATGAGGAGTATATAAATGTATGGCGGGACTCCCCGATGACAACCATGGCGTATGTCAGGATTAAGGATGATCCTGATAGAGATAAGTGTCTTTCATGTCATACCACTGGCTACAATCCCGAGACCAAAGAATTTGTGGAGAGAAACATCGGGTGCGAGGGATGCCATGGGCCGGGCGAGAAATACCAGGCCATGATGATGGGAGCTGAAGCCGAAGAAGGGGGAGAGATCGCCAACGAGAACGCGAGAAAATCATGCGGTAGATGCCACAACCCCCACATCAGGAAAGAGATCCACGCCGAACTCGCCAGAAAGGACGAGTCTAAGTGACTTTTCAATGAGTAACGACCATCTCAATCTGTTTTCTTTGGAGAAAAATCGTTGACTCATAAGTAATTTGGACCTTCGCAAGTGGCTCCAACCCCGCATTCCCAGGTGACTATTCCCAGATTCTTCTCTTTTTCTGGCTCCTACCAGATTTTTTTCTTGACATGAGTTGAAAATCGTTAATATTACCCCCTACACAATGTGGGGGTACTTCCACTTCATTGGATGACGAAGGAATCCACCACCAAATGGACGGGAGCAGGGTCGAGCTTTGATTTCAAGCCAACAGAAGAGAGGAGGAAAATGATGGAGCGAAAAAACTGGCTAATTCTCACGTGTCTCTTTTTGGCAGGGTGCGCCATGGTTGCAAGCCAGATGGCGGGTGCAAAGATTGTCTTGAGATCTGAAACCCCAACTCCCGAAGCGGCTAAAATGGGTTACGTCGGGCCTCAGAAATGTGCGGAGTGTCATCTCGACATCTACGATGACTATCGGGGAACGGCCCATCCTTACAAGCTTCGTCCAGTCGAAGAGGCTCGCGTTGCTGGGCTCCCCCTACCCGAAGGATACACATGGGATGATATCACCTACGTCGTCGGTGGCCGTCGCTGGAAGTCGAGATATGTCGGCACGGATGGCTATATCATTACCATGACCGGGAAAAACCGTGATGTGAAAGGGAAGAATCAGTACAACATTGGAAACGGGACGTGGACTGACTACCATGCTGGAGAAAAGAAACCATACAACTGCGGTAGGTGCCATACATCGGGGTATTCTAAAGAGGGACACCAGGACGGCCTGGAGGGGATTGTCGGCACCTGGGCATTCCCCGGTATCTCTTGCGAGGAATGCCATGGCCCAGGAAAAGCCCACGCCTCGGCCCCGGCAAAGACAAATATCAAGAAAGACATCTCTTCCGCTGCTTGCGGAAAGTGCCACATCCGCGGGGACAAGAACAAGATTCCCGCCAGCAAGGGCTTTATCCGCCATCACGAGCAGTACAACGAGCTTTTGGCAAGTCCCCACAAGGATATGCAGTGCGTCGATTGCCACAATCCGCATAAACCCCTCCAGTCTGCGATTATCGCTGACTGTTCTAGCTGTCACAGCGACATTGCAGCCCAATACAAGGGGAGCAAAATGGAGCGGGTTGGAAAAAGCTGTGAGGACTGCCATATGCCCATGGCCACAAAATCGGCATTTCCCATTGCCCGGTGGCAGGGCGATGTAAAAACACATCTCTTTAGGATCAATTCAGATCCTAACGCCAAGATGTTCACCGATGATGGTAAGTGGGCCAAGGGGTATCTCACTTTGGAGTTCTCGTGCCTGAAGTGTCACCTCGACCACGATGTGAACTGGGCCGCCCAGTATGCCAAGCGGGCCCATGTGATTGGAAAGTAATCTGGTCAGGCACGGACAGTATTGGGCGAGGGAAAAAGAAAGCGGGATTCTTTCCCGCTTTCTTTTTCTCCTATCAACAACTCATCTGCTGGACTTTTCAGTTTCGATCTCTCGCAGAGCACACTGAGATCTCTGAGTATTTGACCTGAATCGCTGAGCGGGCGATTCAGGTCAAGGACGTCAACGCTTCGCATGTATTGATTGGGTCCCCCCACGCGATTCGTTGTGAAATCTGTATTGCATGGCCCCGAAGGGACTCAGTGGGTGGCCTGATTCTTCCTCTCAAAAAATCAGGCCAGAGTCAAAATCACCTCTTGCGAACTCTGTGGGCTCGAGCAACCCTGAGCAGGGCCGAATGGCCTGCCGTGACCAAAGCCGAAGGGGAGCGAGAGAGAGCGTGGTCGGGCATTGTCTTGAAAAGCCAATGTGAAGACATTTCATGCGTCTCTATGAGTCATGTAAGCCATGGCGCGTTTTCTCAGGAAACTCCCGCTCATCCTCACCGAGGATTTGGGAACAGCAATCCTCTCTCGATCTATTTCCTGGGATACTGATCGCCCGTGATCTCGATCACCATCGGCCGGGGACTCACGACTTGGGGTAGATACTGGTACAGGGCTTGGGTTTCGATGATAAGGCTTCTTTTCCAGTCACGGGTGAATTTGCGCGGAATGGTGAAAGAGAAGGGGACCTCCTTGGTCTCTTTCGGGCCGAGCCGGTTGTCATAGTAGACGCGCGAGGCTTTTAGAATAATGTCGTGGTCTCTTGCCAGCAACTGTTTCTGATCGTCCATCAGGACCTTCTCAAAAACCTTCTCCCTCTCCACATGGAACCGCCCCATTCGGTCCCTGACCAAAACCCTCAAAATCAGCCGCCTTGAGGGCGTTCCGGTCGGGATCTTATGACCAGAATTGACATTCGTGAGATGAACCTTGACAAATAGGGAGGTATCCTCCTGAGTGACGTCCTTAATCTCCACCTTGAGCGCGGATCGAATCTGTTCAATGGAATGCCCCCCTGCGAGATTATGGAGGTTCACGTCACGCTTTGAAGACTTGCCTCCCTCAGTTACGATCTTCTTTCCCGGCTCGATCGGCATATGACAGTCCTGGCATTCGACGCCCTCCTCGGCGTAAGGGCTCTCCTTCCACTCCCGGTAGGTGCCGATGATTTCAACCCCGTCCTGGCCAAGGAGTTGGTGACATCCACCGCAGAACTCTGACTTTTTGAAGAATGTTTTTTGCTCGGTATTGTGAACCGGTGATTGAGAGTTGAGATAGGGGCCTGTCTTTTCCCTGCCCGGTTCACTCCGCAAGGGGGCTTCAGCATGATTCAGGTCCACTTCCTGAACCGTATGACAGAAGTCACAGGTGACACCCGCACCGATGATATCTCGCTTGACATCGAGATCTTCCGGAATCTGACTTGTCGGATCGTGGCAACTGAGGCAGTACGCGGTTACCTTCCCCCCTGTTTCAAAGAAAGCCTGAAGAAAGCTGGCCTGAAAAATTGGATCGATATAGGCCTGGGCATGCATTCCATTTGCCCACATGCCGTGAATGTCTGTATGACATGCCGCACAAGCGGTCGAAGGTTCATAGGGCGATTGATTCTCCCCTGCACGTGCAACTCCTCCAAACAGAAACCAGGTCCCGAGTAGAATCCCGATCAAAGCCAGGTAGCTGATATTTCTCCGATTCCTCATATCTGCCTCCCTAAACGGTCATTCCGAGATCGACTAGCGCCGCTGATCGAGGCTATGAAATTATTAGATAATCGATATTTTGTCAAGAGAAGCATACCGAAGGGGAACAAAAAAGCTTGCGCTCAAAAACAGATTGTGGTATTTTTCACACTCCCCATAGTTTGAATTCACCGCAGGTCCGGTCGACTCACTGAGGCAAATGAGCCCGATTTTCCCCAGATTTCGCTCGATTGGTTAGACTCGTAGGGAGGAACACTCGTTCGTGGAGGAAACCATGGCCGTTGAAATCAAAGAAGGAAGGAGATCCTTCTTAAATCTCATTCTTGGAGGGTCCCTCCTTGTGGGTTTTGGAGTCATTGTAAATACTATTCTTAAATTCTTATGGCCAACTGAGGAAATCATCGGAGGCGGAGAATCAGGGGCAACAACAAACCTCGCCCTAATGGAAGTTCCGATAGGCGGGGCAAAGACGATTCGCCACCAGGGAAAGCCTTACGTGGTGGTTCGTACAGGGAAAGGCATCCATGCCATCGATGCCATCTGCACCCATCTGGGATGCGTGCTCTATTGGGAACCGCAGCTCAAGCAACTGGCCTGTCCATGTCATGCCGCCTTTTTCGATCTCAGCGGCAATGTCATCTCAGGGCCTGCCCCCAGGCCGCAGCCTACGGCAACGGTTCAGGTTCTTGGGGACCAGATTGTCGTGTCCTAAACGAAGCCTATCGCCTTCCCGCTGAACGACGAATGGAGGTCTCGGATGGAGGACGAGAAGAAAGAAATCAGGACAGACGAGCAGGAATTTGAGAGACGAACTCTCGCCAGGGAGTTTGTCAATCTCTTCACCCTCTTCACTGGGGTTTTATATGGAGAGCTGGACGAGCGGCTAGGGGTCATGGACGCGATCAAAAAGAATATGAAAAAACCCGTTCCTCCCCATGTCAATTGGACATTCTGTTTCGGCGGCATATCCTTTTTTTTATTTCTCATTCTCGCTGTTACGGGGATTCTTTTGATGTTCTATTACCGTCCAACCACAAAAGAAGCTTACGAGAGCGTCGTCCTCATTTCCAATATCGTTCCTTACGGATGGCTGATCCGGGGTCTCCACCACTGGGCGGCCAACCTGATGGTGCTGATGGTCGTACTCCACATGGTGAGAGTTTTCATCTATGGGGCCTATAAGCCACCGAGAGACTTCAACTGGTTCGTCGGAGTGGTGCTCCTCCTGTTGACCCTGGCCTTTGGGTTTTCTGGTTATCTCCTTCCGTGGAACCAGGTCTCCTATTGGGCCACGACTGTTGTCACCGATGCGACAGGGGCCTTTCCTCTTATCGGCGAGCCCCTTAAGTTCTTCATCCGTGGCGGTCCTGAGG
The DNA here is from genome assembly GCA_964347335.1 of uncultured Thermodesulfobacteriota bacterium. Taxonomy (GTDB): domain Bacteria; phylum Desulfobacterota; class BSN033; order WVXP01; family WVXP01; genus WVXP01. The sequence goes on from CAYFYO010000045.1 coordinate 20,127, forward strand.
TCTCCCAGTTGACCTTGAATCGGTTCTTCACCCTTCATGTCGTCGTTCTCCCGGCGCTGACGGCAGTATTCCTGTTTCTTCACTTTGGGATGTTGCGGAAGCAAGGGATATCAGGACCCCTTTGAGGCGGATGCAAAGGAAATGTAAATCACGATGTCTTGTTGGCAAACTCCATAACGAAACGGAGATTCCATGATGGCAGAGAAAGAGAGTCCAGATGGAAGCATTCCTTTCTTCCCGAATCACTTCTTTAAAGAAGTCATCGTCATGTGCATTGTCGCTGCCGTGCTCGTTGTTTTGACCACGTTTTTTCCGGCTCCCATGGAAGAGCCAGCCGATCCGTTTGTCACGCCAACCCACTTGAAGCCCGAATGGTATTTTCTCGCCAACTACAAGTTCCTACAGTTAGCGGAATATCTGAGTTTTCTCGGATCGTGGGCACCGAAATTATTGGGAGTCTTAGGACAAATGGTCTTCATTTTGATCTTGATGTTCTTCCCCTTTTTCGACAAGAACCCGGAGCGCCATCCCAAGAGGCGGCCGGTTATGATATCAGTTGGGTTAATCGCTCTTATCCTCTACGGGATACTCGTCTATCTAGGGCATGCCAAGTAACGGAAGAGAGACCCCGCGCAGCGTACTTGCATTCGACATCAATCCTTCGGTGTCTCTCGTTCCAGGGGGTTGACACATGGTTCGAGAAAAGGGAACACGGGCAGGGTTAACCGTCTTTCTTTTCCTCTCATTGGCATCTTTGGGGGGAGTTAAACCAGTGGAGGCACAAGAACTTAAGTGGACGGAAAGTTCCTGTGTTCGATGTCACTCAGGCCTCGGGGGAGAGTATGCCGAACCGGTCCGGCTCCTTCAGGAAAGCGTCCACATCGAGCAGGAGGTGGCGTGCCATGACTGTCACGGGGGAAATTCTACCTCTTTTGACGAGGATACCGCCCATTCTCCGGAAGTGGATTTCATTGGTAGGCCCGCCTTTTACGAAATCCCAGAATTCTGCGCTCGGTGCCACTCCGACCCTAATCGAATGAAGCGTTACAACCTCAGAACGGATCAGCTGGCAGTCTACAAAACGAGCCATCACGGAGAACTCTTATACAAGGACAAGGATCCAAACACGGCAACCTGCGTGAGTTGTCATGGGGTTCATGACATCAAAAGTGGTGGTAATCCGATGTCGAAGGTATTCAAATCGAACATCCCCGACATGTGTGCTGAATGCCATTCTGATGCCGTCCGGATGGAAAAATACAAGGCACCCCTGAATCATTACGATCAGTATGTGCGGAGTGTCCATGGAAAGATGCTGCTCGAGGAGCATGATCCGCGGGCGCCAACATGTTCAGACTGCCATGGCGTTCACGGGGCTAGCCCTCCTGGATATCAAGATGTCGCGGCAGTTTGTGAGATGTGCCACGCGACGATTGCCAAACTTTTCAAGGAAAGTCCACACTATTTCGAACAGACAAACGAAGAGGCGGCCCGATGCGTGGACTGCCACGGAGACCACGACGTGACGGATGCAACGACCGCCCTTTATGAAGGTGAGGATGAGGGGCACTGTGGTGCATGTCACGAGCCTGACTCCAAACAAATGCGCCTCGCCCAGCTGATCAAGGGCCGCGTTGATTCCGGGATCACTAAGGTGGAGACCGCTCAAACCATGCTCGATCGGGTCGCTAAGTCAGGCAAAAGCCTGGAAAAGCTCGAGGAGGCATTTGAAGCCGCTCGGTCCGAGTTGGTGAAAGCCAGGGCGGCTACCCATACCCTTTCAGTGGAACGAATCAACGAGCATATCAACCTTGTCATGGAGGAGGGGGGAGAGGTTGAGCAAGCATCGGCAGGGATTATCGAGGAACTTATGGGAAGACGGAAAGGGGCCGCATTTGTCCTCACAATATTGGGGATCATCATCGCTGTTGTTTATATCAAGATCCGGACATTAAAAACGCCTGGCCAATAAGAAAGGGCGCAAATCACCGATCGGACAGTCATCAAACAAGGGGGCGGGAATCCATCTCGCCCTCTTTTTTCCCGAGTATCCCGAAATTCCACCCGTATTGAATGGTCCTCTGTTACAGGCCGAGTTCATCGAACTTGACATCCGTCCTTTACTCTCATAGGATTTTCCCTTAGTTATCCTATGGTCAAAAGAGATTCCAAAGAAATCACGACCGATCCCCATCAATCGATGGTTAAGGAATTGGTGGATGGGTTCGTCCACGAGGTGAAGAACCCCTTGACGGGTATCAAGGTCGCTCTCAAAATCCTGGGGGAAAGGATGCCCGAGGGAGATCCTAGCAGACAACTTGTCGAGCAATTGAATGAAAAGGTCGGAACCATCAATAGGGCTTTATCTGACCTCATGGATTTTGCTCGGCTTTCACCTCCAGAGGCATTACCGACCAATATAAACAATCTCCTAGAACAGGTGCTGAATAGAATCAGGTCGGAGTGCGAGCGCGTGGGAATCAGCATACAAAAGCATCTCACGAACAACCTTCACCCGATAGGGATTGACGGCAGACAGATTGAGCTGGCCTTTCTTCATCTGCTCTTGGATATGCTCAAGGCCATGCCCAATGGAGGGGATCTTGTGATTCGAAGTGGATTGCATGCTGATGGGCGTATCCTGGTGGAGATGGGAGACACAGGCGTCTCCATTGACGACATCCATATGGAGAGGCTCTTTAAGCCCTTCCTCTCTACCAGCGGAAGGGGTGCCGGGATCGGACTGTCCATGGCGAAGAGGCTGATCGAGCAGAATCGTGGTCTCATAGAGGCTAAGAAGTTGGGGGAGGAAGGGCTGACTTTCTGCATTCTGTTCCCCATGGCCTCGCCGCCTGGGCAGAATGTGGTGTAAACGAGAATCCATGTTTCCGTAACCAACCAGTCCGAAAAAACCGTAACCATAAATCTCGGTCAATAAAAATGCCAGGCGAAACCATTCTAATCGTAGAAGATGACATCTTGCTGAGTCGTTCGCTACAAGAGAAGCTCGGCGAGGAGGGCTACAATGTTCTCTCTGTAGGAACGGGCGAGGAGGCCCTAGAGAAAACCAGCCAAGAGCTACCCGACTTGATGCTTCTCGATATCATGCTCCCGGGGGTTGATGGTGTTGAAGTCCTGAAGCGGATGAAGGATCTGACGAAAGAGGTGGTCGTAATTGTACTGACAGCCTCAGAGGTGGTCCAAACTGCCGTCGAGGCCATGAAGTTGGGTGCCTATGATTACATTTCAAAGCCGTTCGATATGGATGGCGTCAAAATCACGATTAAGAATGCCCTGGAAAGTACAAGACTGAGACGGGAAGTTGCCCTCATTCGAAGGCAACAGCGGGAACTCTACGGCCTTGGCAATATTATTGGCACGAGTCCTCCCATGCAGGAGGTTTACGAACGAATCTCCAAAGTCATCGAAATGGATGTGAAAACGGTTTTGATACTTGGAGAGACCGGAACCGGGAAGGACTTGGTGGCGAGATCCATCCATTATCAAAGTCCCCGTCAAAACCATCCTTTTGTCGAAATTAACTGCATGAATATCCCGGATAATCTCCTAGAAAGTGAGCTCTTCGGACACGAAAAAGGAGCCTTTACTGATGCCAAGGACCTGAAAAGAGGGCTCTTCGAGCAATCCCAGGGGGGCACGATTCTGTTGGATGAAATCGGACACATGCCTCCCAACTTACAGGCGAAGTTGCTGACTGTGATCGAGGAACGGAGGTTCCGGCGTGTCGGAGGGGTGAAGGAGTTCGATGTTGATGTCCTCCTCATTGCTGCAACCAACAGGGACTTATGGGGATCAGTGCAGAAAGGTGATTTTCGGGAGGATCTCTACTATCGCATCAAACTTGTCCCCATATACATGCCTCCGCTGAGGGAAAGAAGAGAAGACCTGCCTCTTTTGATCAAACACTTCCTTCAGACTGCCAATCGTGATTTCAAAAGAAATGTGAACGGGATTTCCAAGGAGGCGGAACAATTATTGATCGCTTATGACTGGCCGGGAAACGTTCGAGAACTCAAGAACGTGATCGAGCGGGCCGTCATTTTGGGGGATGAGGACGAGATCCTTGCCAGACATCTGCCGCGAGAAATCACCAGAAACGGAACCAACGGAGTCACGGCCTTTACGCTACCTGAGACTGGCATATCCCTGGCACAAGCGGAAAAAGATCTCATCGAACAGGCATTAAGAAAGACAGGTGGGAACCAGGTCCGGGCAGCCAAGCTGCTTGGTATTACCAGACATGCTTTGCGGCACCGAATGAAGAAACATGATATTCGCCCTTCCTAATGTAATGTCTTACGAATAACTTGCATAATTCACCCGATCCCATGCTGTCCTGAAAACCGACATTCTCAGCCCGAAAATCGAATATCCCGCCCGAGGCGGGAAAAAATCCGAAGATCAAATGACCAAAATGTCAAACACGTTTGGGGAATTGGGAAATTTGAATTTTGATATCGTTTCGGGTTTCGAACTTCGTGCTTCGAATTTTGAACCACGACATCTTAATAGGTACAGTCAATTTTAGTGTGATTTTCACAAGTTAGTTTTGAGACGTGATACGAGCCCAGATGATCGGTGAATCCCGATTGGCTCCATGAACAATCCAGCCCTAGCCTGTCGAGGGGCCCTTCGAGTCTCCTCAGGGCTAGCCTTGAGCGCGTGGGAAGCACCCTGTCGAAACGCGTGACAAAGATTCTCAACAACAAGAAGAGCCCGGCAGGCCCTAGAGGGGCCGCCAGGCTCCATCAAATCGGTTCCACCGCATATCAGGTTACGGGCCGACGGGCGTGGGTGTCGAAAAGTCAGTGCTGATTAGCACGTTCCGTGCTGCGCCGAGCACCCCATTGCTGAAGCTGGGGTTGTGGACGCCTAAACTCCCGTCGTTTTCGATCAGGAGAATATTCCATCCCGCCTTCAGAATCACAATGCCCTCATCGTAGGCAGCGAACAGATTGTTGGCTGTCGCGGGGCTGCCGAGTTGCACCCGTCTCAGTTGTACGTGGTAGGTGGTCTCGCCGAGGCCTCCCGGATCCACAGTCAAATCCATGGCCTGGCGGCCGTGAGACTCGCCGAAATGCCCTACGCTGACGTTGGTCGCCGCAGGGATGGCGACATCCGTTACGGTGGTTCCCGTGCCGTCCTCCGCCTCTGTCAACGTGAGCGCGTTGGTGGCAAGCACTGCATTCATGAAGTCGGTCATCGCCGTTTCAGTCTCATCGATGAGGCTCTCCAACTCTGACTCGGTAGCCGCCTGCAGGGATTCTCCGTCTATCGAGGTGTGGCAATCCGAGCACATACTTGGGCTGGCGAAGAAGGTGTGATTCGAGCCACCCTGGTTGTAGGAAAGGAGGTCAGGTGGCGGGGTCTTCTCCATGTGGCAGTTGACGCAGGTATCATCGATGAACGAGTGGGCACCGCGTGCGCCCACAGTAACGAAGAAGGCGTTCTGACCCATCAAGACGTCGGCCTGTCCCGACCCGTGGGGTGCGCGGCCATCCTGAAAGGGAATACTATCCGCAACAGCGTCATTGTACAGTCCCCGTCTGCTGTTGTGGCAGGTGATACAGATGGCCCCATTGCCCACGCTTGTCACCGCAAATCCTGCCGGCAAAATCGACGTGTCGCCGAAGACCCGAACGGTGGCGTCTGTGCCCGTTCCGGTGGTTGTACCGATATCGTGAGGGTCGTGGCACGTCACGCAGGTCTGCGGCTGGACCGTATCGTCGGTCCAGTAGATGGCCTGATTTCCCGGTGTTACCGGATCGGGATCCACAATGTTCCCTGAGTCGCCGGCTACCAACTGGGGCAACCAGGTCAAGAATCCCTGGCCGGTGTGGCAACGCGAGCAGGATGCACTATCACCCTCGTCGACGGCAAGTTCAAAATTTGCGTGGCGGGACAGCTGCCACTGCTGGTAGCGGCCATGACGCAGGGGCTCGCCGTGGCACACGGCGCAGACGTTTGACCGGATGCTTACGCGAGCGTCCCCATCTGTGATGTCCTCATCGATGTGGGTGAGGTTGTTCTGGGGACCGTGGCAGTTCTCGCATTGGATGTTGGCGAGCTTGGCCGTGAAGGGGAAATCCCACAAGACGGTGGTCCAGTTGTCACCGGGCTTGTTGAGCAAGCCGGCGGCGAGGAATTCGGCGTAATCGCGTGCATCGTCTATCCCCCCATTGGCCACATCGCGATCGAAGCCCACGGTGTGGCAGGGAAAGCAGCTCTCTCCGTAGTGGGTGCTGGTATTGAGACTATTGGTGAAGATCTCCGCATGACCGGTGTTTGCCCAGGGGGTGAACGTGTCAGGGGCAAAAGTCCCGTTGTGACAGACGGTGCAATTTTCGGCAAGGGGTCTTCCATTGCTGTCCTGATCGGTGATGGCTCCCATCCACTTACCGGCGGCAAAGACATCGATCGCAACGGTGGATGCCGTCGCTTCATCAGTTACCGTGAGCGCGTATCTCCCTGCTACATCGGGTGTGAAAGAAGGGTTCTGGATTGCGCCATCATCCAATGTGGCACTCGAACCAGCAGGAGGGGTAAGCGCCCAATCGTAAGAGGTCTGAGTTTTCCCATGAAGCAGTACCGGAATCCCTACCGGGACGTTCTCAATCCCGAGGACGGGTTTCCAGGGGAGTTCCGTGTGGATCTCCACCTCGTCTGAATACGAGCCGGAGTCGGTGGTCACGGTGAGTTTCAGAGTGACGACCCCGGCCTCTTCCAGGGCAAAGGGATCTACGCCCACGACTTCGAACCGGTCCTGAATGCCTCCGACGAAACCTCCCGGGGGGAGTTCAACGTTGGGGGGGAGCTCAGCCTCCGTAATTGGGGGTTCCTCCAAAACCCTGAAGAGCTCATCCTTATAGTCGCTCAATCCCGGAAGGGTTACCGTTGGCATGAGCGTGTCCTCTTCGGTAATCGTCACAGCCACGCTGTTGGACGGTTCCCAGAGGAAACCCCCCACCGTTGAGCCGTCCAGTATTTCGAAGGTGCCAACAGGGAAGGCATTCCCTCCCGGCATACCAGTCAGATTTGATCCTGCATTGACCACCACCGGGCTACTCGGGACGAGAGCGGCATCGTGTGTGACCGCCTGCCCGGCTGCGAGTGTAATTGAGATCGTGTGAGATTCAAAGTTATTCGCCGAACAAGTCATAGAGTAACTTCCTGTCGGAAGGGTGGCCGAATACTTACCGCTCACATCAGTCGTGATGGTTAAGCCCTGGATCGCCGGATCCGTGGTGATTTCAGCCCCCTCAACGGGTGTACCGGTTATGCTATTGGTCACGCTCCCTGAAATCGACCCGGTTTCCCCTGGGTCTCCACCTCCACCAAGAAGGAAAGTGTCTCCATCATCTCCACAGCCGATGAAGAGAAATGGAGCAAATATGATCGCGAGGGCCAGTGCGGCATATTTGCCCTTTTTTAGGGGTTTCTGAATGCTCATCATCTCCTCCTTTCTTTTCAAAGTCCTTACAGTTCCCTCCTTTCTGTTTAATTTTGAATACACAGACTTTGGCCAACTGACTCGGGGCAGGGGAACGTGGGGGACCTCGCCCTCGTGAGTATGAGCCGTCTACCTGTTTGGCGTCTATTTCTACCCATGGTCCACCATCAGCGTTACTTTTCTACGGTAGACCCAGTTGGTCAGCGCCATAGTCTCTGGCTGGATCCGTCCCCGTCGGCCTGTTGGTCAATTGAGCCACGGTGGCAGCGCCGAGGGACTCGAGCGAATCGACCAGAATCTGGACCGTGTAGGGTGGGTTGTGGACACTGATACCACCTTCAAAGCCTCCTCCAGGGAGCGTCGAGAACTGCTTGACCGTCTTGAACACCATGTTGAGGTTAAAGGCGGCAGCCAGGTTCTCATTGGTCCAGTCGGATGGCGTTGTCGAGGAGCCGTCTGCCTTAAAGAAATAGGGGTATCTGTTGGCGTTATAGAGAAATCCCTGGTTTACCATCGCCGCATGCAGCGCCCCTAGAAGCCCATCGAGGGGGGCTCCATTCGCATCCAAGGCAAACCCTCCGATCTCTTCGGCCACCCCGTTGACAACACCATCACCATCATAATCCGCATCGTTCGGGTTGAAGGTCCTGAAATCTGTCACCAAATCTGTCACCCCTGGAGTACCGTGGCATCCCGGTACGTTGCAGGCGTCAACATTTTCGAAGCCCTCATCGGAGACCATTTTCCACGTGTGACCCCCTTCGGTACCGGTGTTGGCGTTGGCCATGTGACACCCGGTGCAGTTGCCGCTGATAGAATCCGTGTTATGCGGGAAGTCCCGGGTGTAGGAGCGGTTGGCGTACTCATACCCGTTCCGTCCCCAGAGGATCGCACCGGCTGCCAAATAGTGATCGTTTTCAAAGCGCCTCCCAGAGTCATCGACTGCCAGGCCGAATTTAGTCGCGTTGAGAACGAGCCCACTCGAGCGCCCCTGGTGGCAGAACACGCAGATGATGGAGTTACCGATCGTTGCCGGGATATCGCTCCCATCCAGAAACGTGAACACGCGATTTACCAAATCCAGACTCGTATTAAAAGACAGGGCCTTGGGCAGGCGAACATGTTTGGTCGTTGTCACGAGGGGAGCCGTATCTCTTGTTGCGGTTTCTTGATGGGGGTCATGACAGGTCGCGCATTCGGCCGTGGCATTTTCCTCGACCGTAATGGCTGCCGGGGTGAGAATCGTATTCTCAATGTAGCTCAAAGTCCCGATCCCATTGTGACATTGAAAGCATCTGAAATTGCCGTCTGAGCTGTTGCTCATCGGTATGGGATAGGTGCTCCGATGTCGCCCAGGCGGGGGCGCCTCGTCGCTGAAGTCTAGCCACGCGGCGGCCAGTTGATCGGCATGCCCCGAAACCTCCCACTGGGAAGAAGTTTCCCTGTGGCTTGCCGACAGAGCCGAGTTGTTGTCGTGACAGCGCTGGCAGTTTGTATCCTGATAACTCAGCGCGATGGGTCCCAGGCCGAAGTGAAGCCCACCCGGTCCGTGACAGGCTTCGCACTGAACACCTTCAAGTGAATTCTGCGAGGTATTGTGACATACGAGGCACGCCGGATCGCCCTGATCTGCAGGATCCAGGTTGACAAAGGCCACCGCGTGTGGGGTCTCGAGCCAGTCGTCAAAAGCAGTGTCGTGGCATTGGCTGCAGCTTGTGGCTCCTACAAATTGGGTCGACGCTCCTCCTCCCCCACCGAGGAGGGCGACGTCTTTTCCTCCCCCGTCGCAGCCGGCCAAGATGAAGAGCCCCAAAAGCAATCCGAGATATTTCCAGTATATCCGAGGTTTTCTCATTTTTCTCAGCTCCTACCGCGGTACGGTCACATGGCATTTCAGGCAGACCTTCCCGTCAGAAGCACTCCTGAGGTTGTCCTTGATGCTCGACCAATTGCTGGGGTGAGGATTGATCCGCAACCCTGCGCGGCTACTGTGACATTTCAGACAGGTCTGGCCATCAGCATGGCACGTTTGACACGACTGAAGATCCCGCAAAGCCTCCCGCCGGTGATCCGAAGACCATACACGCCTCGGTAACATCCCCCCAGGATGGCAAGTTTGACACTGGGATGGGCTGAACGTCTCATGCCGGGGGCCTCCAGCAGCAACTTCAATGTCTGAGAATCCCTTTCGGTGCGACCGAATCCTCAATTGCTCAGGCCGAAAACGGGCGTGGCAATTCGAGCAGAACTTTGCCTCGTGGCACCGTGCACAAGTCTGGGGATTGTCCAGTGATTGGATCGGGTGGATCTCCCGAAAATCCGACCGGTGGCTCCGGGGCTTGTAGTTGCCTCGGTAAGTGGATAAATGGAGGTCAGGGCTAATCCCTCCCCCAAAATGGCAGTCCTGGCAGAACGATTGGTTGTGGCACTCAACACAGTTGTTGGGAGTCTTCTGGGCGGGTATGCGATGCTCAGCATTCCAGAAGCCCAGATGGGTGGGTGCCACCCCTTCCGCCTTGTGGCACTCGTTGCACTCCTTGATCGATAGGTCCTGGTAGTCCCTATGGAGGTCTTCCGCCGCCATGATCAAACCCGAGCCGATCAGAAGGCATAATAAAACCAGTAAAGATGCCCTTCTTACCAATGTGATTTCTCCTTTTGTCTTGTCAGAACTAGAATGCGATCTCCAATGAGGACCATCCCGCAAAGTTGTGGTCCTGGGTCGCACTTTCCGTGTTCTGAACATGCAAGGCCAGGGAAACCTTTTTGCTAAAATAGTAACGCCCTGCGAGCCAATACTTGGTGGCGATTTCATCGTCCGTCATTTCGTCCCTCTGATAGATGTCGTAATCAATCCCCGCTGCCAGATCGAGCTTTTTGTCTAACAGGGGACGGTCTACGGCCAACGAAAAACCCACAAGATCGCCGGGATAGCCTTCCCGGACGACGATGGAGCCGCTCACACGGGCCTTTTCGATTTTGGTGTGCGTCCCAGCTTCGAACAGATGGGCGTCGTCATCGTCGTCATGATCGATTTCGAAATACTCCCCCGTATAGCCACCATAAAAGGAGAGGTCGTCGGAGACATAATAGTCCACAAAAAGGCTTCCAGCATGAAACCGGCTGGCCGCAAAAACGGCATAGATGCTCGTGGCGTCAAATGTCGGGTAAGAGGTAAAGTATTCGCCTCGGATGGTCCACGCGTCATTTGGGAAGACCTTAATCCCCGCCACGAGCTCACCAAGCTCCTCACTGATGATATCGAACCGCGCCTCCGAGTAGACCCTGGATATGTTCTTGATATTATAGCCAACGTCATATGCAACCGTGCGGCGAGCCAGATCATCCTCATCGTATTTTTCAGCGTAGCTGACCGATAGATTGAGATTTCTCACATCCCGAAGATAGACCTCCCCTCCCCACGCAATATCCCCCGATTGGGTGAGTTCATCGAACTCATCGAAGAGGACGTCCCGCCCCCCGAGAAGTAGGACCCCAACGGGACCCAAACTCTTGAAATCCACCTGAGCGCCATCGATAATCGTGGAGGCTGCAACAAGGGTGGTCCACGTGCGGCCTAATCGCAGGTCCACCCGGTCATTCCACACATCTTTCCAGTCCATGTAGAGATAGTAGAGCCGTCCGTTGGCCTCCTCGTCCTCATCGTC
>CAYFYO010000046.1:0-31076 GCA_964347335.1 uncultured Thermodesulfobacteriota bacterium
TGGAATGGAAGGTCATTTTAGCCCGCCCCTTCTTCAGATGAAATCTGCTTAGTACGTATAGAAGATGTATTTGAAACCCTCTACCCACTTCCGAATCCGTTGATTCGTGTCACAAATAACAACCCTGCGTTCTTTTCTTCTGTCAGAGCATCTCTAGACTCTTTTTCACCAAATGTCAGTTCAAATCTCGGTTACGAGACATTATCCCTCGAGGCGGAGGAGGAACTGACCCTATAGGGAAAACCCCAACCTGCATGATTTACGAATCTTTAGGATTCGTGAACAAGGACCCGCAACAAACGGAAAACCTCTTTTGCGGGTTTTGTCAGGGTGCTTCCACACCGTTCCAGGCTGGCTTCGGCCAGCCTGGATTTCCCGACCGTTTGCGGCACAGCGGACGATATGCCTGACCCTGCCAGCATTTTCTTCCGGCGATTTACCCCTGGAGGCTGGAACTGCCGCTTCTTCACTACCCAACAAATGCCCACACGACCAGCAGAACGCTTATAATTCCGACAACAAGGGCGGCAAAACCAAAGAGGTGACCCCAGAGGTAGGTCAGAAGGCTGGGATGTTTCCTTCTGATGGCGTCGAGGTTCTTCTCAGCTACCAAACGGTCGTAGTAGCTCGGTCGGTCGGCGATAAACTCGGCCCGCCGAAACCTCCCGGTGAAGATCCCGACGTTCATGGGGAATTTCTCAGGACGGAAGTGGGTGTTGAAAAAATGCACGGTAAAGATAAATCCAGAAGCCAAAAGGGCCTCATCTGAGTGCACAATGAGGGCCACGTTGAAAACCCATCCAGGCAGAAAGATCGAGAAAAATCCAGGAAACCAGAGCATCAGCCCTGACAGTCCGATAATGGACATCCCGAAGAAAACCGCAAAGAAGTCGAGTTTCTCCCAGTAAGTCCACCGGTCAAACCTCGGTTTGGGCCCTTTCCCAAAAAACCATTTCCCCATTCCGGCCATGTCCCTGACATCCTGCCACCGCGGTGCGAGAGAATCAGGGCCAAACAGCCGCTTCAGGAGCCCTCCCTTCGCGTCCTTTCCAGAGAAAACAAAGGAGACCATCTTAACGACAAAGGCAGCGAAGTAACCAAAAGTCACGACCGCGCAGATCCGATGAATCAAGCCAGCATTGGAAACACCCCCAAAGAGCTTGACCAAACCTCTCGCCCAATCGGCATGGGAGAATTTCAAGGGAAGGCCTGTGAGCACGAGAAGGAGGAAGCTCACCATCATGATAAAATGAATGGTGATATCGAAAGCAGTGAATCTCTCGTAAATCTCCCCCGATCGATCCATTTCAGCGGGCGTGTAAGCCCCAACAGTCCACATGCGATGAGTCTCTCGATATGCCCTTTGCCACCAGAGGAGCGAATGTAGCCAAAAAATACAGAAAATCCCTATGAGAAGGGAGGTCATGAATACAAAGGTCCAATAGAGAAGGGGGTAATGCTCCTTGCCGTAATGATCGGCATGGGCGATCCACTGGATAAAATTAGGATTTGTGTTGCCGTGACATTTCCCGCACGTCTCCTCGAGCCTCGACTTGGAAATCGTCGACCGTGGCCAATCTCGAGGACGAATGCTGTGGAAACCGTGGCAGTCGGCACAACCCGCCACAAGCGTATGGCCACCGAGATATTCAACTTTTCCATGAATGCTGGATTCATACGTCTCACTCGCAATGAGAAGGACCTTGTTCCGCCTCATCCTCTCCGTGTCGGCATGGCATTTCTGACAGGTCTTGGTATGGAAGAGGCGCCTAAACTCCACCCTTTCTGGCTCCTCTCCAGAAAGGATAGGCGTCTTGTGGAGTTCGTGACAATCAGAACAGACGGCCGCATCGCTGTTTGCCGCAAGAACAGAGAGCCCATGAACACTACTGGCGTAGCCGTCGTCCTCGTGGCAGATGGTACATCTTTGAATGACCCTCACTTTGTTTCCACGCCATGGAGTGATCTGGTGGATCTCGATGTGACAGTTTTGGCACCTGATATCATTAATAAAGTGGACACTGGCATAGTGTTCGATGCCCTCGACCTTGTGACAGCGATGACATGTCACGGGTTCGATCTGAATACGAGCCCCTCCGGCGGTATGTTCATTGATATCGGTAATATCCCAGTGGCAGCTGTTACAGGAATTGGCACCGTGGACGGACTGAACGAATTTCATCTCATCAATTTCCTCGTGACATTTAAGACACGTGGAATTGTCGATGCATTCGAGACAGAACTCCCGGTCGCGGATCTCCAGCCGCTTCTTTATGGCCTCGAGCTCTTGTTCGAGGCTAAAGGCCTGGCCAAGGCATGGCGTAATCAGAAAAGGCAAAAACAAAGATCCAAGTAGGACTGCCAAAACCGCAAACCTTGGTCTCAACCTCATTCGCTGATCCCCCTGCCCCCTGTCTTCCCAAAGGTCGATGCCGGAAGACGCGCAGGCTCCTCCTTTTGTCATTAAAAGGCAAAACCGGCATGAGTCAACCGAAATGCAGCGGGGAATAATTGGGGATCCGACCCAGCCACTCTACCCTTCCCAATCACCCGAAATCCATTTCAATCGGCCCGCCACCCAATGGGCTTCGCGATCAAAACCAACTTCCCGGTAGAAGCCGTGAAGCCCCTGATACCGACTCACAACGTCGAATCCGATACTGAATTGGAGCTTGCGAAGACAGACCGGGCAGAGGGAGAGAGGTCTGGCGTCGCTCTCCTGCAAGTGATTGGACCCGTTCAGAACACACCGGAAGAATATGCAGTGTGCAAGCGTGAACATGTGGGCCATTTCATGAACTAAGACCTTGCAACTCCGCCGCAGGAGAACCTCCTGGTAGTCCCCTTTCCGTTCACCCCCATAGAAAACCGGGTCATACCGAGCAAAGCTAAAGACGCCAACACGGTCTCTAAAGGATGCTTGGCCGAAGACGAAATTCCACGAGGGGCCGGGATACAGATCCTCCATGGTGATAGCGAGGAGACAAAAACCATCGCGAGGAAGCTCCTTTCTAAGCATCGCCAGGACATCGCCGGTCAGGATTTGCCGGTTTCTCGTAATGGGGTTGATCCGAGTCGTGAAGACCCCAGGGCCAATGGGTTGTTGGGGAAGTACCGCCACATCCATGACAAAGAACCGGGTTGCGTACTCCTTCAGAGTTTCAAGGGAGGCGCTTCGACCTCGCGGGAAATCTCCTAAAGGCAAAAGGTAGATTCTGTCCCGGTCTCTCTCCGGCCTGGCCGGCCTCGACTTCACAAAATCATCAAAAGTCTGACCAGGTTCCGAATGCTCCGCCAGCCAGTCGCCGGGTCTCGGGATGGGTATGCTCTCAAAATCTCGGCTCGCATCAAACGCTCTCCGAAGGGCTTCGGGGAGCCCCTTTGTGGATCCGATGGCGCGAACGCTTTGAGCGGGTGTCGGCAGTTTAAAGTCCATGGCCAAAATCGTCGCAAAAGCGAATAGACCGAAAATCTGGAGAAGGGCTCGCCTCATTCCCCGCCATTTCTCCTGGTTCAGTTTTAGGTTTATGCAAACCTACCATAACCTTCGGTGGACGAAAAGCCGGAAATACTGAGCAATTCTTAATGGCCGGGAAAATCTCGAATTTTGACAAGGGTGCCCCTTGTCTCCTCCTCAACTTGACATTCAGCCCTCTTTCCAGCTATTCATAACTCCTGGTGTCGTGCCATGTTCCCAAAGATTCGAATGCCGGGGAAAAGTTACCGGGGGCCAATACCGTCCCTGACCGAACACGAGGCTGTTCTTCGCGACGGCCTTCGGCAGGATATTGAAAGACTCGCTGATGGAATCGGGGAAAGGAATATCGGCTTGTACCGAAACCTTACCGCCGCGGCCGATTACGTCGAGGCTTCACTCGCGGAGACGGGTTGTGAGGTCCGGCGCCAGGAATACGAAGTCATCGGGATGACTTGCTCAAACATCGAAGCGGAGATCGAGGGATCCGAACGGCGAGATGAGATTGTCGTCGTCGGTGCCCATTATGACTCCGTGGGAGGTTCCCCGGGGGCCAATGACAATGCCTCCGGTGTGGCCGCAGTGCTCGCTTTAAACCGTCTCTTCGCCGGAAAGAAGACATCACGAACACTTCGATTTGTTGGCTTTGCGAATGAAGAGCCACCTTTTTTCCAGTCCTCCCATATGGGAAGCCTGGTCTATGCGAAGCGTTGCCGCCAACGGGGCGAAAAGGTCGTCGCCATGTTAAGTCTCGAGACGATCGGTTACTACTCCGACCAAGTGGGGAGCCAAAAATACCCCTTCCCCTTTGGCCTTTTCTACCCTTCCACAGGGAACTTTATCGGATTCGTCGGTAACACACGATCACGAGGACTCGTCCGAGACCTGGTCGCCTCGTTTCGTCACCATGTGAACTATCCTTCAGAGGGCGGTGCGCTGCCGGGCTTTATTCCAGGCATCAGTCTGTCAGACCAGTGGGCTTTCTGGCAGCAGGGTTATCCGGCGGTCATGGTGACGGACACGGCCCCCTTCCGATATCCCTACTACCACAGCGCAAGCGACACGCCTGACAAGCTTCTCTACGACCGGATGGCTCAGGTGGTCGCCGGCCTGGCCCGGGTCATCCCAGACATCACCGGATAGATGAGAGGCCCCTCTCTGAGCGGAAGACGATCTACTTTTTCCGTCGAGAGATGTTCGGATCGAGAGCAACTGCTTCTTCAACGCATCGCCTCCCCTCGGGTTCTGCTTCAAGCTTGCTGAGGGCCAAGCCCTTGTTGAACCATGCTTTTGCATGCCTTGAATCGATCTTCAAGGCTTTCTCATAACAAGAGACCGCCGCCTCAAAGCGGCCCATCGCACTCAACGACAAGCCCTTTTTGACCCATGCCTCACCATCTTTTGGGTTGATCCGCAGGGCATGATCGTAGCATGAGATGGCCTCTTCAAATCGCCCGAGGTCGTTCAAGATCAGTCCCTTTTGATACCAGGCCTCCAAATGATCCCGATTAATGTTCAACGCTCGCTCGTAACAGGAGGCCTCCTCCTCGCGTCGCCCCACACTTCCCAGGGCCAATCCCTTGCAGGTCCACGCCTCGCAGAGACGAGGATCAATGGCCAGTGCCTTTTCGCAACACTGGATGGCTTCCTCAAAACGCTTCAACCCGCCCAGGGCTGAGGCCTTGTTCACCCATGCCTCGGCCAGATCCGGAAGGATGGCGAGCGCCTTTTCGCAGCAATCCTTGGCCTGCTCAAATGACCCTAAATTGATTAGGCCCGCGGCCTTACTGACCCAAGCCCTGGCGTGATTCGGCTTTATTACCGTGGCTTTCTCATAACAGGCGACCTCTTCCCTGGAACGGCCCAGACCACCCAGAGCGATTCCTTTGTTCACCCAAACCTCTGCTTGATGAGGGTTTATGGCTAGGGCGCGGTCATAGCAGGCGATGGCCTCTGCAAATTGGCCAAACTTATACAACGCCAATCCCTTATTGTACCAGGCTTCGGCATATTCGGGTTTCAGAGCCAACGCCTTGTCATAGCACCGAATCTCCTCACCAACGGCGTCCAATGTTCCAAGGGCGACACCCTTGTTCAGCCACGGATGGGGATCGGTTGCGCTTTTGGAGATGGCTCGATTGAAGCAAGAGATGGCCTCTGTGACTCGTCCGAGATGACACAGGGAGACGCCGATGTTGGAGTACTCCCAACTCTCGAGCTGTCCCGAGGTCGGCGATGGGATCTCCTCATGAAAATCCTCCCAGAGCATAGCCTCAAGGCTCTTCTCAATGACGAGGAAATTATCGGGCCGCCCTGGCGGGTGTTTGTCCAAACACTTCATGGTCAAATCGTTTAGCTTTTTGGAAATGGAGGGAACGATCGTTCGGGGTTCAACGGGTACGACCTTCAGATGGACGTCTCGCCATTCCCTGACCGTCTGCGCAAACAGGGGCCTTCTCCCCGTTAACATCTCATACAACATGGCTCCAAAGGCATAGATATCGGAATGCCGATCACCTTGTCCCAGGTGGAGGAACTGCTCAGGCGACATGTAGGGGAATGTCCCTGCCAAGTGTTCGGTTTTCGCCATGAGTGAACGCCCGAGGTTGCGACGATCTCGAGGACGGGGGTGCCACGCAAACAGGGCCTTGGACAAACTAAAATCGGTGACCTTGAGGGTGCCGTCTTGAGTGACCATGCAATTTTCCGGTTTGATATCGAGATGAGCGAAGTCGGGGATCTTTTCCTGTGTATGGATCATTCCACGGCAGAATTGGATCGCGTAATTCAGAACCGTTCTCTGGGCCAGAGGTTCCCTCAATAAGACCTCTTTTAGGGTCGAACCGAGGATACACTCTAGAAAGATATGGGGCCGATCAGCGATTCTGTCGACACAAACAGCACGGACAATGTTTTGGTGACGACCCAGTTTAACCCAGACCTCTGCCTCTCGATTGAATCGCTCCACGGCGGTGGGATTTGACAAATGCCGATCACGGAGTGTTTTGATGGCGTATGGGATCCCGTCACGGTGATCGTAAACGATATAAACGATCCCGATACCGCCGGATTTGACGTCATAAACCTCATATCGGTCGTGGATCAGATCCCCGACATTCCATCTCGCGGAAGGGTGACGCCTCCCTCGCGTTTTCGCCGACTGGATGGGTGTCTTCGCCTTGCCTGCCATTTCATTTCAATTCAGAGGTGTTATCCCGCTAAAAACATTAGCCGAGTTCATTTACAAGAACCGTTCCTGAACCGCGATGTCGTATTTTTTCGGATCGAGGCATCGGACAATACTCCTCTTGAAACCGCCAGTCTTCTCATCCCGTTCCGAGAGGTTGATGGTGCGTCCATTCGCCCCCTCCCGAGTCACCGTCAGCACCGTGGGGCGATCCAGAAGCTTGGGATTGCTGGCATTCTCGCAGACGATTCCCAACTCATCATTGTCCAGCTGGACCAACAAGCCAATCGGATAGACTCCGATAGCGCTTACGAAGATCTTGAAGAGGGTGGGGTCGAAATTCACGCCGCATTCCTTCCACATCATCTTTAGGGCGTCTATCGGAGCGTAGACCTCTCGGCGATAACACCGAGGTGTTGTCAGCGCATCGTACACGTCGGCGATTGTGACGATTTTTCCAAAAAGGGTCTGCTTCTTCTTGCGCTTTAAGCTGGGGTAACCAGACGTATCGAAGCTGAGGTGGTGGTCGAAGATGCCGAAGAGAATTCTCGGGTGAACCTCGGCAAATTGACGAAATTCGAGAAGCTCCTCCACCCCGATCATCGGATGTGATTTGACGATTTCCCATTCAACGCGATTCAATCTGTCGGGCTTCCTGAGAATCGCATTCGGTATCCGCACTTTGCCGACGTCATGGAACAGAGCCGCCAAGCCGAGCTCAGCCAACATTTTCTTGGAAAGTCCCAATTTACTCCCGATCGCCAGGGCGTAGATGCACACGTTTACAGAGTGATTGTAGGTATACTGATCGTAGTTTTTCACCGTTGAGAGACCGAGTAATGCGAAATTATCCTGACGAAACAAATCCACCATGGACTGGGTCAACCTTTTTGCTTTCCTCAATGCGAGCGGCTTATTGTCCAGAATGCTCTGACAGACCTCCTTCACCATCGCGATGGACCTGAAATAGACCTTTTTGGCTTCGGTTTTTCTCTGCCCTCCGTCAGCAAAAACAGGGTCAAATGGCTTCACGGTGATGGTATAGATACTCCTTTTGACGAGGTCGTCTTCGAGTGAACGAGCCCCGTCACCGCCCCCTCCCGCATGGTCAACGAGAAGGTAGAAAAAGCCCTTAAGATCTTCACCAGAAACAGCCTCAGCAAAAGTTACCTTTCCAATTCTCTGCTCCTTCATCTCCTCCATGATGAGCTTGATTTTCGGGTACGTGTCCTTGCTTCCGGTCATCCTCTCATCGTTCACGAAGATCGCATCCATAAAAACTCTGAGAGAGAGACGTTTTTCCTTCCTCCAAATGGCCCTTATGAGGCGCACGCATTCCTCAAGATGCCGATCAATCGTCTCATTTTCCGAATTGTAGACCCTCGTTGTCCGCATGAGACGGCTGAACTTCAGCACGAAATTCAGACGGATTTGATATAGATCCTGATGGGAATTCATTTGTTCAGCATCCCCCACCTAGGAAGAGGAGAGGAGTCTGAAAAACCATTTCTCCTGCTTCTTTTTCCAGTTGGCCAAAGCCACCTTGGCATCATTCAGATCCATCGAGGCCAAAACCGATTCGATACAGGATTTTATTTCCCGCCATTCTCTCCTCCTCACGAATGCCCTCCTGTACAGAATCCCTTCCAGGATTTCTACTGACTGGGGATCCTCAATGGTACCGAGGTTTCCGAGAAAGGCCTTTTTCTCCTTGAGCTCTCGTTTGTGGAAATCCCCAGACGTAATCAGGGGCCCGAGGAGAGGCAGTGCCTCCGCCTCAAGTTTCCGGGCCAAGATTCTTGAGGCATTGATCCGCACACGCACCTCCTGGTCGGTTAAGAATTCGGGTAACAGTGCCTTTGCCTTCTCGTCGTTGAACCGAGAAAGCGCATGGAGGCTCTCGTTTCTCACCTTTGCATTCTCGTGTCGCATGACCTGGGCGACATAAGGCACACATTCATCCCTGCCGATCTTACCCAAAATGCTGACCACGTTGAGGACCAGCTGCCACTGGTCATGTTTCACAAAGCCTCCCAGGGTCGGGATATCTTCCCTTCCCAATTCCGCCAGGGCATTGGAAATGACGGTTCTTCCCACAGCCGATGGGATTTTCAACCAGACACCGCAGAGCGGCGCGATGGCATTCTTCGTGAGTTGAAAGAGGTACTTCTGGAGCTGTTCAGGGTCGAAATGCTCGAATCGGGCGAGTGACCCCATGAGCCGTTCGATGCTCTGAGATTCCCCCAGGTATTCTCTGATGCTTTCAACGAACGCCTTCTCGTGGGAATCGAGCCTTTGATCTCTGATGAGAATCCTGGTGAAGGAGAGAATCTTGACCAGGTTTTTGAAGTCTTGCCGAAGAAGGAGCTTGTCCAACACGATTTTGAAGAAATCGACAACCGGTCTCGAGTCCCTACCGTCTTTCCCGGAATTACTGACGATCTCGGCGAGAATCATCAACAAGTTGATATAGTCGATCTGTTCGATCTCCTGGGGAACTTTCTCACGAGCCTCCTCTAACTCCTTAGGTTTGAAAAGCCAGCGAGGAAGTGGCATTTCAACTTCCATGGCTTCTTGCTCAACCATCGGCATTTCCATCTTTTCAGCGAGGTCTCTCATGTTTTGGGGGATTTCGAGAGGCGCCCACAGAAAATCGTCGGTAGCCCAGAATTGAATGGCAGAAAAATCCCTATCCCACAGCAGGGTAACCAAATCCTCGTGGGAATCCTTGAGGATTTCGTAGGACCTGAAAGTTTCGAGAAAATCAACGAGCTCCGCGTATTTGATGCCTGGGTCGAACCGAAGTCCTCTCAACCCGTTTCGATGCATCAGGAACGGGAGGCTCTCCGTCATACTCTCATTTTCATAGATCACTTGGCCATCGACCATGAATTTGAATTCTTCCACATCGAATTGAAAGGGCCCGTGCCGCTTCATGTAGCGTCCGAGTCTGTGATAAAGCTGGAGGACAAATCTCTTCAAAATGGGGTTCCGAGGCGCATAAATCCGATACGACTTGATGGTCTTCAGGAGCGCCCAAACCAGCTCACGGGCCTGTCGGCATTTTCCGGATGGGTCGGAGATAGGATGCCGATTTCGGTTGTCAGTGTCCTTGGTCTCGAGTTGAGTGAGTTCAGCTTGCATTGATGATATTCTTCCCACATCGGGGGGCGACTGCTGGCGATCCCAGGGCTAAAACGGGCGAATCCTATGAGGTAAACGGCCCCAAGTCTCTTCGTGCAATTGTCATACCAGGACCTGTTGGCTTCCCTTCCTCAAGTACCAAAGGAATCCAAGAGATCCGGCAAGTTTTATGTTTCTATTGGGGAGGATGTGCTGAGACGAGGGCAAAGCCTCTACGAGCCGGAGATCAAAACAGTAGGCGAGGAACGAATGGCAAAGAGTGGGTTCGCCGCAGTTACCTGCTAAGCATTAGCGAATTTGATGTTCAGATAAAAGCCCTCAGGAAGACTGGCCATATCGTTGCCGATGGATTTTCAAATCTTTTCGTGGGGGGGGTTCGACCGGCCCCTTGGGTTTCCCAATGGGAACAACCCCGGCGATTTCCAAATTGTCCGGGACATTCAAGAGGGCCTGGAGTTTCTCGGGTCTGAAGAAGGTGCACCAGAGCGATCCCAATCCCATATCGGCGGTTGCGAGCATCATGTTCTGAACGCAGGCAGAGGCGGCTTGGAGAGCTCCATAACTTTGATCAAAAAAACTCCCCAACCCCGATCGTGACGGGTCAAAAACGACCGCAATGAGGACTGGAGCCTCTTCGAGAAAACCCATTCCGTACTTGGTAACCCATCCAGGGCCGCCTTTGTCAATGACTTCCTGTCTTGCTTCTTCAGCAACTCGGCGGATCTGGGATTTGATCTCAGGGTCGGTGACAATAATGAACTCCCATGGCTGAAGGTTGAGGGGGTTTGGAGCCCATCGACCAGCATCCAAGATAGCCGTTAACATCTCCTCAGAAACGGAGGCCGACTCGAAGGCTCGGCAACTCCTCCTTGTCTTAACCAAGTCCTTGAATTCCATAGTATTCCGTCCTCTCCCAGGTCTATCAGGTATCGATGAGAAGCGCGGTGGGTTGAGTGAATAGGAATCCCCAATGGCGAAGGGAGTATAGGATAAAGCCCGTGGCCTGTCAATGAGGATAGCTCACAAAATCCTCATTTATACCCCTCCGAATACTCCAGTTTCACCAGAATCTGTTGGGCAACCCTGGATATCTCATCCCGGGTGATACTGTCTGGATTTCGTAGATCGAGGCGGTTGCTAAATTCTCTCCATAGCCGGCGAGTCGGAGAATCGTATCCCTCAAGCGGGGAGCCTAGCATTGCAAGCATGGTGTAATTCGGCTCCAGATAGAGTCCCGTCAAATAAGCCCGCTCATACCGGTAAGTCGAGGAGAAATCAGAAGCCCTGTCAGCCACCATCCTCGCAGCCATGGCAAGCATCGTCGGCATGAAGATGTGAAATCCCTCTTCAACAAAATAGGCCCGGGCCAGCCTTTTGCTTCGATAATGGCGATCGGTGAAAAAGCTCTCACAGACACCTTCAAGGTCCCGGTGAAGGGAATAGGTCAAAGGCCATTCTGGCCACCGGAAATCCCCAGGACCTCGGGCGTCCATCGCCCACAGAAAATTGAAGTATTGCTGAAGAATGTGCTCGATGCTGTCGCGGTGGATATAGACCCCTTGTTCGCCTTCTGACACAAGAACAGATGGCCAGAGTCCACTCCTGTACTCCTTCCAGGACGCGATCTTCTTGTCACCGAGAACATAGTAGTCAAAATCGACCTTCTCGGGCACCTCATCAACGTGACTGCCGCTCTCCAGGATCGGTGCCAAGAGGTAGGAAACCCCCCCATCTTTTTCCCATACTTCATAGGCAAAACCACGATCAAAAAGAAAATCCTGGAGCTGTCCAAGTTCCCGATAATCGAAAAGGTTCTGTGTGAGGGAGACCAGACGCTCCTCGTATTTCTGTCTGAGAAATTCGGCCTCCAAGTCTCCTTCTGGAGATTTTGCATCTCTGGCAAAGTAATCAGCGTAGGCACGCCACATGAGGCTGTCCAAAATCTTCTCAAAACGGCTCGTATGTGTTACGGCCAGTGATAGGCCATAGAGGAGGAGAAGGCCGATCGTGAGATGCGAAAACCTGGATGTTACAATACTTCTTACAAACCTCATTCTTCTCACCCCTGGACGGAGTTCATTTGTGCTCTCATACTGACTTTCTGCTCCGCGAATTGCCTGTACTTCGATGCCGGGAACTTCTGGAGGAATCTGTCATAAACATAATGGGCTAGGTCATCACGCCCAAGCTGATTGTAAATCGTTGCCAGATCGAGATGGGCCCGCTCCATGAACAGATCCAGAGGTTGGCTACTGTCAATCAGGGCCTGCAGTGTCTTCGCCGCAAGGTCACGGTCGATGTGTTTGTAAATCAGGCGGCTCAATGAAACCTGGTATCGAGGCTCCATCACCGTGAGATATTTTGTCCAGTATTCGCTGAAAATCTCTGCAGCCCCTCTCGGATTCGCCTTTAGAAGTATTCTGATGGCCGTCTCGTAGTGACGTCCGGCTTCCTGAGAGGGTCTCCACCGGCTTCGTGCTCGAGCCAATTTCAGGTGCAGTTCCGGGTTTTCGGGTTGTTTTTCCAACAGTTTTTCACAAGCCTTGATCCCTTCACCGTAACCGGTGCGTTGACCCGTCTTGGTCTCAGCAAGGAACTCGGCTTTTTCTCTGCGAGCCTCGATCCCATACCTGAGATACTTGCACGCTCCAAGACCAGCGGCGAAGCCACCCACATGGGCCCAAAAAGCGACGTTTTGGTAAATGCCTCTGATGGAATCGATTCCCCCAAGGAGGTCTTTCAAAAACCACAGGCTCAGAACCACCACCGCGGGGATCTGAATCCGTATCGGGAGCCACAGACTGATCACAAATTTTATCTTCGAGTAGTAGCACCGGTAGAGATAGACTCCCATCACCCCCGAGACTGCTCCCGAGGCACCCAAGGTTGGAATGAAAAGGTTGTCTCTCATGAACATCCCGACCATCATGCCATGAACCAGGTTTGCTGAAATCCCAGTCAGAAAATAGAGAAAGAGGTAAGCCTTCCAGCCAATCTTGTCTTCTACAAAGATTCCAAAGATCCAGAGAAAATAGGTGTTGCCCAAGATATGTAAGAAACCGCCGTGGAGAAACATGGAGGTAACGAGCTGCCAGGGGTATTGCTCACCAGGAACCGAGAAAAGATATTGCCTTACCCAGAAAAAAGTCTTGTGGTAATCCCACCGGAAAAAAATAAAGATCACCCAGTTGACCATGATGAGGGAAACCGTGGCCAGGGGGACTTTTTTTAGCTTCAGATCGGTTCCGACAGGAATCACTTACTCAGTACTCCGAACATCCCAGGATCCCTTCGAATTGGATGTGTCCGGAACGTCAACCGGGTAATCGGAAGGTCTTCAGTAATTCTTTAGAGGAATTTGTGACTCTTGTGAAAATACGAGCCTTAGGTAGCTTTTGCTCCGGGTCGGGTGGAAAATATGCGCGAGAGAATCAATTCTCAGGATCTGGATACGAAATCTGGTTCTCTCTCAAACAGAAGCCTAAAGTCATCGCTTATGCATTCCGATAAGTCCCCTATATAAAGGATCCAACACAATACCTGATAGGATCTTCATACCAGTAAAATCCCTGGTCTCAAATCCTGTCCAAGGAGGGGGGAAAGAAATGCGCCAGAATATTGGAGAAACCTGCTACGCACCCGTCTTTAGAAATTACTCGCTCGTGGAGTCGGTGATCGTCTCAGTTCTCTGTTACATTGTGATTGCGATCCTGGTGCCCTTCTATCGGGTCTCTAAGGTCCAATGCATCATCAAGCAATGTCAGTTCCGTATCCGCTACTGCCTTCGAGGCAACGACAACCCGACGATACCACTCTAGGAGTTCAGGCAATCAGCCCCGCTTCAGGCACATCATCCCCTACGCTTGTCGCCGCGGGACGTCTCTGTGAATCTCCTCAAGAGCGTCTTCGGGCACTGTATTTGTCTTTCTTGGGCAATTTCGCAAATCTGAGGGCAGTGACGAGAGAGGGAGGGATTGGGGAGGTACTCCATTCGTGGCCTCTGGGAATGTGAAAGAATCAAGAGGCATATATGTCTAGATAGAATTGGTTTGTATTCGTCACCTGCTGCCTTCCCTTTGGCTTTCGATCGTCGATAAGTCTTCCCCCTCGATAATAATGGTGTGCTTCGACCTCAGCGGCATCCAGCTCCGCCGAGACAAAGACGTACCGTCCGACCTTCAGCGGATACCCGACCCCCGCTGTGCCTCTGAACTGAAAAAGCGTCGGAGGCCAAATGACCTGTGCCTGTCCACTCCCGAAGAAGTTCGACCTGAGCGCCTCAAAAACCGCAGAGGCAATCCCGACGAATGGGACGGTGGCTGCAAGGCCTGCACTGACTGTCGGATCTTTGAGGATCTCCGTGGCCACTTCAATGATCGTGTTCGTATTGCCACCGCCTGATCTCGCCAGACCGATTTCGAGGGAGAAGTCGACCCTGCCATTTCTCGACAAGTAACTGGCTGCAGAAACATCTCGAAAAACAGTCCTTTCGGTCATACCGGCGACCGAACCACCCCGTTTGGCCCTTTTGAACGCAAATGTATAGTGTAGGGTCCTCACCGTTTGCTCATCAACGGGGCCGTGCTTTTTGATCTTAATGGACCTTGCCAGATTCAGATTGCATGTCAGTACGCCATTGTTATCCCCTCGACCCCACCCTTTCGTGGACAAACGCAAGGCGACAACACCGAAATCGAGTGTCCTTCTGGCTACATTGTCCGGCTCAAGGCTCCTTGCGAATTTCAACGAATACTTGGCTTGTGGCCGATAAGCACCCCGAAAGAAATCACTCGAACGTTCTATATAGTAGAGATCTGGACTCGGCATCATTCACCTCCGTTGCCGGATGGCATACCCGCTTCGCCCTCATTTTCATGATCAGGCTCGACGAGGAGCGTCAGTCCGCGAGTCCCTCGGACCCGCACGCCCTGCCCCTCTCCGATCGCAGGACTTCCCTCGATGGCTTCTGCCCGCCACAACTCACCATGCACTTGGACATAGCCCTCAGGGGCGAGCGGGTCCGCGACGGTTCCTCGAGCACCGAGCATGGAGTCTCTTTTCTTCGGGTGTTCAGTCCCGTCGTACGAGCGCCAGACAAAGGGGAAAAGAACCACATCCTTGACCACCCAAAGACCGACGATCCCCCCAAAAAACCACCACGACAGATTGAGCCATTGCCGGATCAGGATAAGGACCAAAGCGAGCACGACCACACCTGGCAGGTGGGCGAGAACATATTTCCCGACGATCCGACCTGACCACCGCCACTCCTTTTGCCCCACGATGACCCCTTTCCCCCGGGCGAAACTGCCTATATTTCAAAAGTGTCGTGTCCTGAGGATAATCTTCCCCCTCTCTCCAGTCAACAGCTAATCAGCGCATCATCGGCTTTACGAGGCCAAAGATACGTTGCCCAATGAGGCCTCTATTCACCCCAAAAAAGGAAGACCTGGAACTTCTCATGAGATTATGGCATATTTAGGGATCGCCGAAAAGAAAGGGCCCTCCATATGAAGATCCGACTGATTGATCCATCATCCGAGCAATCTCTGTTACGCCACTCCAAGAGGGAATTGAAGACGCTCTGGTTCGCCCACCTAAGCCTCACCACATTGGCCGCCCTGACCCCGGAAGGCATCGACGTGGCCATCACCGATGAAAACGTGACCCCCATTGACTTTGAAGAAGACGTTGATCTCGTCGGTATCACGGGAATGACGATTCATGCCCAAAGGGCCTATGAAATCGCCCGGTCTTTTCGGCAGCGCGGGATACCTGTGGTCATGGGAGGACCTCATGCCTCGGCTTTGCCCGAGGAGGCCAAGGCCCATGCGGATGCGGTCGTGATCGGGGAGGCCGAGGGGGTATGGAAAGATGTTCTTGCCGATGCCGAGAGAGAACGACTCAAGCCCTTTTATCGGGCCAAGGGATTCTGTTCTATGAAATCAGCGGTTCGTCCCAGGTTGGATCTTCTGAATAGGAAGGCCTACTTTACGACCAGTTGTATTCAGGCGTCCAGGGGATGTCCCTTTCGATGTGATTTCTGTTCCGTCACCCAGTTTTTTGGGCGCACATATCGGTGCCGCCCTGTGGAAGAAGTGGTGGAAGAGGTCAAAGGGCTGAAGGACGATTTGATCGTCTTTATTGATGACAACATCACGGGAAACGCAAACTATGCCAGAGAACTTTTCACGAAACTGATTCCCCTCAAAAAGCAATGGGCCGGCCAGTCGAGCATCTCCCTCGCCAAAGACGATGAACTCCTCGCTCTGGCTGCCAAAAGCGGATGCGTATCCCTCTTTTTCGGCATCGAGTCACTCTCTCCCGAAAACCTTCGGGCTGTCCACAAATCGTTCAACAAGGTCAATGAGTACGAAGACTCGATCGAAAAGATTCACGATCACGGCATCATGGTTCTAGCCGGCTTGATTTTCGGATTTGACCACGATGATGAGGGGGTTTTCGAGCGAACGGTTCGCTTTTGTGAAAGGACAAAGATTGAGGCTCCGTGTTTGTTTATTCTCACGCCCATTCCGGGGACCCCCCTTTACGACCGTATGGAGGCCGAGGGTCGTATCATACACAAGGATTGGTCACGGTACGGTGGGGCAGAGGTGGTGTATCGGCCAAGACTGATGAACGAGGAAACCTTGGAGAATGGCTTCAACTGG
The DNA here is from genome assembly GCA_964347335.1 of uncultured Thermodesulfobacteriota bacterium. GTDB lineage: Bacteria > Desulfobacterota > BSN033 > WVXP01 > WVXP01 > WVXP01. The sequence continues at coordinate 16,478 of CAYFYO010000046.1, forward strand.
GCCTCCCGCGAGACCTACTCTTATCGTTCGATCGTCAAACGATTGTTCCATCCCCAGCAAAGGTTCTTCACCCGAATGGCGACGAATTTGGCCTTTAGAGAAATCTCCAGGCGCAGGCCGAAGGGCGATCTTTCAATAAGTGCCAAGATCATAAGTCGATTGAATACTTCTCTGCCGGTAAAAGAGAAACAGACGTTGATTCCCACCCTCAGCCAATTGACCATGCAAAAGGGTCAACAGACACTGCGAGGAATCACCGACGCCTTGAATGTTTATGTCACCCGTAATGAGCGGTTGGGTACCTTGTTCGTTCGTTTGGAGGGTTCCATCGACCTGAAAGCCGCTGAGGAGCTCATCAAGAGGATCAAAGAGGTTACCCGATGGGTCCAGGATAGATTGGTGATCGACTTCAACGGCATTGAGTTTTTCTCCAGGAAGGCGATCTATTTGATGTTTGTAGAAAATTACCAGAGACTCCAGGAATTTCGAGGAAGATTCACAGTCGTGAACCTCCTGGATCAGATCCCCCATGTTGCCGACAACCTGAGACGGTGTATTTCGGAATTCGAACGTGTTGATGACGCGAATCTTACACTGCAGACGATATAACCTATAACTGGGCCTGAATTGAGCCGTCACATCTTCCATCATATGCGCAACAATGGTCAGATTTTGGAAAGGACCCTGACGTGTCATCCAAAAAAGGCATCATCGCCCTCATGGGTTCTGGTGAGCTCACGGCGACCATGGTGGAGGTCCACAAAGAACTGCTGGCAGGTCTTTCTGTTAGCCCCCGAGCCGTATTTCTCGATACACCGGCGGGATTCCAGCTCAACGTCGATCAGTTGTCACAAAGAGCCGTCGAGTATTTCGCGACTCGTGTCAAACATCCAATGTCGGTAGCCTCTTTCAGGTCAAACGAGACGGCCACGCCATATGAAGCCGAACAGGCGCTCCAAACGTTACGTGAAGCGGGCTTTATCCTGATTGGACCCGGAAGCCCAACCTATGCAGTGCGCCAGTGGCTCCAAACGTCGATTCCACAAATCCTTACGCAGCGGATCGAGAGCGGTGGATGCCTCGTTGCAGCCAGTGCCGCTGCCCTGACTGTCGGGTGCTTCACCCTTCCAGTCTATGAGATCTATAAGGTGGGCGACGACGTGCACTGGGCGGAGGGGATGAATATTCTCGGCCATTTCGGTTTTGATCTCGTGGTGATTCCCCATTGGAACAATGCCGAAGGGGGGACTCACGACACCCGGTTCTGTTACATGGGTGAGCCTCGTTTTCGGAAACTCGAATCCCTGCTGCCGGAAGACGTGCGCATTTTCGGTCTCGACGAACATACGGCCTGCCTGATCGACCTCGAGAAAGGTGAGGCTGAGATCAAGGGAATCGGGCACGTGACCCTCCGCCACCGTGGAGCCGAGATGAGTTTCGAGAAAGGAGACCGATTCTCTCTCGATCTTCTGCGCGGCGAACCTGTCGAAATCCAGCGGACCGCGGCGACTCCCGAGGCATCGAATCTGGGACAAACTGCGGAAAGAGACGATTCGTCCTTCTGGAATCGAGTTCATGACCTCGAGACGGCCTTCCGTGTCGGCCTCGAAAAATACGAACCGAAAGAGGCGACCAACGCGTTGCTTGAGCTTGATCGGACGATCTGGAAGGCCCAGCAGGACTTTGAAAATGAGGAGTTCATCTCCCAGGCGAGGGACATCCTGCGCGAGCTCATCGTCTCACTTGGAGTGAAACTTGGAGTCTCTCCGAGAAACGAGGCGGATTGCCTGGCTCCCCTTGTCGATGAGGTGCTCGAATTGAGGGAACACTTCAGGCGGAACAAACAGTGGGCAGAGGCCGATGCCATACGTCAAAGCCTTCTGCGAGCGAAGATCACGGTGGAGGATACCGAGAAAGGGCCACGTTGGCAGTTGGAATCCTGAAACAAGCATCCTCTGTGGGATGAGGCATCTCTGAAAGAGGTCGTCCGACATGATCAGCCACCCTTCGATCTCTGTTCACTTCGTTGTTGAAAGCGGCGATGCGTCGCTCGGGCCGTTGTTCTCATACCTTAAATCGGTCTCCCATGCCCAGCTCACCGTGGCACCCCAACTTCCCGACGACTTGAGCCCCTATGACGTCGTCGTCACCGCGAATACGGCCGCTTTTGCGCACAACTGTGATCACCTGAACCAGTTCGTTCTTAACGGCGGTGGATGGTTGGGACTGGTTCACCTATCGGACAGGCCATTACCAGACATCTTTGGGGCAAAACCAACGCCGGTCGGACCCGTCACCGAATTGCGTGTCATATTTCAGAGCAAGGACCATCCCATGGCAACGCGCCTGCCTGATGCCGTCTATCTGAGGGGGTGCTACCAATCGCTCGACAAGACTGTCGAGGACACTGAGGTGGTCCTCTACGCTGATTGGCGCTATCAGCACCGCCCTGTTCTCCTCAGTCGTTCTGTCGGCGACGGTCAGGTGGCCTGCACCACCCTGCAAGCCCACAGCGATCCAGCCTTCCAGCAAATCCTCTACCGGTTATTACGTCAACTCGCGGGACAGCCAGCCAACAATCATCAGACTCTGGGGGTCGGCCTTTTGGGTTACGCACCATCCGTGGGGCAGGCTCACGGCTTAGGGGTCGAGGCGACGCCGGGCCTCGTCCTTCGAGCTGCTTGTGACGTAAACTCAGGACGGCTGAGGCAGGTCCGGAAGGATTTCCCAACCGTGAAAACGTATGCTTCGGCCGATGCGCTCGCAAAGGATCCAAAGATCGATCTAGTCATTATTGCCACGCCCCCGAACAACCATGCCGAATTGTCGCTGCAAATGATGGCCGCCGATAAACACGTCGCCTGTGAAAAGCCCCTGGCCTTGAACCGGAAGGAAACAGCCGCCATGGTCGAGATGTCTGAAAAACGAGGGGTCCATTTAAGTTGCCACCAAAACCGGCGCTGGGACATCGACTACTTGGCGATTAAGCAGGCGCTCGATGATAGGTTGATAGGGGATCTGTTCTATATGGAGACTTTCGTGGGGAGTTTTCAACACCCTTGTGGTTACTGGCACTCGCATGATGTAATCTCTGGAGGTACCGCGTATGACTGGGGCGGTCACTACGTAGATTGGATCGTGGGCCTCATACCGGATTCGGTGCAGGCGGTTGTTTCTACCCGCCAGAAGCGCGTGTGGCCAGACATCACCAATGCCGACCAGGAACGCATACACATCCGTTTCGCCGGGGGGCAGGAGGCCGAATTCATGCACTCCGATATTGCCGCCGCTCGCAAGCCAAAATGGTACTTGCTCGGTACAGAGGGCGGAATTGTCGGCCACTGGCGGGATGTGACGGCTTATGAGATCGATCCCGTACTTTACTTCCACGAGCACGACATTCCACCCACGGAGATGCCGCCGGACCTCACCCTGTATCGCCGCCACCATTCCGGCCAGATCGTTCTCCAGAAACTGGCGGTTCCGAGGCGGCAACACCATCTTTTCCACCGAAATCTCGCCGATCATCTCCTCACCGGGGAGCCACTGACTGCCCCGCTCGACCAGTCGGTCCGCGTGGTGGCGATTCTCGAAGCGGCGGCAAGATCGGCTGCAAATGGGGGCACGGTAGAGCGACTCGATGGCTGAGCGAATCGCCTGGGGTATCCTGGGCAATGCCAATATCGCCCGGGTGTGCGTTATTCCCGCAATTCAGAAATCCCGAAACGGCAGAGTCCACGCCTTGGCCACACGTTCGCCCGAGAATGCCAGGCAAGTGGCTTCGAAACATCATATTGAGCATGTCTACGATACCTATGAGACCCTGCTCGACGATCCAGAAATCGATGCCGTCTACATCCCCCTTCCGAACCACCTCCACAAGCCCTGGACGCTAAGAACGCTGAAGGCCGGCAAGCACGTTCTGTGCGAAAAACCAATGGCATGCAATGCGCAGGAAGCCAAGGAGATGGGCGATGCCGCAGCGAAGGCCAATTTGTTGTTAATGGAGGGTTTCATGTATCGCTTCCACCCTCGGAACCAGCGAATCAAAAACATGGTTGCCGAGGGTGCCATCGGAACGCCACGCATCGTGCGCTCTACCTTCTGTTACAACATGGGAGAGGATCTCCTGGCAAGTGGTGAAAATCCCCGCTTCAAGCCAGAAATGGGTGGGGGGGCACTCCTCGATGTCGGATGCTACAGCGTGAGTATCGCCCGCTGGCTAATGGGTACTGAACCCACGCAGCTGCAAGCAGAGGCAGTGTACAATTCAGCCGGGGTGGACATTCACTTTGTGGGTTTACTCCGTTTTCCAGATAGTGGACTCGCCACACTGGAAGCGAGTTTCATGTCAGCATTACAACAGACATACACGATCGTCGGCAGCGAGGGAGCCATTGAGCTTCCCCACGATGCCTTCATCCCCTGGGAAAAGGACACCGTGTTCACCGCCCGTAATAAGGACCAAGAGGTCGGCCAGGTATATGTTACCCCTGCTGCCGATGAGTATCAGCTCATGGTCGAGCATTTTACCGACGCGGTCTTGGGGAAGACCACGCCGGATTTTTCGCCGGAAGAGAGTGTTCGGAATATGCGGATCCTCGATGGTCTGGCAGAGGCGGCGCGAACCGGCAGGACTTTCATATGTAAGGATTGAAGATCCTCCTCACCACCACGTCTCAAAACTCATTTGTGAAAACCGGACCACAACCGATCATACGTATCAAGATGTCAAGGTTTAAAATTCGAAGTACGAAATTCGAAATCCGAAACAATATTCAAAATTCAAAATCTCCAATTCTTTAAACGTGTTTGAAATTTCGGTCATTTGATATTCGGATTTGTTTCAAACTGGTCCCCGCTGGGACGCTTCGCCCGATATTCGATTTTCGGAATTAGAATTTCGATTTTTGAGGACACCATGGGATCAGGTGAATTATGCAAGTTATTGCTGAGACACCACACTAACCGGCATGATTCACGAGTCTTTGGGATTCGTGAATCATCCGGGCGAGAGCATATCCGCCGAAAGGAAATTCGATGTTATGATCTAAACCTGAGACGTTTCCCAGGCCGAGACCCGCAGAAACTCAGCGTCATTGGTGGGGCGAAAAAGCCAAGCCCTCTCCCTCATCGGGGATTGCGCATGGTCACGAGAGAAATACCCACCTCCGGCGTGATCAATTGGTGTCAAAAATTGTTAAGCACTATGAATTCGTTTCACAGGAGCGTCAAACTGTGACAAAGGCTATTTTTCATAAGGCATTAATATTACTCATTTTCCTGTCTTTTTTCCTGCTGGCATAACATTCGCAAGAGAAAACCGAGAAATCCTTTGATAAAGCCAAACCATCTGTGAGGGTGGGACGGAAAGCCACGGAACCCAACGAACGGGTCAGCCGGGCCGCCGAAGGAATCGAACAGCAAAGTCTAAGGCCGGGCTTTCCGCACAACCACGGAGGTCCGGTCTTTTTTGTGACATGAAAAATCGGTCAAAGATTCGCCTGGTTCGAAATTCCGTGGGCAAATCGAATCAAGGAAGAAGATGCAAAGATACGTGATTTGGGGGCTATCTCTCGGATGCCTGGTTGGCGCGGTGCTGCTCCTCCTTCTCGTACCAGACTCCCTTCAAAGCTGGTGGGCCGAGACCTTTCAGGGCAAAATCGTGGGTGGGCTTCCCCACCTTCCCCTATTCGTTCTGGCGATTACCGCTTTTTGGGGATCCCACGTTTGCCAAGATAAGGTGACCCTCCTGGCTTTGCTGCTCATGGGCACCCACCTCATGCTCACGTTTCCTTTTCAGGATGGGCCAGCTCCCGAAGGTGTTAGAGAGGGACTCGCCCTCTTTCTGCCCTGGGCCTTTCCCCTCCTGCTGAGTTGGCCTGAAGCGAGTCTCAAGAGTTTGTGGGGATGGGGACGTCTTGGAGCAACCGTCGCCGTCTGGGTGGGAGCCTTCATCTGGGCCTCGAACCATGAGTTTGCTTCATTATGCGCAGTCTATCTGGCCAAGATCCCCGGTGGGGCAAAAAGCCTGTCCACACTCCTGGCACTTTTGGCACTTTGGACCCTTCCCCCCGCGGAAGCACGGGCGATGCTCCTGCCCTGGACAGGATCCCTCATATCACTCGGGCTTGCGTCTCTACACGGCGAGCCAATGTGGCCCGGGCCTATATCGCCAGCTCCGTGGCCCATCTTTCTCTCCTTCAGTTCTGTCTTCCTCCTGGGCGGCTTATACGGCGTGACCCTAAGGCGGGCATACCTGGATGAACTCACAGAGATACCGGCCCGTCGGGCTTTTGAGGAAAGCCTCAAGAGGCTGGGGAGAAAGTACGTCGTGGCGATGATCGATGTGGACCACTTTAAGCGCTTCAACGATCGCTACGGGCATCAAGTCGGCGATCAAGTGCTTCGCTTCATCGCCTCTCGACTTCAAGGTCTGCCATTCGGCCAGACCTTCCGGTATGGAGGTGAGGAGTTTGCCGTCCTCATGCCCGGCTGCAAAGTCCAACAGGCGCTTCCCCTCCTGGAGAGTCTTCGCAAATCCATAGAAGCCTCGAAATTCACGATCCGGGGAGAGAATCGCCCGCTCCACAAGCCTAAGGAGAAGGCCCGGCCTACCGGAGGAAGGGAGGAGGTCAAAATCACCGTGAGCATTGGTGTGGCCGGCCGAAACCACGTCCACACAACGACTGAAGATACCGTGAGGGCCGCGGACGAGGCGCTTTACCAGGCCAAAAAGATGGGACGGAATCGGGTCATGCAGGAAGGGAGGAAGAACGGTGAGGAGAGTAACGCGAGAAGGATGAAATGTCTGGCCCATTGCCCCGAGTCATAAAATGACATGGACCTATTTGCGAATCCCCCTATTTGACATTCCTCGGGTCTCGCCACAAAATCACACTCCCCGAGAGAGAGTACCAACCCGGTCTTATTCGTAGAAGCTTATCAACCGCTTTTTTGACCCATGGGCCTTCAGTTTTCTCAAAGCTGCATTTTCAATCTGTCTGATCCGTTCCCGGCTGATGCCAAACTGAAAACCCAACTCTGCCAGGGTGTATTCCCGACTCTGATCAATTCCGAAACGCATTCTCAGAATCTCGGCCTCCCTCGGAGGGAGAGAGGCGATGACCTCTCTGATTTCCCGGGTGAGGTTGGTGCGTATCGTCTTCTCAAGGGGTGAGACAGCGTCCTCATCGGCAATGAAATCTCCGAATTCCGTATCGCTGTCGCCCACAGTTGCATCGAGAGAGGTGGGCTGTTCCATGCGGATCTGAGAGGTCTTTTTGACTTTTTCCAATGGCATATTGGCAGCCTCTGCAACCTCCGAGTATGTCGGCTTTCTACCCAGCTGATTGAGCAGACTGCGAAAGGTTTTCGCCACCTTCGTTTCATTTTCGAGAACATGGACCGGCATTCTGATCGTTCTCGCCTGTTCGGCAATAGCCCGAGTGATCCGTTGCAGAATCCACCAAGAGGCGTAGGTGGAAAACCTGTACCCCTTCTGGTAATCGAATTTATCGACCGCCTTCATCAGGCCGATGTTCCCTTCTTGAATCAGATCAGACAAAGAGAGCCCTCGGTTACTGTAGGATCTGGCAATCTTGATAACTAATCTCAAGTTGGCCCTCACAAAGTCGTCCTTTGCCTGTTTGACTTTCTCTCGAGACTTTTCAACGGCAGACAGAAGATTCTCAAGGCTCTGTCGAGTGTCAGCAGAACAGGACGCTGCCCCACCCTTTTCTCGGAGATCGACCCGGTCCCGAAGGCCGACATAGAGATCATTCAAGATGTCTTTTCTGATTGGAATCTGATCGAAGAGCCCGCCAACAACCACCTCATGCCGAAGCCGTTCTGCCATCCACGAATTGACGCCCTTCTCCCCCTCGGTACGATCGATTTTCTCCCCGGGTGGCTCGCCCGCTGAACACAATTGGAGAAGTTGCCTCGCGGAAGAAATAAATCGCTCTCGGAGAGAAGAATGACTCCCCTCCTCCCTGCCATTGGAAGGGGAGCGGATTTCCATAACGTCTCCAGCCCGGATTTCGCTCCTCTCCAACTGATTCGCAGTTTGGATAATCCATTCCATGCCGGCTGGGCTCTGGAGCAAGAGGCGCTTCGCCCGTTTCTCGCCCTCCTCGATCTTTTTGGAAAGATCGCATTCCTGATTTCTGCTCAGGAGGGGCGTTTGCGCCACCTCTCGGAAATACGCCTCCGCCGAGGAATACGGTGGGGCGGGGAGGTTTCTGGATGCCGTGAGCTCGCTATCTACGACATCTGGATACGTCTCCTCGGCCTCGTATTCAGACGCCTCCTCATCAAACCCGAATTCCTCCTCAAACAATCCGAAGGTGTCCGCAGTGCGCTTGATCTGACTTGAGTTCATTTTCTTCCTTACTTGGTAAAACAGTCCAGGCATATAAGTGTCTTCTCAGGAGGGGGGGAGACCTCCATCATCAGCTCTTTTCCACAGCGGGCACAGACGGCCTTAAAGGATTTCTTGTAAACTCGCTTTTTGAAACCCCTCCGGGGAGGGTATCTCCTTTTCCTAGCCACCTGTACCCCCTCATCAAAGCTGTCATCTACCCGTCCGCAGCAAACGCGAGTTCACCAGCTAGCCGCAATAAGAGACCCCGGGATTCTCAAATCCTCCCGGGGTCTGAATGGCCGCTTTCCGAATGCTTAGCACTTCACCACGTCAACTGCTTGCTGGCCCTTCTTTCCTTCGGTAATTTCGAACTCGACTTCGTCCCCTTCATAAAGAACCTTGAATCCATCCTGCTTGATCGCCGAGAAATGAACGAACACATCATCGCCATCATCGCGGGAAATAAATCCAAACCCTTTTCGCTCATTGAACCATTTGACTCGACCCTTGGGCATCTCTTCTCACCCCCTTCCTTTTTGTGCTCATAAGATGCAAGAGCCCAGCCTTGGTTCAACAAAAAAACCGCCTAAGCTTGGAGAGCTATGCGGCTTGCTTCTATTCCAATCCAAACCAGAACTCTTTACACTTACAGACCTAAGATTACCTATTATTTCCCAGATTGTCAAGCAGTTAAGGAAGAAAACCTTCCAAAAACTCAAAACGCGAGTCTGACCCGGGTTCACAGCCCGACCAATGTTCGCAGGATCGAGTGAGGAATGAATGATCGTCACGGAGGCAGCTTGTGCGGGGAATGATGCGCGAAAAACCCACGACGAAACTCCGAACCCGGCTCCCTTCTACCTGCCGCAGTCCACGATGAGTCTCATGATCAAGCTCTTGAATTGCTGCTTCTCAAGGGTGCCCAATTCGATGTCATCGAAGAAATTTTCATCCAGGTAGCCACCGAGTTTTGAAAACGCCGTAAAATAATCCCTTCCGCTGCCCTCTTCTATTTCTCTCAGTGCCACCATTTTCTCACGTTTGATGCCGGAGATACCCGTCGTATCCGGCTTCTCAAAGTATGCTTCGAGGCGCTCTTCAAGCTGGTGCTGGAATATCTCGAATATTTCTTCCTTCTCTCCGATGCCAGTCACCGTGAGCCTGTCTGTATACCAGTCCGTCGTCGAACTCTCCTCGCACCGGACCGTCTTTAAGACATCGCTCTTTCCACCGGATACAAACCCTTGGTAAGAATCCAAGCAATACCGAAAGCCTATTGGATACCTAATGACCGTTTTGACCTCGACTCCGCCGCCGATTCTAACGAAATCCAGCGGGGCTTCTGCACCCACCTCGCCACGGACTTCCATGCTGAATTCTTCGTCACATGATTTACCCAGTCCTCTTGCCAATTGGTTTTCGTCAATGTCAGTGAAGAATCGTGAAAAGAAACGCCTGAGTTTATCGATGAGATTCACATCGGCCAGAATTCTCACGGGTTGGTATACCTCGGGATTGATCGGGAAGAAACGATACGTCTTGTTTTCTCTTTCGACCCTGATGAGGGCCTCCCTCTCCCGGAAAGTCCCGTCTTCTCTCTCCTGAGAAAACCGAACCTGATAGAATGGTATCCTTTGGGTGGGATCCTCGCTGGCCCAATAATCGTGTTTTTCATCGGTGAAAACGATATCCGGGAAAGAACGGGAGAATCCTCCAATTCCGACCGGTACGACCGATCTATCCTCTGGACGATTGAATAGGGTCACATCTTCGATGGGACTGATCGGAATGACGAGTTTGTCGGGTGAATTACAGTCCAGAGACTGATTCTTGGACTTGAACAGACTCACCAGAGGGGTGATCGACGTCCTTTTGATGTATCCATACGACCCATCGGAACCAACGAACTCGACGTACAGATACTGACGCCCCCGTCTCTTTTCCGAGATCCACTTTTCGGCCAATCTGCCGTCCTTTCGGACGACTTTGATCGGTGTCATGGTTTGGATATAACCCCCTCGCGGGAACCTGTTGGTTTTCGGATCACGCTCCAGGCTTAAGAAGAATGTTCCGCCCTCATTATTGGGGGGTTTGACGACGTATATATCATCACACGACTGAGCGAATGTATCATCGCCGTGGAAAAGCAAAAGTGCCCCAACAAAAAGGATCACCATGTTCATCAACAATCTCACTCGCATGGGCTATCTCCTCTTATCGGACTTTCGAGATGTAACATCCAACGCTGTCAAATACTGTAAAACCAAATAGCAGACAAGGAAGTCCCTGTCAATACGGAGAGACGATCCCTCGAGTCGCGACACCGGGTCACTCGAGGACGTGGATGTTCTTCTTCCTGCACATCTCCTTCAGTATCTTTGGCCACACAGAGACACTCACCTCTCCGAGGTGTGCCTTCCTCAGCAGAAGCATGTAAGTGCGAGACTGACCAATACCACCACCGATGCTGAGGGGGAGCTCGTTGTTTATGATGGCCCGGTGGTATGGCAACTTGAGGAAATCGAGCTGGCCGGTAATCTCCAGCTGCTTCTTGAGCGTCTCGGCGTTCACCCGGATACCCATCGATGTGAGTTCGTGACGCCGCTTTGTGACCGGGTTCCAGACGAGAATATCCCCATTAAGGCCATGCATCGGTCTGTCGTCCCGGGACACCGTCTCCGTGACCCAGTCATCGTAATCTGCCGCTCTCATTTCATGGGGGTAGCCGTCCTCGAGGACCCATCCAATCCCATAGATGAAGATTGCCGGGTATTCCTTCAGAATCTCTGTCTCGCGCTGTTTACGCGGCAAGTCAGGATACCGGTCAAGGATGTCTTCGGCATGGAAGAAGGTAAGGTTCTGGGGCAGGTTGGGATACTTATCCGTCTTCAACTGCGGGAAGAGTTCGTGGACATGAGCCTCCGCCCCGATGAGCACCTTCCAGATCTTCTCCACGACTCCCGTGAGAAACTGCAGGTTCCGCTTTTCTTCCGTTATCGCGAGCTCCCAGTCCCACTGGTCCACATAGGCGCTGTGATCGTGGTCGAGGAAATAATCCTTGCGCACAGCGCGCATGTCGGTGCAAAGACCCTCCCCCACTACCATCCCAAACTGCTTGAGCGCCACACGCTTCCATTTGGTCGCAGCCTGCACGATTTGGGCATCGATCGGGTTCTTGTCGTAGTCGTTTGAAATGTGAAACTGAATCGGAGTCCGTGAGCCATCACGGTCCAGGTAGTCATTCACGCCGCTTTCAACGTCGACCATGAGAGGAACCGTCACCATCATCAAATTGAGCTCCCGGCACAGATGCTCCTCGATATGGTTTTTCACAGCATTAATGGCACGCTGTGTCTCCTTCGGGGTCAAGAGAGAACGGTATTCTCGTGGCAGGATTTTCTCCAGCTCTCCGTAGTCGCCGATTCCAGGCCCGGCAAGGTCTGCCGTCTTGTCTGTCATGATCTTCCCTTCAAACTTCTCATATGGATAAGGTTCTTTTCTCGGCTGGACAGTGTGGATCGCAGGCTTTATGAGCTTCAGGTCCCCATAGGCCTTTAACGATGCCGAAATACCCCTCCGATCGGACCGGAATCCACTCAAAATCATGTTAGCAGATCCAAGGACGAAGTCAATTCCCCTTCCCTCCATTTCACCGGGCCCTCTCCCCATAGAACTGATATCCAACCTCTGACTTGATCCGTCAACAGACTCCCTTGAAAATTCGGTTGACATCACAGAGATTTCAGGGTAACCCAACCCCATGATAGCACTGGAAGGGGACCCGTCCGCTCTGTCTGACACCATCGCCATCGATGTGGAGTGCCTTGTCGGCTCCTAGACGACCCTGTCTGGATGCTATCGATGCGGGAGAGGAGTAGAGGCAATCCTGAGGGAGAGCTCTGGTCTGATGGGAGGGGCCGCCCCCGTATTGTCTCTCGAAGGAGGATAAGTCGCTCATGCAAATTAAGGATATGAAGACATTTGTGGTGGAGAATCCGCCACCCCACTACGGAGGACCCTACTGGGTATTCATAAAGCTTACCGCTGATGATGGGGTCGAGGGTTTTGGTGAGGCCTATGGTGTCCCCTTTCACCCGAACATGGTGACAAAAATGATTGAGGATGTGGGTGAGCGGTGTGTTGTTGGCTCTGACCCGTTCAAAATAGAAAGGCTGTGGCGAATCGTTTACTCGAGCGGCTATAGCCAGCACCCTGACCTAACGATGATGGGTGTGCTGAGCGCAATCGAGATGGCATGCTGGGACATTATTGGGAAAGAACTCAACAAGCCCATTTATGAACTGCTAGGTGGCCAGGTTCACGAGAAGTTAAGGTCCTATACGTACATTTATGCGAGGAAAGAAGACAAAAAAGACGTATATCGTGACCCCGAATTCGCTGCGAAGAGAGCGGCTGAGTATGTTGAACAGGGTTTCACCGCCCTCAAGTTTGACCCGGTTATGCCCTATTCAACCTTTGACCCGAGACAGCTCTCTCTGGAGGCACTGGAAAACGCGGAGAGGTACGTGAAGAACATTCGAGAAGCCGTCGGCAACAAATGCGACCTGCTTATCGGGACACATGGTCAGATGACCACTTCGAGTGCCATTCGTTTGGCCAGGCGGTTGGAGAAGTTTGACCCATTATGGTTCGAGGAGCCGGTGCCGCCAGAGAATGTCGACGAAATGGCAAGAGTTGCCCGTTCGACCCGAATCCCCATCGCAACCGGAGAGAGGCTTGCAACCAAGTATGAGTTTGCCCGCTTACTTGACAAACAGGCGGCTTCCATTCTGCAAATGGCTCTGGGGAGAGTCGGTGGGATCCTTGAGGCCAAAAAAATCGCCGGTATGGCCGAAGCGCACTACGCTCAGATTGCCCCCCAACTGTATTGTGGACCGATTGAAGGCGCTGCTAACATTCAAATCGATGCCTGCAGTCCCAACTTCTTGATACAGGAGGGCATAGAGACCTGGAGCGGCTTTCACGCTGAGATCCTGAAAGAGCCCATCCAGTGGGAAGATGGCTGTATCATTCCGCCAACAAAGCCTGGGCTGGGGGTTGAGCTAGACGAGGAGGTTGCAGCCAAACACCCCTACACGGGGAAAAGGCTTCATCTAGAGCCGCTGGATAGACTCGTTTAATGGACCTTCAGCGATTTTACTCGGGCGGTGTGCCAGATCACAATTGAATACCCCAAAAGGGGAGTCAACCTGAAAACATATACGGGCCGGTGCCGGGGGTAATGAACGGACGGGCCGGTTCCAGAAAAAGTCGAAAAACTCCGCTGGAAGGGTGTCCAACCGCTCAACCGATAGCCCAGGAGGTCCCTGGAAGGAGGGATCATGAAAAAGTTCAAGATAATCTCCATTTCCTCTGGTTTATTGGTGATGAGCCTCCTCGGCGCCGAAGCGGGAATTAAGAACCCGGACACATTCGTCCTGGCTACCTACGGTACGGTTCGGACATTAGATCCCGCCGTCTGCTATGACTCGGCGTGCTCTCAGCGGATCTGGAACATGTATGAAACGCTTGTTTTTTTTGACGGATCCAAAACGGACCAATTCATTCCCGTCTTGGCCACAGCAGTACCGACGATCGAGAACGGCGGGATTTCAGCCGATGGCAAGACCTATACCTTTCGCATACGGAAGGGCGTCAAATTCCATGACGGCAGTGATTTGACGGCTGATGATGTGGCCTATTCATTCAAACGCGGCATGATTGTCGATCCCGACGGGGGTCCCATGTGGATGCTGATAGAGGCGCTCACGGGGAGGCATTCGACACGGGACCGTGATGGCGAAATGATCGAAGACATATTTGAAGCCATCGATAAGGCGTTGAAAGTCGACGGCGATCGCGTGATTTTCCACCTGCCCAGGCCGTATCCACCCCTCATGGGCATATTGGCTTATTCTGCCTCATCGATTCTGGACAGAGAATGGGCGATTTCCAAGGGCTGCTGGGATGGCAAAATCGAGAACGCCGCAAAGTACAACAATCCCCCTCCCGGTCATGAGCCTTTGCAAAAGACCGAGAATGGTACAGGCCCATTCACCATGAAACTCTGGGAACCCTCCAAGCAATTTGTATTCGAACGCTTCGAGGGATACTGGGGTCCCAAGCCGGCCCTGAAAACCGCTATCGTCAAATATGTCAAGGAGTGGAGCACTCGAAAACTCATGCTCCAACACGGCGACGCCGACCGTGTGACGGTGGACATCCCCTATGTCC
>CAYFYO010000047.1:0-30567 GCA_964347335.1 uncultured Thermodesulfobacteriota bacterium
ATATTCCAGAGAAACGACGCGAAATGGGTGTGATTGAGCCCATGACAGTCGCAGAAAACGTCGTCCTGAAAGATATCAGGGTTTCTCCATTTTCAAAGGGGTCCTTCGTCAATATATCCTATATAACAGGGCACGCAAAAGAGATCGTGTCCAGATTCGGCGCCCTTGTCTCCGATTTTTGGAGGTCCCAGACGCGGATACTCTCTGGAGGCAACATTCAGCGACTCATATTGGGACGAGAGACGTGGAGAATGCCGAAATGCATTGTGGCCGTTTACCCCACCCAGGGACTCGATGCAAAAGCCATCGATCATACATGGGAATTGTTCATGCGGCTCCGGAAAGCAGGTTCCGCCATTCTGCTTGTTTCTGAGGATTTAGACGAGATCATGGCACTGAGTGACCGGATTGCCGTCATGTCTAAAGGCAGGATCGTCGGCCTCTTTGAAGGTGCTCAGGCCAGAAGGGAAGAGATCGGACTCATGATCGCGACGGGTCATTCCGGCTCGGAGCGCCCTCAATGATATCTACCCCGGCTCCTGCTCCGATGCGATTGGCTCCTGCGGCTATCAAGGCTGATGCTGTAGCAAAGTCCTTAATTCCGCCACTCGCCTTCACCCCCATATTCTGGCCCACGACCCTCCGCATGAGGGTCACGTCTTTGACAGTGGCACCACCACTTGAAAAGCCCGTACTGGTCTTAACAAAATCAGCTCCTGCCTTTTTCGCTATCTCGCAGGCCAGGACTTTTTCATGATCCGTCAAGAGGCAGGTTTCTATGATGACTTTTAGAACGGCTGGGCTTTTGGCTGCTCGACGCACAGACCGAATATCTTCTTCCACGGTTTTGAGATCCCCAGCCTTCAGTGCGCCGATGTTGAGGACCATGTCCAATTCGTTTGCCCCGTCCTCCAGGGCCCTCCTGGCTTCAAAAGCCTTGGCACGGGTGTCCATAGCCCCAAGGGGGAATCCGATCACGGAGCAGACCTTGACCCCGGTCCCCTGGACTATCTTGGCAACATATGCCACACGGCTTGAATTGACACACACCGCTTTAAACCCATACCGTATCGCCTCATCGCAGAGTGTATCGAACGCCGAATAAGGTGCTTCAGGTTTTAGCAGGGTGTGGTCGATATACTTTGCCATTTCAGAAGCACTCAGACTCGGAGTTCTATCTGCTTCGCCCAGGGAGTTTCTCCGCATGCTATCCCGTGGATAATCGCATATGTCGGGGGGAAGGTCTTTTGCTTCGGGAAAGCTCGTCTGGGTACCCGAGGATTGCACGCTGATGGCGGCTACCCTGTTAGCCCGTTTTGCGGCCTCGGCCAGTGGTTTTCCCAATGCCAGGAAATAGGCCAGGCTACCCACGAATGCATCACCCGCACCTGTGGTATCCAGGGCTTTCACCGATTCCACCGGTATATGCGTCGTCTCCCTATCAGTCACCAGAAGACTGCCTTGCTCCCCAAGGGTCAGGATTACCGCACCGGCACCTCGTTCAACAAGGAGACGAGCCGCAATTTCAGCCTCTTCCAACGTTTCAACCGACATATTGGTTAGAAGTTTCGTCTCGATTTCGTTGGGACAGAAGATATCACTCAATTGATAGACTTCATTGGGCAGGTTTGGACGTGCGGGTGCCGGGTTGAAAATGGTTTTGACACCAACCTGGCGGGCGATGCGAAGGGCGGCCAGGCTGATTTCCAGAGGGATCTCCAGTTGGCAGACCAAAACCTGAGCTTCAGCTATGGCAGAACGCGCGGCTTCAATCTCCTTCTCGGTCAATAGATCATTTGCCCCCGTGACAATCATGATGGCATTATGACCATCCGGATCTACGGCTATTGTGGCAACGCCAGAAAAAGCTTGCTCGGTGGAATATATGTGTTGGGTCTTAATCCCCCACTGCGCGAAATTCTTGAAGGTATCTTGTCCGAAGACATCCTGTCCGAGTTTAGCGATCATGGTCACATTACCCCCGAGTTTGGCAGCCATGACCGCCTGATTTGCTCCTTTACCTCCAAATCCCACGTGAAAACGGGTTCCATGCAATGTCTCGCCCATGCGGGGTAACCTGGGCACATAACTCATGAGATCCAGATGACATGCACCGACAACGCAAATCTTCGGATTGTCCATGAAATCCTCTCCTGAATCCGTCGTGACTCCCCGTCATATTATCTCTATTGTATCGGGCAAGTTATTCAATAGATATAGACCTGTGTTCAGCCCAGCTTCGCCGTAATGGCGGAACCTGCGACAGGGGAGAGAGGGGTTATGCGTCTTCCTCTTACCGCTTACTCGGCCTCGAAATATTCGAGGCTTACGTGGGGAGCGAAGCACCTGAGGACCAGCTCCGTGATATCTCGTTGCCCGCTTCCAGAGAGCTTTTCCACCAAAACCGCTCTTGTGATCGTTCGATCGCCTGCAAGGTTGCTCATGTTCATACAAGAGATTGCCGTCTGGAGGGGGGGCAGGCTTGGATTGAATGCCGCATTCTCCGCATAACGGCCCTTATAGAAGTGTCCGTCCCTGGCCTGAATCGCACAGCCAGAGTGATTGTTCGTATAAGGTGCATAGCTTTGATTGGCAGCGGACAGCGCCTCAAGGATCAAAGTGTCGGCTGAAGCCGTCTTCAGAGTCAGGCTTCGCTGAACTTCCAAAGCTGCCATCAGGCCCGCCTTCTTCTTGAGGTCATGCGGGCCGAAAGCATCCGGCAGGAATTCAGAGAGTGGTGATGCGCGAAACCCTCGGGATTGCTGGGAAGGCGTGATGATCATGAGAGCGTCGCTTCCCTCAAACTCGTGGAGAAACTGCCTACAGTACCCACAGGGAAATGCGGAAACGGCAACCGACTGAAGTTGCACTCCTCCCCGCAGCCACGCGTTCATCGTCGCAGCCTGCTCGGCGTGCACCACCTGGCTCAAGGCCTGGCCTGCAAACTCGATGTTGGCACCAAGATACAGGTCATATTCGTCTGCCCCGGCCTGAACGCGAGCCCTGGCCACGGCTCCAACCTGGAAGTGAGAGATTGGGGCAATCGCATACAGTTTCGCTACCGGAAGAAGCCGAACCATGAGATCCTCCACATGGATTCCCAGAATCTCCGTGAGTGTTTTACACTGAGCTGCGGTGAGTTTTCCCGCGTTGCTGGTGACCGAGCGCAGAGGGTCCCGAGCCGCATCAGGAAATGTCTTTAAGACCTGTTCAAATTGACGCTGGCGAGCGTTCATCTTCGGCTTATTTCTCTCCTATGAACTCTTCCACTCCCTCTTTGGTAACTCGTGCGTAAAAAAGTCTGGGTGGCGCCACGATGTTATTTCCTATGGTGTAGGCATTCAAAAGCCTTTCTTTTGCTGGTTCAATCTTGTCTTTATCGCCATCGGAATAAAGGACCGCCAGAGGTTCACCCTCCCCCACTTCATCTCCCACCTTCTTCTTAAGATATATCCCGATGGAAAGGTCAATGGGCGCATCTCTTGTTTTCCTGCCAGCACCCAGTATCTTTGAGGCGAGCCCAACTTCCAATGCATCTATTCTTTCTACATAACCCGAAGACGCCGATTTGACTTCAATCCTCACTTTGGGTTGGGGGAGCAGGTCGGGATTTTCTATAACCTCTCGGTTGCCCCCCTGCGCTTCGATCAATTCACCGAGCTTTTCCAGACCTTTTTTTGTCTCAATATTCCTCTGGATTCTCTCTACTGCTTCATTCCTGGAAGATACGACGCCAGAAATCAGGAGCATGTTGCTCCCCAATTCAATTGCAAGATCAACAAGGTCCTTTGAGCCGACTCCCCCTAGGGTATCAATGGCCTCTTTTACTTCTATGGCATTACCTATGGCGTATCCTAGAGGTTGCTCCATACTCGTGATCAGCGCCACGACCTTTTTGCCACTCCCCTCCCCAATGTTCACCATGGTTCTGGCAAGCTCAAGGGCATCCTCATACTTCCGCATAAAGGCACCTGCCCCGGTCTTCACATCAAGCACGATTCCATCTGAACCCGCTGCCAGTTTCTTGCTCATAATGGAGCCTGCAATAAGTGGGATAGAATCAACAGTGGCGGTTAGGTTCCTGAGAGCGTATATATGCTTATCAGCGGGAGCTAAACTAGCTGTCTGGGCTATCAGACTCACGTGGATACGATTGACGACTTCAACAAATTTCTCCTTCGATAGCTCCACCTGCATCCCCGGGATAGACTCCAGTTTATCTACCGTACCGCCTGTATGACTGAGTTCCCTTCCCGTCATCTTCGCAACGATTCCTCCGCTTGCCGCGACAAGCGGGGCAAGCACGAGTGTCGTCGTGTCGCCCACCCCCCCGGTTGAATGTTTGTCAACCTTAAAGCCTTTTATTCCGGATAAATCGACTTTGTCGCCCGAATCGACCATGGCCATCGTCAAGTCGACACACTCCGCAGGGCTCATTCCCCTAAAATATATGGCCATCAAGAAGGCTGCCATCTGGTAATCGGGAATTTCACCTTTGACAAATCCGTAGATCATGTAATCTATCTCATCTTTGGACAGTTCGATTCCATCTCTCTTTTTCTTTATGAATTCGGAAACGTACATCTACTGATTCGACTCCAGTTTACTGTTCAGATTCTCAATGATTGCGCCCACGAGACCTTTGAATTTATTTGCAGCGTTGTGAGCTGCCTCAATAATCTTCTCATGAGACAGCGGCATTCCGGTAATACCCGCCGCCATGTTGGTAATCATGGATAGGCCAAGCACGCTGATTCCCAGGCTGTTTGCGACGATAACTTCCGGTACGGTCGACATGCCGACGATATCAGCTCCCGTATTTCGCAACATCCTTATCTCGGCAGGGGTCTCGTAAGAGGGCCCAGGCAACGCGAGATAGACGCCTTCCCTGAGCTTCATACCCAGCCCATCGGCAGTACGATGGGCCAGGGTTCTCAGTTCACGGCTATATGCCTCTGTCATATCAACAAAATGAGTCGTGCCTCTCAGAGGATTATCACCCATCAAGTTTATGTGATCGCTGATGACAATAATATCCCCAGGTGAATAGGATTCGTTTATCGCTCCGGCGACGTTCGTAATGATGAGTATTTCGACTCCAAGTCCTGCCATAACCCTTACAGGAAAACATACCTCGTGTATGCTATAACCCTCGTAATAGTGGACTCTGCCTGAAAATGCCAGAATACTCACCCCGGAAAGACTTCCAGAAAGGACCTCCCCCTTGTGGCCCTCGACCGAGGATACGGGAAAATTTGGAATCTCATCGAACTTGATTGACGCAGTGCCTCTAAGCTCATCAACTAGGGTTCCAAGACCGGTTCCCAGTATGATTCCGATTTTGGTCTCAATATTTGTTCGACCTCTTATTTTCCGAACTGCTTCAATAACAGTCTTATGCAAAGACTACCTCCCCTTTGAAACTCTTTCCAAATTTCAATCTTCCCGCTCCGAGCATATCGGCGATTGTCTGACCGCAGTCAGCAAATGTATCCCGTGTACCGAGGTTCGCATTCTTTTTGGCCAGTTCTCCATATAGGAGTAGCGGCACGTATTCCCTAGTATGATCTGTGTGCGCTCTGTAAGTGGGGTCGCAGCCATGATCGGCTGTAATGATCAGGATGTCATCTTTCGATAAAGCATTCATCAGTTGTGGGATTCTACGGTCAAAGTCCTCTAAGGCTCTCGCATAGCCTTCAACGTTTCTCCGGTGTCCATAGACCGTATCAAAGTCCACAAAGTTCACGAATATGAGACCCCTCTTGTTTCTATATTGCTTTATCGACGCAATTGTCTGATCAATCCCATTTCTATTGTCATCTGTATGGACTTCTTCAGTCAGCCCTCTGTGTCCAAAAATATCCCCGATCTTCCCTATACCGACAACGAAAAACCCCTCTTTCTTCAATATATCAAGTAACGTTTCGTCTGGAGGGGCGAGGGAGAAATCCTTACGAGCAGCATTGTCTCTTTCAAATTTTCCTGGCGATCCCGTGAAAGGTCTTGCAATAACCCTTGCCACAGCGTGCTTACCGGTCAGCATATTTCTTGCAATCCTGCAGTATTCGTGGAGTTTTTTCAAGGACACGATCTCTTCATGTGCAGCTATCTGAAAAACGGAATCGGCAGAAGTATATACAATGGGATAGCCCGTTTCTAAATGATCAGCTCCCAGCTCCTTCAAAATCTCGGTTCCAGAGGAGGGGTAGTTGCCAAGTGTTCGGATTCCGATTCTTTTCTCGAATTCTTCGATGACACCTTGAGGAAATCCATCTGGGTATGTCGGGAAGGAGAAATCAAGTTCAACTCCCGCGATTTCCCAGTGCCCGGTTGTTGTATCCTTGCCAGGGGATCGTTCACCCATCTTACCGTAGCAACCGATTATTTCGTCCCGCCTGCAATCGACATTGACTATTCTCCCGATGCCGAGTGAGCAGAGGTTCGGTATTTCCAACCTTCCCCTTTCTTGGTAAATATGCAGAAGCGTATTGACTTCGTCATCGTTGAACCGGTATGCGTCGGGCATGTAGCCCACACCGACACTATCCATCACGATCAAAACGACCCTGTTAACCATCAGTCAAGAAGATCCACAACCTTTGTTTTTTTGCATCCACCAGACCTTTACCACAGAATTCTGGTCCCGAGATTCCATGGACGCAAGGAAGTGAGCGAATAAAAGAGGATTTCTTGGCAACGCGGCTGTAGCGTGGGCAATACTGATGATTTTCCTAATCGATACGCTGCTCATGCTGCTCTTGAGCATTCATGCCATCGCCTATACCTGCGGCTCCGCTTCTAACCTTTTCAAAGAATGCCGCTGTTTTTTCTTCATCTAAATCGCCGTCTGTTCGAACTCCCGAGCATGTATCCACAGCATACGGTTTGACGGTCCGAATGGCCTCGACAACATTATCCTCCCGCAGACCACCGGCGAGAAACACGGGAACTCTGACGCTTTCCTTTACTCTTCGACTAATGTCCCAATCGTGAGTTCTCCCTGTACCACCGAGTTCCTTTTTCTGCAGATTCGGATTCCCCGAGTCCAAAAGAATTGCATGAACTTCAGGGGCGACTTCTCTCGCTTCTTTGATGGCAGCTTCGGATATTACATGAATGACCTGGACGATACGAATGCCGGGAAGAGCAGCCCGGAGTTCGGCGTAGGTTCCGGTTTGAAGGCGATCTGTGAGCTGAATGGTGTTCGTTCGGCAACGTCTCTGCTGCTCGATTACCTTTCTGGTATCGGTCAAGCTTGTCAGGAGGAAGGTTGCCACCCCTGGAGGGATGGTTGACGCAATTTCAGCAATGGACGATTCCGGGATGGGACCGGGACCACTTGGCATTTCTGAGACCAACCCAATAGCAGAGGCGCCATATCGGACAGCCATCGCTGCCTCGTCAACGCTTTTGATGCAACAGATCTTAACACGTGGAAGATACATCAGTAACTCAAATACGATTTCGATATTGTCGTTCAGTTTGATCTTGAATTAGGGATGTTGGCTCTCAAAAAACTCACAAATAGCGTTTCATATCCAATATTTCTCTAGAGTTCACCAAACCATATCTGAAGCAACCTTTATCCCTTCCTCCTCCAGGCAGGAAACGAGGCCGCCACCCTGAAATCCGGATAAGTCCGCTCCCAGCTAACCCAGGCCCTCTATCCTGAGATATACCACCTTCGACAAACATCTCATAGCGCAAATGAGTTTCTTCTCGGCTCTTTTTCACGCGCTGACCCAAAGGCCAAGCTGAGCGGCTACGGACCGCGAATTTCTGTCGCAGTTTGCCTAACCGACCGGTTAGCGGAACCTTTCCACCTGTGCGAGAGCCACGCTTGGGTGCCAGAAACTAAACGTACCCTCCCAACAGTATCATGATCGAGGAAGTGGTGAAGATCACGGGACAGAGTCTGAATGGCAGAAAGTCGATCCTGAATCCTGTCAGAAGAGAGATGAAAGACAGGGTGTTAAGCATGACAAAACAAATCCAGTAGACGGCTCTCGAAATCGCACTTGTGTAATCCATGTACGTAACAAAAGCGATGATCGCACCGATGAAGATGACCGATGCGCCTTCGATTATCCATTCCATCGTGATGATTCTTCGATTATCGAGAGATATCTCCCCGAATCCCTTGACGACGGACCGTGTTGGAAATAGGTGAGCGATCCCCCAGAAGAGAAGGAGAGCGGAACCCAAATAAAGCAAGACCTGATTAGCCATGAAGACCTCCTCAATGCGGCTATGGTTCGTTGATTCTGATGCATCAGCAACCAGTTATCCGGAAAATATTCGATAGATCCGGAGCTGTCAACTGGATTTTGATTGGAGTTTCCGGACTTTGTACTTTCTCTCCGAGGGAGTTGACCAGATTCGGCATCAGATTTTCATACTGATCTCAATTCGTACAAGGGCATGAAGTCAGTTCCCATCTCTCGCAGAGCACAGTGAGCTCTCTGAGTTTTGACCTGAATCGCTGAGAGGGCGATTCAGATCAAGAGCCTCAACGTTTCGCATGGATCAATTGATTGGGTAACACCACGCGATTCATTGTGAAATCTGTATTGCATGGCCCCGAAGGGGCCTGGTGGCTGGCCGGATTTTTCCTCTCAAAAAATCAGGCCAGAGTCAAAATCATCTCTTGTGAATGCTGCGGACTCGAGCGACCCTGAGCAGAACGGAAGGAGAGCGGGCGATAGAGCGTGGTCGGGCATTCTCCTGAAAAGCCAATTTGCGGACAGCTAATGCGTCCATATTCGTTATGTCACCCATTGCGTGTTTTTTCAAGAAACTCAAGGGCTTTGATATTCCCCGAGAAAAATACGGCAAGTGAGGTTTTCTGGTGAAGCTGCTGGATCAAGGTCGTCATGTGCTTCAGGACGCCTCTGTTTTCCGATCACTGTTACAGAAACTGTTAGCCCGTGTGAAGGCGGAAGGATGTTCTTGAACTCCACAGATTCGCCAGATATACTGCGATTGGTCCCTAAGATCCTGCGGGTCGACCTTGGATAGTCCAGAAACCGGAGCGGGTCATGGCAAAACCGAAGACCCTTTACATCTGCCAGTCTTGCGGCTTTCAGTCTCTCAAGTGGCTGGGTAGGTGCCCGAACTGTGAGGAGTGGAACAGCCTGGCAGAGGAGCGAATTTCGGATCAACCTGGAGCCAGAAGAGAGTGGCAGGTTCTTGGCAGTGGGGAGTCACCCCACCCGATTACCGATATCCAATTGAATGGCAAGGACCGACTTCTGTGTGGGATTGAGGAGTTCGACCGGGTTCTGGGCGGTGGGATCGTTCTCGGATCGGTGATTCTCATTGGCGGAGACCCAGGAATCGGTAAGTCGACCCTCCTTTTGCAAGTGCTCAATGGACTGGCCAACCAAGGGTTGAAGGTTCTCTACGTTTCCGGGGAGGAGTCGGCCACACAGACCAAGATGAGAGCCGAACGGCTGGGCATTCGAGGCCGCGATCTCCTTGTTCTCTGCGAGACTTCTGTGGACAGCGTGCTTCAGAACATCCGAGAGACCGAACCCCGAGTGGTTGTGATTGACTCGATCCAGACGATTTTTTCTCCAGAGCTTCAATCGGCTGCTGGAAGCATCAGCCAGGTTCGGGAAACATCTAACCGTATCATCCATACTGCCAAATCGACTGCCCTTTCCGTCCTTTTGATCGGTCATGTGACCAAAGATGGGGCGATTGCCGGTCCACGGGTTCTGGAGCACATGGTCGACACGGTGCTCTATTTCGAGGGTGACACGGGTCATTCCTATCGAATTCTCAGGGCGGTTAAGAATCGGTTCGGTTCGACCAATGAGATCGGCGTCTTTGAAATGAGAGATGCTGGTTTGGAGGAGGTTTCGAGTCCCTCAGAGATTTTCCTGGCGGAGAGACCTTCGAATGCGTCAGGCTCTGTTGTCGTTCCGAGTGTAGAGGGAACCCGCCCCGTTCTTGTTGAACTTCAAGGACTTGTGACGAAGAGCTTCCTGGCTATGCCGAGACGGACGACCACCGGTGTAGACTATCATCGTGTTGCCATTCTTGTGGCCGTGCTTGAGAAAAAGATTGGTCTCAATCTATTCGACCAGGATATCTTTCTCAACGTAGCCGGGGGAATCAAAGTGACTGAGCCAGGGGCAGACCTGGGCATGGTTGCAGCCATTGCCTCGAGCTTCCGAGACCGTCCGGTGGCAGAGAGAACGGTCCTTTTTGGAGAGGTGGGCCTCGGCGGTGAGGTGAGGGCCGTGGCTCAGGCAGAGTCACGGGTCAAAGAATCGACGAAGATGGGCTTTAGTCGTTGCCTTCTGCCAAAGGCTAACCTCGAGAGAATCAAGCCGAGCAAAGAGATGGAGCTCGTCGGGGTGAGGTCAGTGGCAGAAACCATGAAGATCCTGTTCTAGCTTACCTCCCACCGAGGCCACAAAGCCACTGGGTTTTAGAGTGGAATTGCCGAGAGGACAATTCAACTCAGACGGGAAGGCGATGTGCAGGTGTTTTGATTGTGTTTTGCATCGTGGCAGTATGGATTTCAGCACCATGCCAGATGTCCCAGCGGGGGTTGATCGTTTGGCCTGGTTTTCTCCCCAGAAATCAGGCCATGCAAAAAGACGATCTTTCTGCGGCCTCTGTGGGCTTAAACGATTGGAAGGAGTGGGCGAGAGGCTTTTCTCATCGGGTATCTTATTTGATTCAGACAGATGGAAGGGGTGAGGTCGTCTAATGAGTCGATACCTTCGGATCCTTTCTCTCGTGAGTGTATTGTCTGTGATGATGGTCGCCCGGCCTTGGTCAGGAAGAACAATTGACCAGCGCGAGGGTTTGAGAGGAAAAACGAAATCACACGGGCGGACCCTGGGATCGTCAGATTTAAAGGATCAGAGAATTGTGGCTACACAGGTGAGTCTCTTTTTTTGTGACAATCTCAAGGGAGTAGAAGAGAAAATCAGACAACTGGGTGAGGCTGGCGTCAATACGCTGATTGTCCGAGTCTTCCAGAATAGAGGAGATAGACCCTACCGGTTTGCCACTCCGCGACACCCCTCTGGGGTCTATTTCCAGACCCGGTATGCCCCGGTTGTGGATGATATTCTCGGTCCTGTCGCCCGACTTGCCAATCGCCATGGTTTGCAGGTTTTTGCATGGATGACGACGCGATTTGCCAATTACGGCTTTGAAGGCATAGATGGGCTTGGAGCGTTTTTATACGATTTTGAGCAGAAGAAGATAACTCCTGCGAGGGGGTTCAATCTGTTTCGTCAGGAGGTCTTGGCTCGTCTTGAGGGGCTCTACACCGACTTGGCTCGTTATCCGATTGACGGCATCCTTTTCCAGGATGACCTGATGCTCAGACACAACGAGGGGTTCAGCGCCGAGGCGAGACAACTCTTCCTTGAGGATCACGGATATCTGCCCGAGCCATCCATTCTGTATCGAGAGATCTCGACGGACCACCGTGGAAGAGTCAGGGTTTCCTATACGGACCGGTTCTGGACCTGGGCCCGGTGGAAGAATTGGAAGATCCTGGCCCTGGCAGAGCGGCTCATGAATGCTGCCAGGCAGGTGAACCCCGATCTCCTTTTCGCAATCAATCTCTATTATGAGTCTGTTTTGGATCCTCAGAAGAGTCTGGCCTGGTATTCGCAGAGTCTTGAGGCTGCCCGAGGTTTCCCCTTCGACTATTTTGCCATCATGGCCTACCACAGACAGATTCAAGACGAACTGGATCTCCCCACCTTGGAAGAGACGCTTGATCTATACACCGGGATAACGGAAAGGGCTTTGGAGATGACCGGAGATCCGAGGAGGGTTCTCATGAAAGTCCAGGTCGTTGACTGGGAGGATTCGACCCCCCTTCCCCTCGAGGAGACCGGAAGGTTTCTTCAGGTCGTTGGGAGGAGACCGGGAATGCATGTCGCCATGGTGCCCTACCATCCCGACTCGCCCGCGGAGGAAATGATCCGTTCTCTCACACGATCTCGGGCCGCGGCGGGACAGGGGATGGATCTCGTGGACTCGATCACTATGCGTGAGCCTCTCCCCAGTTCTTGCCCTGGGTGATTGCCACTTTCAGGGGAACAGACATTTTCATGACCCCTTCCATCTCCTCACGGATGAGCTTGCTCACGGCATCGACTTCACTTTCCGGAGTTTCGAAGACGAGTTCATCGTGAACCTGGAGGATCATTCTGGTGGAGAGATCCCCGTCGTGAAGTCTCTTGTGGATACGGATCATCGCGATCTTGATGAGGTCGGCTGCGGTCCCCTGAATGGGGGTATTGATGGCCGTCCTTTCCGCGAATTGGCGCAGGGGTCTGTTAGGGCTGTTGATCTCGGGGAGGTACCGTCTCCGGTGGAATAGGGTGGTCACGTATCCTTGCTGCCGCGCCTCCTGGATGATGCTGTCGATGTAGGATCTGACGCCGCCGTGTTTGAGAAAGTACTCTTCGATGTAAGCCTGGGCAACTTTCGTGTCGATTCCCAGTTCCTTGGCCAAACCATACGGGCTCATCCCGTAGATGACGCCGAAATTGATGACTTTGGCCTCCCGCCGCATCAAATCATCAACCCTTTCCGGAGAAACACCGAAGATTTCGGCTGCCGTACGCCGATGGATATCCTCCCCTTTTTGAAAAGCACTGGTCAGCGTCGAATCCCTGGAGAGGTGGGCGAGAATCCTCAGCTCGATTTGAGAATAGTCAGCTGAGAGGATGGAAAAACCTTTCTCAGGAATAAAGGCGTTTCTGATCCTCCTGCCTTCCTCAGTGCGGATCGGGATGTTCTGGAGATTGGGTTCGCTGCTAGAGAGCCGTCCAGTGGCTGTGACGGTCTGATTGAAGGACGTATGGATTCTTCCGGTCTCCTTATTGATGAGGGCAGGGAGAGCGTCCACATAAGTGGACTTGAGTTTGGAAAGTCCCCTGAACTGAATGATTTTCTCAGGAAGGGGGTGGGTCACGGCCAGTTTTCTCAGAACCTCCTCGTCGGTGGAAAAACCCGTCTTGGTCTTCTTAATGGGAGGAAGTTTCAATTTGTTGAAGAGGAGGTCTCCGAGCTGTTTGGGGGAGTTGATATTAAAGGATTCTCCGGCTAGCTCATAGATCTCATTGATCAGCTGGTTGAGACTGGTCTCAAACTCCTTGGACAGTCTGGCGAGAAGTTGGGTGTCGACCTTTATACCCTTAATCTCCATGTCTGAAAGGACAGTGATCAGCGGAAGCTCGATCTCGCGGTAGAGGTCGAGGAATCCTTCCTCTTCCATTCTGGAGCCGAGTATGTGAGAGAGTTGAAGACTGACGTCGCTCGCTTCACAGGCGACGTGGCTGATTTGCTCGATACCGAGATCTTCCAGAGAAAGCCCTGTCCGCCCCCCGTGCACGAGTTCCTTTCTCGAGACCACTCGATAATCCAGGTATTCTTCGGCCAGGGTGCTGAGGCCGTGATCATGGCGGGTAGGATTGAGAAGGTATGAGACGACCATGACGTCGGTTTCCCACCCAGCAGGTTCCAGTCCCTTGCGTTTTAGGAGGATGTGGGTGCGTTTGATGTCATATCCAGACTTCTGAATGGATGGGTTCTCTATATAGGGTCTTAGTTTCTCAAGGACGGCATCGCCTGATGGAAAGGAGGAACGCCCCTTTGATTCTCTGACAAGTGGGATGTAACGGGCCCGGTGAGGTTCGAAAGAGATAGCGATACCTAGCATATGCCCGTACATCGGGGGCGAGCCCAGAGGCTCGACGGAAATCGTCATGGCTTTTCGGGACTCGATCTCGGAGAGCATATGGTGAAGGTCCTCTTGGGAGAGGATGGTCTCGTAGTCCGTTTTAGGCTTGTCTGAGGCAGGCAGCTCTTGGAGGAGTTTTGTGAATTCAAGTTCTTTGAAGATCCCCTTCAGCATCTCTTTGAACTCCCCTGAGAAGGCAAAGTCCCGGAGATCATAGTCGAGGGGCACCTGAGTATCGATCTTCACCAGTTGCTTACTCAGCCGGGCCTGGTCTGCAAAAAGGATGAGTTTTTCCTTGATCTTCGCCTTGGGTATTTCTTCGACGTTTTCGAGGAGATTTTCCAGGGAGCCGAACTCTTGAATCAGAGCTGCAGCTGTCTTCAGGCCGATTCCCGGAACACCGGGAATATTGTCGATGCTGTCACCAGTTAAAGCCAAGAGATCGACGAGCTGCTCTGGCTTCACACCGAAGCGTTCCTTCACCTCGGGGACACCGAAGGACTTGTTCTTCATCGTATCGACGGTGGTGATATCGCCACCAATCAACTGAAAGATATCCTTGTCTCCTGTAATAATTCGGACTCGATGTCCCTGCCGCGAGGCCTCCTTGGCTATTGTTCCAATCACATCGTCTGCCTCATAGCCCTCCTTTTCCAGGAGAGTGACGTTAAGCCCCTCAACGATTTTCTTGATATAGGGAATCTGGGGAGCGAGACGCTCCGGCATAGCAGGGCGGTTGGCCTTGTAGGCTTCATAGACTTCATTCCTGAAGGAGGGGCCGGGTGCATCGAAGATGACCGCCAGCAGTTCTGGCTTGAACTCCTTGATGACCTTGAGCAGCATATTGGTAAAGCCGAGTGTTGCATTGGTCGGGATCCCTTTGGAGTTCGAGAGCGGGGGAAGGGCGAAAAATGCCCTGAAGAGGTAGGAACTCCCGTCGATCAGGAAAAGAGGAGGTTTTCCCATGATATGTTTATCGCTGGACGCGGGGGATCGTATCTACCAGTGTTCCGGCCCTGGAAGGCCGGTATTAATGGATTGCACTCTGTTCCCACCTGAGCTTTTGGCCAGGTACAGGGCATCATCGGCTGCCTTGACAAAGGCCTCCGGATCCATGCCGTCTGTGTACTCGGCAAGTCCAATACTCACCGTGATAGATCCTAATTCGGCTCTTTCTATTATGGCGCGAAGCCTTTCGGCAATATCGAGGGATTTCTTCAGGCCAACCCCAATGAGAATAATGGCAAATTCGTCTCCCCCGTAACGATATGCTGTGTCAACCTTGTTTCGTATGCAGTGAGAAACGATCTCGCCGATTTTCGTGAGCACTTTGTCCCCTTCGAGGTGTCCATAAACGTCATTATACTCCTTGAAATTGTCTAGGTCGAACATGAGAAGGGCAAGCTTATGCTTCTGCCGGTTTGCCCGTGTGAGTTCGGCTTGAAGGGTGTTGAAAAAGTGGCGGTGATTGTAGAGGCCTGTGAGATCGTCGGTAACAGAGAGGCGTCGGATCTCTTCCTCGAGCTGCTGCTTTTCGCGAAATATCTTCGTTTTCTCGACACACTTTTGGATCACGTAGACCAGATGGTCGTTCTCAAAGGGTTTCCGAATGTAGTCGGCTGCTCCATCCTTGAGGGCCTGGATCGCATTGTCCACCGTGGCATATGCTGTTAGTATAATGACCACTTGGTCAGGGCTCTTGCGATGGATTTTCCGGAGAGCCTCATTGCCGTCGATGCCCGGGAGGTTGATGTCCATCACAGTGACATCGGGATCTTCATTCAAAGCCCTCTGGACACCTTCCTCTCCGGTGTAGGCGGTCAGAACATCGTAGCCTTCATATTCAAGGAGCTTCTTGATGATCTCGACCGTGTCGGGCACGTCGTCAACGATCAGAACCTTGGTCCGACCTGTGGATTGGTCCATCTTTAGATCTCTTACTGACAGGCAGTGTAAAGAAGAAGGTGCTCCCTTCCCCTGGTCGAGAATCGACCCAGATCTTGCCACCGTGTTCCTGAATGATTCCCTTTACAATAGAGAGGCCCAGGCCCGTTCCCCCGAATTTCTTCCGGTCGACCTGAAAGAACTCCTCAAAGACGGCTTCCAATTTGTCCCTCGGAATCCCAATACCCTTATCTGCGATTTGCGATAAAATTTGACCGTTATGGGGACGGGCGGCAATTCGGATTTCACCCCCATCGGGCGAAAATTTTAGCGCATTTGAAACGAGATTCACATAGACATCGTGGAGTCGACTCGGATCGGCAAAGACCGAAATATCGTCCGGGATGTCTAACTTAACGATATATTTGCGATCGATAGGGCCCATTTCCGCCAGGTATTCCCGGACTGCTCTCCTGAGTCTAACCTCTTCCAAATCGAGCTGTCTTTTGCCCGAACGTATCTGTGCAGCCAGGAGGAAATCCTCCATGATCTTTTGTACTCGATTGGTGTTCCGCTGGATAGCTCGGAGATAATGGGCGAGGTTTTCAGGTAGCTCACCCTCCTTGCCACTGACAATGAAATCGAGGTTGGCTTTGATGGCGGTAAAGGGGGTTTTGAGTTCATGAGAAATGGTCCCGATAAACTTCGATTTCATTTCATCAAGGGCGCGAAGCTCTTCGTTGACCCTTTCGAGTTGCGTCTTTGCTTCTTTGACGTCTTCTAGAATGTTGAGCGTTGCCATCCGGGAATCAGATAGCTCTTGGACCCGCTTCTCTAACTCCTCCGTTCTTTGTTCCACTTTTTCTTCTAAAGTCTTGCTGTACTCTTCCAGTTGGGCATGGGATTGTTGCAACCTGAATGCCATTTCGTTCAAAGCTTCTGACAGGTCTCGGATCTCCCCGCTCGAGATAATCTGTACCGGGTCGTTCAGTTCTCCCGTGGCGATTTTCTGTGTCGCGGCGACGAGTTTTCGGATGGGGTTGATCGTGACGTGGACGACGAGAAGAGTTACCACAATGCCAAGGGTCACAACGAGGAGGGTCAAGTATGCGGCCTGCCTTGTGAGTGCATCGATTCTCGCGGACCATTGGGCTTTGGATAGGCTCACCCATGCGGTTCTCACGGGCGTTGTCACATCAGACTCGGCACTTGCAGGACCCGAAATGGGAAAGCTAAATGTCATGATCTGTTCTGGATCGAGAGAGCGAGCCCCTTTTCCCGTATCAACGAGGATTTGGCCCCGACCGTCTTTTATGGCACAGTACAATACGTTTTCCCTCTGTGCAAATCGATCAACCACAGACTGGAGATCATCACGGCTGGAGCCGGTGGCCGCCATTTGGACCTCTCTTGCCAGATTCCTTGAGAGGTCCATCCCCTGGCTTGTTAGGATCTCCGTTGCAGTTCTCTTTTCATGATTGATGAAAAAGAGGCTGAATGTCAGGCATGCCAGGATGATCAGGGAGGATACTGTGAGAACGAATCGAATGCGAATGCCAAATCGGCTCGGCGGTTTTCTCATTTCCTTCTATGCGCAGCGGGGCTCGTAGGCACAGTAGGGCTCTTCGTCGAGAAAATCCCCTGAAATCTCATAAGCCCTCGCTCGACAACCCCCGCAAACCTTACGGTATTCACACAGTCTACAACGACCCTGATAGTTGTTGAAGTCTCGAAGCTCACGAAAGACACGAGAGTTCATCCAGATGTGCTCCAGCGTATCCTCTCGGATATTTCCACAATTTAATTCCAGATATCCGCAGGGTTGAACCTGTCCGATATGAGAGATGAAGCAGAAAGATACGCCTCCCAAACATCCGCGCGTGGTCGCATCGAGGCCGAAGTTCTCATAGGTCACATTCTTGCCCTCTTTCTTGGCCTTTTGACGAAGTATCCGGTAGAACTGGGGGGCACACGTCGCTTTGAGGTGGAGAGGACTCCGCCCCTTCTGATCGTAGAACCATGTCAGGGTCTCTTCGTAATCCTGGGCTGTTACCTCCTGCTCCTTGAGTTCCTTCCCCCTGCCAGTGGGAACCAGCAGAAATACATGATGCGCTGCTGCACCAAGATCCATGGCTAGGTCGAGAATCGCAGGGAGTTCATGACGGTTCTGACTGGTAATTGTCGTGTTGATCTGAAACTCGAGACCGACATTCTTTGCAAGGCGGATACCGCGAAGCGCTCCTTCGAAGGCTCCAGGAACCTGCCTGAAGCGGTCATGGCTCTCCGCTGTGGCTCCATCGATGCTGACACTCATCCGCTGAATACCGGCGTCTTGCATATTCTGAGCCACCTTTTCGTCCACCAACGTCCCGTTGACGGCCATAACGAGTCGTAATCCTTTTTCATTTCCGTACCGGGCGACCTCAAAGATATCCTCCCTCAGAAGAGGCTCCCCCCCGGTAAGAATGATCACGGGCTTGCTGAAGGATGCGATATCGTCCAACAATACCAGACATTCAGAAGTGCTCAGCTCCCCGGGATAGGGTCCCTTTTCGGCAGAAGCCCTGCAGTGGATGCAGGAAAGATTGCACCGGCGGGTAATCTCCCATGCGATCATTCTCAAATCATTCATCTCTTTTTTCCGTTCAGGATCTGGGCCACATCCTTGGCAAAATAGGTCAGAATGAGGTCTGCTCCAGCCCTTTTGATACTGAGAAGGGCTTCCATCATCACCTCATCACCGTTTATCCAGCCCAGCTGATCGGCGGCTTTGATCATGGCAAATTCGCCACTGACGTTGTAGGCGGCAACGGGAATATTGAAGGAATCCTTGACGGCAAAAATGACATCCAGATAGGGTAGGGCAGGCTTTACCATGACGATGTCCGCGCCCTCTTGAATATCTAACGCCACCTCTCTCAGTGCCTCCTGGAGATTCCCAGGGTCCATCTGGTAAGACTTTCGGTCTCCAAAACGGGGAGGCGACTCGGCTGCCTCCCTGAAAGGGCCATAGAAGGCAGATGCAAATTTGGCCGAATAGGCCATAATCGGGATGTGCGTGAATCCCTCGTCATCGAGGGTTTGACGAATGGCACCGACCCGGCCATCCATCATGTCCGACGGCGCAACGATGTCGGCTCCCGCTTCTGCATGGGATAGGGCCATCCTGGATAGGAGTTCGAGAGTGGGGTCGTTCAGGATCTCTTCGCCCTCCACGACACCACAGTGACCGTGGGAGGTGTATTCGCAGAGGCAAACATCGGTCACAATGAGCACATCTTCGGTCGTCTCCTTGATTGCCCGGATGGCTCTCTGAATAATTCCATCTGGTGCGTAGGCCTCGCTTCCCTTGTCATCCTTTTTCTCAGGAATTCCGAAAAGGATGACAGCACTGATGCCGAGGTCCCGAATCTCTTTTACCTCCTCGGTAAGGATATCAAC
Source organism: uncultured Thermodesulfobacteriota bacterium (assembly GCA_964347335.1). Taxonomy (GTDB): domain Bacteria; phylum Desulfobacterota; class BSN033; order WVXP01; family WVXP01; genus WVXP01. The sequence goes on from CAYFYO010000047.1 coordinate 19,052, forward strand.
AGAAAGCTGGTAATTACCGGGCATTGACGAGATCTTGTTTCTGATTCCTTCGCCAGGACAGACAAAAAGAGGGAGGATCAGATCATCCAGATCCAGGTGGGTTTCCCTGACCAGGTTGCGGAGCTTTTGGTTACGTCTCAGCCTGCGGGGTCGATACTGAGGAAACTGCATCATACGCTTTCCCTGAGTCTATTGAAGTTCGCCGGCTGGCTCCTATTTTATATACAATACATTCAGTAACATGTCCAGATTATGGCAGGAAAGCTCGCCTCCGGCCAGGAAAGACCGGTGACGTCCTTGACTGATTACAGAGCGCATTTTATTGTGTGCATTTCATTGGCAGTCTCGTTTTCGGCACGGCAGGATGAACCCCCCACGCTCCCGCCCGCCTGGCAGGATCATTCGAAACGCCAAGGACGCTAGGTGATCCATTTCTTTTTCTTTTGTGCCGAGCGGGTAGAAGGGAAAAAACAACGCCCTTGACGAGTATCTGAGTCCATGGCTTCATCATGACGGTGACTTCGTTTTCTGACTGTCATTAAGATCGACGGCAAAAATCTATGTTGACCGCAGAGCCGCAGCGCACACGGAGATGAAGTTGCTTTTTCGTTTGCCGAGAGAGGACGGCAAACGAAAACCATCCGCCCGATCGGGCAAGGGGTATACGGTTTCTTGGGCCACGGTCAACCATGTTGGACCGATCCTCGCTCTGGAGGGCAGTGTTTTTTGTCCATCGTCGTTTCCCGATGGACAAAAAAGAAGAGCCCCGCTGCGCCCTCTGTACCTCTGTGGTGAAACCTTCTAAAGAGAATACCCTACTGTATCTATGAATAGGAGGACTGAGTCCCAGGATTATGGCATTTCTAAACAATAAGCTCACTCGGCCTCGATCGAAGCGGGAGGTGAATGCTTGATTATTCGTCGCTCAAAGATGGCCGTGGAGTGAGCATGACGAGGCTTCTCAGGGGACCCGTCAAGGCGACCGGAGTGCTCCCGAAGGGGCGAGATCCCACTGTACGGGGTTCAGTTGACACCGGGTATTGAGGGTGCTAGGCTCTTGTCCAAATCTCAGGGGGAGATATGGAAAAGACTTCGGACAGTCAGTCCATCAAAACGATCGAAGATCTGCTGCAATATCAGATGATCGAAAAGGAAGCCATTGTTCGCCTCATGATCAAGAAGGGTGTTTTTACCTTGGAGGAGTTCAGAGGGGAGGTGGACATGCTCACGAGAAGACTCAAGAAGCAGGGGAAATGAACGCCAGGGGAGTTCATGGACCGGATTCTGCTCGTAAGCGATGACGAGGGGCTGAAACAGAACCTAACAAGCAGGCTCACTGACCTGGGACTGAGACCCTTCGCGGTCTCTCCGGGCGAAAGAGCGTTGGCGGCTATCTGGCGGGAGCATCCAGACCTGATTTTTTTCCATTATCAGGGGAATTCCCGAGTCCTTCGAGCTTTTTGCAGAGAAATAAAGGAGGATGAAGAAACTCGCGGTATACCCCTTGTTGCCCTCATCCTGGGGGAGGACAGTGGGGGATTTGATTTGTGGGAGATGGTGGAGGATTTCATCATCCTCCCGTGCCACCCTAAGGAGTTCAGGTTACGAATCCAGCAGATCTGGAGGAAAAGAGGGCACAACCTTCCGGGAGAGCACTTTCGCGTTGGGGACTTGGCGATCGACTTTGTCGGGTATGAGGTCCTTCTTCAAGGAACTCCCGTGGCGCTGACCTATAAGGAGTACGAACTCCTGAAATTCTTGGCCACCCATCCCAACCGTGTATTCAGTCGGAACACCCTGCTCCGGAAAGTTTGGGGCTACGAGGCATACGTGGGGACAAGAACAGTGGACATCCACATTCGTCGGCTACGCTCCAAGTTAGGAGCTGTCGGATCCGGGATTCAGACCGTGAGAAATGTGGGTTACAAATTTAGCCTCAAAGGGCATGGAAAACAACACAGCGCTCAGACCCCGAGATCGGGCGCGTGAGGTTGCCCCCACGATGTCTGTTAATGATCTACCTCTCTTTTTGCTCGTACAGCTTCCTCACCAGGTTCGCCTTGTATTCGTATTTGGGCAAGGCGTCGGGCGGTACCAATTCTACATGAGCACGAAGAATGAGTTTTTCTCGGATATGACGCTCGACTTCTCGCTTTAGTTGATCCAAGTTACCTGCATCTCTTCCATATTCTACTTTAATATGAATCGGAGGCTCCCATCCTTCAGGTGGAGGGGCGTGAAGCTCGATCTCTATGGCACCTGTTGTTCTTGGAGACAAGCTGGCAACGGTATCGCGGACCGCTGCGGGATAAACATTGACCCCCTTTACAATGATCATATCATCTGTTCTTCCGAAGACCCGAATACCAAAACCCGTCCGACCACACTCGCAATTTGTTTGAGTCACCTCTATATGGTCCCTTGTTCTGAAGCGGACCAAGGGGATACACTCACGATCGAGTGACGTATAGACCAATTCCCCGCGGACTCCCTCCTTGATTTCCTGAACCTTGCCGGTGTCCGGATTGATGACCTCAGGGTGAACAATCCCTTGGGCAACGAAGTGCATGCCCCTCTTGAATTTGCACTCCGACCATATCTCTCCACACATATCACCGTTTCCCATCATTTCGAGGAATATACAGCCAAAGGTCTCTTCCACCTGTCTTCGCACAGACGGAATGGCTGCCCCTGGCTCACCGCCTGCCAATATCACCTTTATGCCCAGACTTTTCGGATCAATGCCCCTTTTCTCGAGAGAAACGGCAAGGTGGAGAGGGAAAGAAGAAGTTGAGAGCAAGGCATTGGCGCCAATATGCTGAAAGGCTGCTATGAGGCGGTCGGTGGCTCCAACACCAATGGGAACAAGCGTTCCAATTGCCTCGATGGCATCCGCATACGATGCGGCGATGAAGAACGGGGCAACGACGAGTGGAACGACGCTATCGGGTCGGATCCCTCCGGTCCAAAAGGCCCTGCATGCAGCCTCACGCCACACCTCCACATCATGTTGGCTGAGTCCTATGAAGGTCGGTCTTCCGGTGGTTCCACTCGTCGAATAGATTCTTTTCACCTTATCCATGGGGCATGCGATGTGGGTTCCGAGCGGAGGGGCGGCCGGTTGACTCTCCCTGAGTTCGGCCTTCTCGGTGAAGGGTAGTTTGCGCAAATCCTCGAGTCTTCCAATATCGCTCAATTCGATACCCACTTTTTGGAATTTCTTCTGGTAGAGGGTAGAGTTTTCCCAAACATACTTGAGCTGTCTCAACAGCGCTTTCTCCTGAACTTCGGGATACCTCTCAGAAGGGAGGGTCTCCATTTCTGCGTTCCAGTGCTCTCGATGCCTTTCCATTCAAAAACCTACGCTTTTCCTACGCTGGTCAGAGGATCATAATTGTCCTCGGTAATGGCACCAACATCTCGGAGGTCTGAAAGTGCAGGACGACGACTCACTGTTTAGTCCGATTAGAGGTTGCCCCTTTGTAAATCAGGAATCGCAGTTTGTCAATGGGCCGGAATTTGAGAGGATTTTTCGAACTCATGAAATGGAAATTCAACGATGAGTGATCTGTTTTTTTTCCAAAAATTTACATGTTTGAAATGTTTCTGAAACAAATTTATGATATGTACTCAGATAATGTCCGTCAGAAAGGAGGATTTATGGGAAAGAAGGACAAGGAGTTTGTGCTGAAGGCGGCGAAGGATCAGGGTGTGAGGTTCATCCGTCTCTGGTTTTCCGACATTTTGGGATTTCTCAAGAGTTTTACGATCACCTGTGACGAATTAGAGGGAGCCCTCGAGGAGGGGAGGGGGTTTGATGGTTCCTCGATACAAGGATTTGCCCGAATCGATGAAAGCGACATGGTGGCTATGCCAGATCCCAATACTTTTTGCATTCTCCCATGGAGAGGAGAGGAGCATAAGGTTGCCCGGATGTTTTGTGATGTCTTAGAGCCCTCTGGCGAGCCCTATGTCGGTGATCCGAGATGGATTCTGAAAAAAGTCCTGAACAGAGCCGCTCAAATGGGTTACGTCTTCTACGTCGGACCTGAGCTCGAATACTTCTATTTCAAAAGTGCCGAGCCCCCGCCTGTTGGACTCGATCGGGGCGGGTATTTCGACTTGACTCCCCTCGATGTGGCGACAGACCTCCGGAAGGAAACAATCCTGATCCTGGAAAAAATGGGTATCGGTGTCGAATACAGTCACCATGAGGTAGCTCCCAGCCAGCATGAGATCGACCTCAGGTATACCGATGCCCTCACCATGGCGGACATCGTGATGACCTATCGTCTCGTGGTCAAGCAGGTTGCCCTCAACCATGGGGTCCACGCAACCTTCATGCCGAAGCCGGTTTTTGGTGAGAATGGGAGTGGTATGCACACCCATATGTCCCTGTTCAAAGGGGATCGGAATGCCTTCTTCGACTCCAACGACCAGTACTACTTATCAGAGGTGGCCAAGAAGTTCATCGCAGGATTACTTCAGCATGCCCAGGAGATTACCCTGGTGACCAATCAATGGGTCAACTCCTACAAGCGACTCGTTCCGGGATTTGAGGCGCCGGTATACTTATCCTGGGCGCTTCGGAACCGATCGGATCTGATTCGGATTCCCCAGTACAATCCCACCAAGGAGGAGGCGCGGAGAATCGAGTTCCGCTCGCCCGACCCAGCCTGTAACCCCTATCTCGCCTTCGCCATGATGTTGGCGGCAGGGCTTGAAGGAATCGAAAAGAACTATCCCTGCCCTGCCCCAGTAGAGCGAAATGTATATGAAATGACAGAATCTGAGAGGGAGGAAGTCGGTATCGGTTCCCTTCCCGAGAATCTCTGGGAGGCCATCAAGCTTGCCGAGGCGAGCGACTTGGTGAAAGAAACTCTCGGCGACCATCTCTTCACCAAGCTCATCCAGGACAAACAGGTTGAGTGGAGCCGATATGCTTCCAATGTGACCGATTGGGAGCTGGAGGAGTATCTCCCAGTCCTGTGATCGGATGGAAGCGATTTTTTTTCAAAATCCTCAAAAAAAGGTTGACAAGGGGTACCACCTTGTGCTACTACGGTAAACCAGCACAAAGGTGTGCTCACGAACAAAGGCGTTCCGAGTATGGAACGTCTTTGTGCGTTTTGAGCGTATAGACGCGCCGTTTCAGGACAAAGAGGCCCTTCTTAGCAGCATTGCTGTTACCCAGCGATGGGGAGAAGGGCCTCTTTTTGTCTTCAATTCCATGAGCGCGAGGAAGCATGGGGCCTGGACACCGAAGTTCACTGACAAAATTCGGAAAGGGAGGTAGATCGGGATGAATTTGAGAAGGCCAAATGCAAATGCAGCAACGGGAACATTCAATCGCTCGAGGAATGTCGTGCCCAGCTCTGGGATCTGTGCAGATTGTTTTGATGGATGTAAGGGGGGGTGTGAGATTTGGTTGTCCTCATTCAGAGGCCGTGAGGTGCTCTATCCGGGCCCATTTGGAAAAATCACGGCGGGAGCAGACAAGAACTACCCACTCGATTACTCACACCTCAATATTCAAGGGTATGCCGTCGGAGCCAAGGGCCTCCCCGACGGGGTGGAACCTGGCCCTGATACGGCAATATTCTCCAAGGTTGACACGCAGATAGAGTACGGATGGGATGAGAAAGTGAAAATGCGCCTGCCCGTCTTTACCGGTGCGCTGGGTTCTACCGAGATTGCTCGAAAAAACTGGGAACATTTCGCAATCGGAGCCGCCATTTCCGGTATTACCCTTGTGTGTGGCGAAAATGTGTGCGGCGTTGACCCTGAACTAGAATTGGATCGGCAAAATAGAGTTAAGAAATCTCCAGAAATGGACCGCAGAATTGAAACCTACAGGAAGTTTCACGATGGATTCGGTGAGATTCTCGTTCAGATGAATGTCGAAGACACACGACTTGGAACGGCAGAGTATGTCCTCAACAAGCATCATCTCGATACGATTGAATTGAAATGGGGACAAGGTGCCAAGTGCATTGGCGGTGAAATAAAGGTGGATACGATCGAGCGAGCGATTGAGCTCAAGAAAATCGGATATATTGTTTTGCCCGATCCAGAACTTCCTGAAGTAAAAAGAGCATATGGGGAAGGAGAAATCCGGGCCTTTGAACGGCATTCCCGATTAGGCTTTGTTGATAAGGAGAGCTTTTTGAAAGAGATCGAACGGCTACGAAAGCTGGGGTTTAAGAGGATTACGCTTAAAACCGGAGCCTATTCCGCGGTCGAATTGGCTATGGCACTCCGGTATGGTGCGGAGGCAGGGTTGGACCTGATCACGATCGATGGAGCTCCTGGAGGAACGGGAATGAGCCCATGGCCAATGATGAACGAATGGGGTATCCCAACTTTCTACCTTGAATCGCTTGCCTACGGCTTTTGTGAGAGGCTCGCTCAGAGAGGAATCAGGGTTCCCGATATTGCTATTGCCGGTGGATTCTCCACAGAGGATGGCGTCTTTAAGGCCATTGCCATGGGGAGTCCCTACGTTAAGGGGGTGTGCATGGGAAGAGCACTGATGATTCCCGGAATGGTAGGGAAAAACATCGGTAAATGGCTGGAAGAGGGGAACCTGCCCAAGACGGTCTCAAAATATGGAACCAGTGTAGAGGAGATTTTTTTCACTTACGAAGAGCTAAAAGAGAGGTTTGGGGATGAGGTCAGAGACATACCTCTTGGCGCCGTGGGGATGTACACATTCTCGCAGAAGCTCAAGGTTGGTCTGCAGCAGGTGATGGCTGGAAGCAGGAATTTCAGGATCTCGACGATTTCAAGAACGGATATTGTCGCACTGACGGAAGAGGCAGCGAGGGTCTCCGGTATATGCTACGTGATGGATGCACACAGGAAAGCAGCAGATAGAATTCTTACGGATGACGACCCGGAGACTCCTTTCGAAGTGTGGGGATTGCATGGCAGCCGTCCGGAGGCGACGAGCTATCGATAACCGATCGGATTTGCAAGAGGAGCGACTCGGGCGACCCACGTCGCTTCGGATCGAAAGGATAAGATCGTGAGAATCTGAGGACAGAATTTCATCTCAGCAGTCAGCTTGCCTGTCAGCTGTATCGTGCTTATTCGTGCTTATGGTTGGCTGACGAATCGTGGGGAGGGCGCCTAGGAATACAGGTCTAGGAACTATGTTTGAAGCTCGTGGGCCAGTATGATCGCTTCGGCGATTTCTCGCATGCTTTTTCGGCTGTCCATGCTCTTCTTCCGCATTTTTCTGAAGGCGCTCTCTTCATCGAGGCCTTGGTGCTTCATGAGAATACCCTTGGCCCTTTCCACGAGTTTTCTCGACTCCAGCTCTTCCTGAATCACTTTGGATTTGACCATGAGCTCCGTGTTCTCGATACAGACGGCCGCCTGATTCGCAACCGTCATGACGAGGGCGAGCTCGGTCTCGGTAAAACGGTGGGGTCTCGATGTATAGACATTGATGACCCCAATCACTCTCTCCTTCACGCTCATGGGGACACTGAGCATGGAACAGAGCCCCTCTTTCCTGGCGAGTTCCTTTTCCTTGTATCGAGGCTCTTTCAGTACATCAAGAATGACGGCCGGTTTTTTCTCCTGGGCCACGTGACCAACGACGCCCTCTCCGAGCCGGAGACTTCTTTCTTTGAGATACTCTTGGCTCATGGTTTGGGTCGCTCTGATCTTCAGGACTTTACTTTTTTCATCGAGGAGCCACAATGAACAGACTTTTGACTGCATGACATTTGCTGTAACCGTCACGATCAATTTCAGGACGTCCTCGAGGTAGAGATCCGAGGAAATCGCCTGACTAATCTCCATCAGGGCTTCGATCTGTCTTTCGTATGAAACTCTGGGTTTCGTCAATGGAATTCTCCGATCGGGTTCTCTATCGAGATTGGGGTCATTTATTCCGTTATAGAATATTCGAAAAGTGATTTCTGTCAACGAGTTTTTTGATCTCCTTGATTTGATGGAAGGAGAGAACGAATCTGAAGCCTTGACGTGCCCGTGGTGTATGTCCGAAGCGTGTCATGGATTGCCCTGACGCCCAATTGAAATTCGGGCAAAGATGATCCGAAGATTCCGGCTGGTTCCGGCGGGCTAAGATTGTGTCTTCTGTGTTTGAGATTGCAAAGAGGTGTGATTTCGGTAAAATAGGTTTCTTGATGGCCATGAAATTAATCCAGAAGCGCGATGGAATCAGACTGCGGATCTATGTTCGACCAAGGGCAGGGAGAGACGCGATCCTGGGCATCCACGGGGATGCTCTCAGGATTGGTGTCACCAGTTCCCCCGTGGAAGGGGCGGCAAATCGGGCTTTGAAAAGGTTCCTTGCGAGCGTCTTGGCCATATCCCCGTCCAGGGTCGAGATCGTCTCGGGGCGCGTCTCCAGACACAAGACGGTGAAGATAACCGGGGTGTCTGCGGATCGTGTTAGAACGCTCCTGTTCGAGGATAAAGCAGTGAAGGGAGCACTTAAGAGGAGTCAGGAGTCAGGAGTCAGAAGTCAGAATAAGGTACGACAAAAAGCATTTTGAGAAGTTGCCTTTTGGTAGAAAACGCATCAGTTTGGCTTCACTGATTTCTAACTTCTGGTTTCTGTTCTTTGATTCTGGCTCCTGACCCCTGACTCCTTGCCCTTGACTCCTGCTTAAGATATTGACTTTTGAGTGGCTTTCTGGCATTAATTAGGACGGAAGTGGATAGGTCCTGGTGGGCCTCCTGGACTTCAAATCCAGTGGTCCTACGGAGAGTGGGATGGTGGGTTCGATTCCCATGCACTTCCGCCATTCCGTCTTCCGGGCAGTGGAGGGAAGGAAACAAGAAACATGTTGCTTCAGACCTTTCGCGGTCTGATGTCCAAACGGGAGAGCAGCTTGGCGGCTCTCGATTAACTTTGTGGAGGAGTCATGTTTGGGATAGGAATGCCGGAGTTGCTGGTAATTCTGGTGATCATTCTGATTATCTTTGGCGCAGGTAAACTCCCCGAAATCGGAGCCGGCATTGGTAAGGGGATCAAAAATTTCAGAAAGGCCACCAAAGAACCTGACTCCATCGATGTCACTCCCAAAAAGAGCGAGGAAGTCGAAGAAGAAAAGGAAAAGGAAGACTGAGCGTTCTTCCATCTCATCCACGCCTCGAAATGAGATCCAGTCAGGTCTCTCCTATCCCTATTCCGCTACCAGAGTCTATCCGTGATCTTGACTGATGGGAAACATCGCTCTGCTCGGTATCGGCTCCAATCTCGGTGACAGCATCCGGAACTGTGAGTCGGCGATCGAAGACCTGGACGCCCGGAGGGAGATTCGGGTAATCCGGCGTTCGTCGTTTTATATAACCGATCCCGTGGGGTATACTCAGCAGAATTCGTTTGTGAACTGCGCAATTAAGATTGAGACAACGTTTGGGCCCTGTGAGCTTAATACGTGCACGAAGAAACTCGAAAAGGCGCTTGGGCGACAAAAGACCGTTCGTTGGGGACCCCGGGTGATTGATTTAGACATTCTTCTCTTCAACCGGGATGAATTCACCAGCAAAGATCTCCAAATACCCCATCCCCGTCTTCACGAGAGGGCCTTTGTGCTCGTGCCTCTCTGTGAGATTGATCCGAAAGCGTTTCATCCACGCTTGAAGAAAACCGCCGAAGAAATCCTGGAGGAATTGGGGGATGTTGAAGGTGTGAAGAGAATCTGACTCATGAGAATTCTGATTATCCTGGTCCTTTTTCTGGTCCTCTACTATCTGCTGAAGGCTCTGTTTCAGCCCAGAATAGGCAAGGAGAGCCCCTCGAGAGCCCATCCAGATGTAGGAAGGGAAACTGACAACGAGCTCGTAAAGGATCTATACTGTCAGACCTACATACCCGTGAACAGGGCGTTCCGCGTCAAAAGAAAGGGGAAGGACCTCTTCTTCTGTAGCAGAGAGTGCATGAATCGCTACCTCCAAGAGAAACAGGGGGATTCTCTCGAGGCGGGGTGAGCACTCTGCCAGAATAGTGTACTGACCATTTAGGTGGGGAATCTAGGGTCGGAAACCTCGATGAGTCAACAGCAAAAAATCTCAGAATTTAGAACTTTTTTCTTGAAACAGATGTGGTTTTTTCATAATATCACGTGATATTGTTTCTATTGGAGAAGGGAGGTGATGGGAGAAAGCCCAGGTCAAACTTGACCGGGAGCAGAGACACGAGACACCACCTTGTGAAAATGCTCAGGGGGGATGGCCTAAGAAACTTTGATATCCCGGACAAGGAGATTCGAAATAGAGAATGGAAAAGGCTTCTAATCTTAATGAAAGGGGTGAGAATATGCTGAAGAACATTGGAATCTGGGTTTTGGTTTTGGGGTTGACGTTTGCCCTCTTTGCGGGTTGTGCTATGTTGAAGTATAAGAACCTGTATTCCGAATATGAGATCAGGTTGCAGAGACTCAAAGCCAAGGGAGGGGCAGAGAAGGCTCCCTATGAGACCGCCAAGGCAGAGGGCTACCTTAAGGTGCTCAAGTCAGAAATCGATGAAAATGACCGGGAGGGAGCGGAGTTGTTCAGTGGAAAGGTCGACCAATACTTGGAGCAGGGAATGAGTAAGGTGCAATAATTCTATGGGAGGTGAAATTATGATCCATAAATATGGGAAATGGGTTTTCCTGGTCTTGATATGTGTAACGTTGGCCATAGCCGGTTGTGCACCCGCAAAAAAGCCAGGAGTACCAGTCGGATTGACGGCCCAGTACGAGGAAGCAAAGAGGCTCTTTCAGGAGGCCACACAAGCGGGGGGCAAGGACTGTTCACCTGTGGAATATGCAGAGGCTCAGGTTCATATGGACTGGGCTGATCGTGAATGGAAAGAGGCGGATTATGAAGACGCCGCCCAAGCGATTGCGGTGGTTAAACAGAAATCAATTGAGACCATTGAAAATTGCAGGCCCAAACCAAAAGAGGTAGCTCCTCCCACTCCCGCGCCTGAAAAACCCGAAGTGGTCGAGAAGCCGACCTTTGCGCCGGTCTACTTTGACGTCGGTAAGGCGGACATTAGATCAGATTCGATGGTTATTCTGGACCGGATCGGCACGGTCCTCAAGGAGAATCCCAGTCTGAAGATCGAAGTGGCTGGCCACTCGGATTCTGGTGGGAGTGAGGAGGCCAATATGCAACTCTCCCTGAAACGGGCGAGGAGTGTTGCCATGTATCTCGAGGACCACTTCGCTATCTCTCCTCACCGCATCCAAGCGATCGGATACGGGGAATCGAGACCTGTTGCCGATAATGCCACCAAGGAGGGACGCCGCATGAACCGGCGGGTGGAATTTAGGACCTTTACAGAATAGGCTGGGCCTGGAGAACCTCGATAAAGAGAAACTCCGGATCTTCCGAGATCCGGAGTTTCTTTTCTCAACGAATGGGAGCTTAATATTGAGATACGTGAAGTCTCAGTTTCTGGCCTGATCAAACCTCCTTGGTCCCACCCTGAAGAATACGCATATAGTTGACGCGCTCGAAGGCGGCTGGATCAGGAGACCTCAGAA
>CAYFYO010000048.1:0-30397 GCA_964347335.1 uncultured Thermodesulfobacteriota bacterium
ATGGTCCTCCTGGAGGGCAGGGCGATCGCGTCGTGTCAGACCCTGGCCATCTCTCAGTCCGGGAAGCAGATCACCACGATCGAAGGCCTCGCCCAAAACCGCCAGCTCCATCCTTTGCAGGAGGCTTTTTTGGAAGAGGGGGCCGTGCAGTGCGGATACTGCACTTCAGGAATGATACTTTCCGCCAAAGCGCTGCTGGACAAGAAACCAGATCCAACGACCGATGAAATCAAGGCGGCCATCCGGGGGAACCTCTGCCGGTGTACAGGATACGCGAACATTATCACCGCCATAAAAACAGGCGCCAAGAAGATGAGACCTAGACGCCCAAAATGAGCGAAGTGGAGATCGGTCCCTAGAATCGAATACCGGCAGGCGTTCTCTCTACCTTGACGCTTTTAGATACGCCTTTTTGATAACCTCGGTGGTCATCAATTGCTGGGGTGTGCCCTCCGCAATGATCTGGCCTTTCTGCAAAACATAGCCACAGTCCGCGATGGAAAGGGCTTTGACGGCGTTCTGCTCGATCAAGAGAACGGTGACGTTTTCGTGTTTGTGAATCCGATCGATGGTCTCGAAGTATTCTTCGATGAGCTTGGGAGCAAGCCCAAGAGAAGGTTCGTCGAGGAGGAGAATCTTCGGTCGCGACATCATGCCCCGCCCGATGGCGACCATCCCCTGCTCACCCCCGCTTAGGGTACCGGCTGTCTGATGAACCCGGTCCTTGAGCACCGGAAAGAGGTCAAAGACCCTCTCCAATCGTTCTTCAAGCCGCTGTGGGTCGGTGACGAAATAGGCGCCGAGTCTGAGGTTTTCGAGAACGGACATCTTGTGAAAAAGCCGTCGACCCTCAGGGACAACCGATATCCCCAGTCCGATAATGTGGTTTGTCTTGAGGTGGGCGATGGAGGTTCCCTCGAAACGGATCTCTCCCTGGGTCGGTTTGACCAATCCGATGATCGTCTTGACAGTTGTCGATTTCCCAGCTCCATTACTCCCAAGAAGACAGACCAGCTGACCCTTTTCAATGCTGAGGCTGACTCCCCTCAGCATCGGGACCCGGTCGTATTCCGTGAAGATATTGAAAAGACTAAGCATGTTTGGCCGTTTCTCCAAGGTAGGCCTCGAGGACCTCGGGATTTTCCGCAATCTCCCCAAAAGGGCCTTCGGCGATTTTTTGGCCGTAGTTGAAGACCACGACACGATCAGCGATATTTTCAATGACCGTCATGTCGTGTTCGATGATGACCATCCCAATGTGACTCATCTTCTTTTGAATCTTCCGGATATCCTCCATCAGGTTGGCGGTCTCTTCCGGGTCCATTCCCGCTGAAGGCTCGTCCAAAAGCAACAGCACCGGGTCAGCGGCCAGGGCCCTGCAGATTTCGAGCCTGCGCCGGTGAGCCTGTGGGAGATCCCCCGCCTTTTTGTAACAATCCGTGGCGAGGTCGTGGCTGAGATATTCGAGGAGTTCCATCGCCCCACGGGCCGCCTCGCTCAGCTCCCTTTTGGAGAATCGGTTTCGAAAGATCGCATCATACCACTGTGACTTCTGCTTGTGGTGCATGCCGATGATCACGTTGTCGAGCACACTCAGATTGGAGAACAATCGACTATTTTGAAAGGTTCGGGCAATGCCCCTTCGCACGATCTGAAATGTCGGGATTCCGACGAGGCTCTCCTCCTGGAAGAGGATATTTCCGGCGGTGGGCCGATAGATCCCCGTGATCAGATTGAAGAACGTTGTTTTCCCTGATCCATTCGGGCCGATAAGACCAACGACTTCCCCTCGGGCGACGTGAAAGTCCACGTCGCTGACCGCGGTGAGCCCGCCGAATTGAATCGTCAGATTATTGGTTTCCAATAGAGGAAGCATGAAGTTTTCCCGGGTTTTGACCTATGCCTTAAGACCGTAGGGCGACTCTGATGGTCCAAGGTATGCGATCCCGTCGAGTGCGTGAATTAGATTGCTTTTGTTTCACCACCCGTTCGCCTTGCTCACTCGAGACACAGAGTCCACAGAGGAATGTAATTTTTCGTTTGCCGGGAGAGGAGGGCAAACGAAAATCATCTGCCCGCTTAGCGCGGGAAAAAGCTGCCCGAAGGGCCGAGATTTTTTCCTGATCGGCATGCCGATCAGGAAAAACTAATCCCTCTCTGTGTCCTCTGTGCCTCCGTGGTGCAGTCAATGATTTTCTTCATCCCCTTGAGTTCTGTGCCATAAACTGACCGTCTTAGGGTGACATTCGAATTACCCCTTTTTTAGGATCACCCAGGTCTTCCGCGGTTTCTTCTTACCCATATTTCCTCAACTTCTGAGGGAAAAGCCCCTGGGGTCGAAAAACCAGGGTGACAATTACGATCATTCCATAAAGCATGAGCCGAAAGTCTTCGAAAATTCTGAATTTCTCCGGGAGTAGGGTCAATAGCACTGCGCCAAAGACCACGCCGAACACGTTGTCCATGCCGCCGAGAATGACCATGGTCACCACGACAACCGAGAGCATGAACTGGAAGTTTTCGGGAGAAATAAAGCCGATGTAGTGGGCGTAGACTGCTCCAGTTACCCCATCGAGAAAGCAGTTGATACAGAAGGAAAGAATCTTGTAATTGGGCACGTGGATACCAGCACATCGGGCAGCGATGTCATCCTCTCGAATCGCGTTCCACGTCAAACCGGTTCGGGAGTCATGGAGCCGTTGAGAGATGATGGTATACAACAGGCAGAAAGACAGGATCAGATAGTAGTAATTGGATTGGAAGGGCAGGCTCATACCGAAGACCTTTATCTCGTCTCGAAAGGAGTGGCCGAGTATGCCTGGAGGCGGGATGTCCCCGATTCCGTTCGGGCCGCCGGTCCAGCGGAGGTTATTCAGGAGCAAATAGACGATCAGGCCGAAGGCGATGGTGACGAGGGAGAGGTAGTAGTCCTTTGTTTTGGTCGTGGGCAGTCCGAGGAGAAATCCCATGAACGCGGCGGCGCCCCCAGCCGCAAAGATCACGAGCCAGAAACTGACGCCTGTATGGACCGAAAGGAGTGCCGATGTATAGGCTCCGACTCCGTAAGAGGCAGCCGTGGCAAGATTGACGATGTTGGTACTTCCCAGTTGGTAGTTCAAACCCGTGGCGAGCATCACATAGATTCCTGCGGTTAGGCAGATATGGATCAGATAGGGTTGGTTCCTCAGAACAACCGGGAGCGCGATGAGCAGCAGGACAGCAAGGAATATGGAAAGACGCTTTTCTCGCTGAAAGATTGCGGTGAGGTAGGACTGGACTCTCTTAAATCGATCGAATAGATACCAGCATCCGCCGATGCCGAGGATGACGAGGATGATCCCCAGGATGTTCTCCAAATGCAGGAACAGAACGAAAACCGAGAAGGCAAAGAGCTCCACCAAGAATACCACCGCCATGTTCCTTATCCGGTCATGTCCCGGCATGTTCACACCTTCTCGTAGACCCTTTCGCCCAGGATTCCGGAGGGTTTGAAGACCAGAAAAAAGATGACCACAAGAAAAGCGAAAACATCCTTGTATGCGGTCCCTCCGGGGATGAAGGCAGAGGCAAAAGTCTCCACAAATCCGAGGACCAATCCACCAAAAATCGCGCCGTAAATGTTGCCGAGGCCTCCGACGACAGCCGCCGAGAATCCCTTGATCCCTCCCATGAGCCCCATATCGAAACGAATGATACTGATGTAAGCGCCATTGAGGATGCCCGCAATGGCTCCCAAGCCTGAGCCCAGGAGAAAAGTGATCGCTATCGTTGCATCGATGTTGATCCCCATCATCATCGCCGCTTCGATGTCTTGTGAAATCGCGCGGATGGCGGCACCCGTGCGTGTTCTTTGGAGAAAAAGAAACATCGATGTGATGAGCCCAACGGTGGCCGATAGGATGATTAGGTTGTCATAGTGAACGAGTATGCCAGCAGTAAAGAAGCTTCCCTCTGGGAGAAAACGGGGAAATATCTGGGGATTGCTGCCCTGTGGATAGAAGAGTCTAATCGCCTCCCGAATGATCAGGCCAAGCGCCACGGTTGCCACGAGGACCATGAGCAGCGGGGCGTGGCGAAAGGGTTTGATCACCAGTTTCTCGAAGACTGCGCCGAGGATGCCCGTCATCGCGGCCGCAGCCGCAATCAGAAGGAGAATAGATATCCCGACAGGCAAGGCCGCAAAAAGACCGCTGGCGGTTCCGAGGGCATAGAAAATCAGGACAACAAAACTCCCGAGGATGCAGACATCACCATGGGAGAAGTGGATGACATTCAAGGCACCAAAAAACAGGCTGAATCCGATGGCAATCAGGGTGTAATTGCATCCGAGGAGCAAGCCGTTGATGATCTGCTGGATAAATTCGGCCAAACCGATCCTCCAACCAAAATAAACGAGAGCGGACAAGAGGCACCTGTCGGCTCTCGAATTTCGGGTCTATGTTTGCGGAGAAAAGGGTGGGCTGCCGGAGTCGGGGGATTCGCCGTTATGGCTTAGGAAGCGAGCGCTTTCCCGTGGCATACTCGGACTTTTCCCACTTCACCCACTTGCCGTCCTGGCTGACCAGTTTTGTGACGAGGGCAAGCTCAGTTTGCCCATTGTCGTCGAACGTGGTCGTTCCCAGAATGCCCTGATATTTCATGCCTCGGATGGTCTTCGCGACCGCCGCCTTATCATCTGGCCCGGCCGCCTTGAGAGCCTGGAGAATGATGTTTGCTGCCTCATAAGCGTAAATCCCATATGCTCCCATAGGCTCACGATATCCCTGAGCCTCATAGGCCTTCTTGAATTCGGCTCCTCCGGCCAGTTCCTCGAGGTCGAAGCCCGGTTTGGTGATGATCGTTCCCTCGGCAGCTCTGCCGGCCACCTCATTGAATTTCTCGTCAGCGAGACCAGAGACAGCCGCAAACACCTTGTTCAATCCCACCTTCTCCATCTGGCTCCTGGTGAGGGCGCCTTCCATGACCACGCCACCGAAATAAACGGCTGAAGGTTTGAGGCCCTTGATTTTTGTGAGGATCGGTCTGAAATCCGTGGTTCCGACGGGAACGGCGTCGACGGAAAGAATCTTGGCGCCGTGCTTCTCAGCCAGGGCGCGAAATGCCTTGGTGTTCTGCTCGCCATAATCCGTCGTATCGGAGACGATGCTGAAGCTTCGGTATCCGAGATCCTGGATGACCCATTTGGCAAAGGGGACATTTTCCTGAACCAGAGTCGGGCAGTTCCGAGTCACCTCCGGGTAGTTGTAGCCGGTGATTCTCGGACTGATGGCGCCCCAGACCATAAAGGGGATTTTGAATGAATGGAAAGTATGGATGGTGGCGAGTGCGACGGCGCTGTTCCAATGTCCGGTGGCAGCCGCGACCCTTTTGTCCGAGACAGCCTTCAACGCTGCAGAGACACCGACAGCCGGATCCGATGCATCATCTAAGAACATTGGTTTGATCTTGAATGGAAATTCCCCGGATTCATTGGCCTGCTTAATCGCCAGATCGAAGCTATTCTTGGCCCCATTGCCTTGGGCAGCGTTGGGCCCCGTAAGGGGGCCAATGAAGGCAATCTTGATCGTCTTGGCCCAGGCCATCTCCCCAGAAGCGGAGAGTACCATCATTGCTGAGATCGCAATCACAAGGATGGCAAATGTAAAAGGAAATCTTCTCATCGTTCGTCCCTCCCTCTAACGATTCGTGGTTTCATTTTTCCGGCAGCCTCAAGGCCTCAATATAATCGAATGATTGAGAAAAGGCAAGCAAGTTAGAAGCGTTCATCTTTCGCCCAGAGAGCGGCAAAAAGGGGGGTGGATGTTTCTTGACACCGACAATCAAACAGATTAAATATAGCTCTGTCGAGAGAAATCGAAAGGCGCTCATCGGGCTTTCAGCCTCTTTTTTTTGCACCGAGAGCGGCGCAAAGCGACTGCTCATGAATCGATGAGGCATTCTATGGTCTCAACGGATTATCTCTCACCGACGGATTTGAAAGAGGCCACCCAGCTGTTGAAAAGGTGGAAGCGTCGGGCCTGCGTGGTCGCCGGGGGGACCAATGTGATTCCGGACATGAGGGCTGGAAAAACCAGCCCGAGGCTTCTTCTCGACATCACCCGAGTCGAGGAACTCCGCGGCATCGAGGACCGGGGTGCGAGTATTTGGATCGGTGCGCTGACCTCTGTTTCTCAGGTCATGGAATCGGCTCTGATTGAACGGGAGGGGTGGATCCTCCAACAGGCTTTGAAACAACTCGGAAATCCTCTGGTCAGGAACAGGGCAACGATTGCTGGCAATCTCGCCAATGCATCTCCTGCCGCGGATACCGCGGTGCCTCTTCTTGCCTTGGATGCAGTGGTCAGGGTATGCGGACCCGATGCCAGAGAAGGCGAAGTGCCCCTGTCCGCCTTTTTTGTTGGCCCGAATCGGACGGTTCTCAGAGATGACGACCTCATCACGGGTATTGAGTTTAACAGGACGAAACCTCCACAAAAGACGGCCTACTTGAAGCTCGGTCTGAGAAAGGCGATGGCCATCTCCGTCGCAAGTGTCGCCGTTTGGCTTGAGACACGCGGCAAGAGGTTCTCCAGGGTCAGAATTGCCCTCGGGGCCGTTGCCCCCACGCCGATTCGGGCGATGGAAACAGAGGCATTTCTTGAAGGGCAGGCAACAACGGTGGCCGTTATCGACGAGGCGGCTCAACGGGTGGCTCAGGAAGTCAAACCCATCAAGGATATTCGGGGATCTGCCGAGTATCGCCGGCACGTCTCACAGGTTCTGGTCCGAAAAGCCATCCGACAGGCCCTCAGAGATTAGGCTTTTGTGAGGAAGCCCAGATGAAGACCCACACGGTCAAGATGGCGGTTAACGGGGTTGATGTGGAGGTCTCTGTGAGGCCAGACGAAACGCTCCTGGAGGTCCTGCGGAACCGAGTCGGCCGGACAGACGTGAAGGCAGGATGCGGGAAAGGGGATTGTGGCGCCTGCGCTGTCATCTTGGATGGAGGGGCTGTCAATTCGTGTCTGACCCTGGCGTTACAAGCCCATGGGAAAAAGGTGGTTACCCTCACGGGGATCGGAACCGAGGAGAAGCCCCATCCGCTTCAAGAGAGCTTTGTCAATCATGGCGCCATTCAATGCGGGTTTTGCACTTCAGGAATGATTGTCGTGGCCAAGGCCTTTCTGGACCAGAACCCCAAGCCAACTCGAGATGAGATCAGAATAGCAATCTCGGGGAATCTCTGCCGTTGTACGGGATACAAAAAGATCGTCGATGCCATTCAAGAGGCTGCATTCGCTGGCAAGCCGTAGTCTCTGGAGAGGTCGATCATGGGCGATATTAAAATCGCCGGCAAGCCCCTTTTGCCTGAATTAAAGGTCGTGGGGAAGCCTATCCCCCGGCACGATGCCCGGGACAAGGTATTTGGGAAGACAAAATATGCCGACGATTTCGCGCTTCCTGGAATGCTTCATGGGAAGGTCTTGCGGAGCGCGTATCCTGCTGCGAAGATCCGGTCTATCGATACCCAGGATGCAGAGAACTTTCCAGGCGTTGTGGCCGTCATGACGGCCAAGGACGTGCCGAACAACGAAACCGTGACCCGGTTTGGCCAGACCCATGAGGTTGGCGGTTTCGAGGGCCTCTATCGAGTCCTCGCCGATGGAAAAGTCAGATTCCTCGGGGAGGCTGTCGCTCTGGTCGCTGCAGAGAGTACGCACATCGCCGATGAGGCGGTGAAGAGGATCAAGGTCGACTACGAGCCTCTGCCTGGGGTGTTTGACCCGCTCCAGGCCATGAAGCTAGATGCCTATCTCGTCGGGGAGAGGGAGAGCAACGTTGTCTGCCATTACAAGGTCAAAAAGGGGAATGTTGAGACGGGCTTTTCCCAGTCTGAGGTGATCGTCGAGAACACCTACCGCGTTCCCTTTGTGGATCATGCCTATTTGGAACCTGAATCTGGCGTTGCCTGGGTCGATGACGATGGCGTGATCACCGTCCGAGTCTCCACGCAGGTGATTGAACACTTCAGGGGTATCGCCGACGTCCTTGGGCTTCCTCACAACAGGGTGAGAGTCATTGGGACCATGGTGGGCGGAGGATTCGGTGGGAAGGAGGATATTACGGTAGAATCCTTTCTCGCCCTTCTCGTTTGGAAGACCCGAAAACCCGTGAAGCTCACCTATACCCGCGAGGAATCCATTCTCTGTCACAGCAAACGCCACCCATATGTCATGCGTTACAAGACTGGCGCGTCGAGAGATGGGAAGCTCATGGCCCTGGAGGTGGAGCTTATCTCAGATGCGGGTGGATATGTCTACCTCAGCCCCTGGGTGTTGCTCTACTCGACGGTGAACGCCACGGGTCCCTATGACATCCCCCATGTCAAGATCGATTCATACACCGTTCTGACGAACAATACCTTTACCAGCGCCAATCGAGGCTTTGGTGCCCCTCAGGTCTGTTTTGCGTATGAATCCCAAATGGATGAGTTGGCACGGAGGCTGAATCTCTCTCCCCTCGAGATGAGAAAGAGAAACTATTTGAAGAAGGGAAAGGCCCTTGCCACAGGCAGGGTTCTCGATCACTACGTCGCATTCCCCGAGACCGCAGAGAAGGCCTTTGGGGCTTTCGGCGATCTATCGAACCCGTCCTCCCCGACCGAGAAGATCGGGCGAGGCATCGCCTCTGGAATGACCAGCTACGGTCGGATGGTGTTTCTCCACGACACATCCCGGTCTTATGTGAGTGTCGAAATGGATGGGAGTGTCACGGTGAGAGCCGGTATCCAGGACATTGGAGGGGGTCAGTCCTCTTCCCTGGTGCAGATTGCGGCAGAGGTTCTCGGCGTCTCCGTGGAAGATGTGAGAATCTATATTGCCGACACGGCCCTCACTCCGCTGGCCGGGACCACAACAGCGACTCGCCAACTCTACATGTCGGGCAATGCCACACTCATGGCGGCCAATGCAGTGAAAAAGAACCTCCTGGCCAAGGCCGGCCAAATGCTAGAGGCAAGGGCTGAGGAGATCGAACTGAGGGAAAGAAAAGCTGTTCTGATTAAGGAGCCAGACCGCCATGTGCCACTGGTCGATGTCGTCAAGGCCTGTGCCGCAGAGGGAATCCCACTCTACCATGTCGCCCAGTTCAACGCGGCTTTTCGAGAGTTGATTGATTTTGAGACCGGGCAAGGCCAGGTGTTTCCCGATTTCACTTTCGGATCCCACGCCGTTGAGGTTGCGGTGGATGTCGAAACCGGAGCTGTGAGGGTCCTCAAACTGATTGCCTGTTATGATGTGGGACGAGCCATTAACCCGCTCAGTGTGGAAGGTCAACTCGAGGGAGGAGCCGTGTACGGTTTGGGCTATGGCCTGACAGAACAGGTCATCCTTGAAAAGGGTATCACCCTCACTCCCTCGCTGTCAGAGTTCCTTATCCCGACTGCCTTGGATGCTCCGGAGGTCCAGACGATTGTTCTCGAATCCGGTGACGGTGTTGGCCCTTTTGGAGCCAAGGGGATTGGGGAGCCTTCTTGCTGTTCCATAGCGCCAGCCATTGCGAACGCCGTGTATGATGCCGTCGGGGTGAGGGTGTTTGAACTACCGCTGACACCTGAAAGGATCATCAAAGCCCTGAAAAAGACCTAAGACGTGAGGGCCTTGCGATTGACCGGAGCGGAGAACTTCCCCCACTCAGAGAAAAGGGGCTCTGGTCATCGCGCGGGCAGTCTCCGCGGTGGGATGTGAACATTGGCATCTAATTTGCGACCAAATTTGAGCGGTTCCAAAGGCCCACGAGGTTCCGGGTGGTGGTATCGTGCCCGTGCATGATATTCGGTCGGAATCAGGGAATGCGGGGAAAGCACAGTCTCCGCCCCTGACCAAAGGAAGAAGACATGTCAGATAAGGGTTTTCAGGAGAGGAGAAAACACCCGAGGTTTCCGGTCTTTCTGAACGTTTGGATCGCCTTACCAGGAGAGATGAAGCAGCGTCCGGGTGGTGGGAGGATTTCGGGAAAAGGAAGAAAGGTCAGCGGGATGACCGGAGATATCTCTTTTGAAGGACTCCTCATCAAGGCAAACCCCCTTCACGATGACCTTTCCGCTTTTTTTTCACATACTCTGGTCAAAGGACAGGGGTTTTCCGTCGATCTAGAAATCCAACTCGATGGAAAAAGGATTCGGGGAGAGGGGCAGATGAGATGGTTTAAGTTGTGGTATACGGGACAAGAGCCCTATCAGTTGGAAGCAGGTGTTTTCCTTCAAAAGATGGATTCGGAATCGAGAGCGCAGTGGGACGCGTATTTCAAGAAGCTGGGATCGTAAGGCGTCTTTGGCCAGATGAAGATCCTGTCTCCCTCCTCATGAACAGAGCGTTTCACTGTCCGTCGTCGGTCGTCAATGGTCAGTTGAGAGAATCGCCTGAAACAGTTTAGGTTCGTTGTGACGACGAGGGTTACTTGGTTCCGATTAAACCATCGGTCGTATTCCTCGTCAATGGCCAGCTCAGGATCATCACTCGCGGAGTTTGTCAACGGACAACGGACGAGTGACAACAGCCCTATCGTTGTGGACCTATTCTAACAACCCCACGACCGATCTGAAGCCTCTCTTACGACCAACCCCGCTTTATTGAGTTCCTCTTGGACCCGCGGATAGCACTCGACCTCTTCAATCTCAAGATCATTGAAATCCGAGTCAAGGCGTATGAGCCTTAATCTCAGGTCCTCCACACGCTTCGGGGTCGAAAAGCTTGCCATTACCGCCGGATAACAGGACACGCCGAATTCCAGGAGATGTTCGAGTGCCCGAATCTGAAGATCGAAAGCTTCAGGCCTTGCGGCCGTCAACCTCCGGAATTCTTCAGGGCTCGCTCCTTTCAAACTGACCCTGACCTCTAAATTCGGATATCTGGCCAGGGCCTTGGCGTATTGCGGATCTGCTCCGATCAGTATTCCGTTGGTTTCGAGGATAAACCAAAGATCCTGGGGAATCGCCTCGAGAACCTGGAGAAGGTGGTCTCGACCCAGTGTCGGTTCATTGCCACTCAGTCGGATCTGATGAAACCCCTTCTTTCGAGCGATGCGAACAAGCCGTTCAGCGACTTGGCGAGGCGTGTAGAATTGTCCCACGTTTTTGGGCCGGTCCGTGATATTCAGGGCCCAGCAGAAACGACACCGGAGGCAGCAACCGACGCAATCCGCCGTCGCAATGCCCCCGTAAAACCCTGCGGGCCGGAATCGGTAGTATTTTCGGAGGGGCCCCTTGCAGACGATGGATTCTATTTTCTTCGAAAGCAAGACGGGATCGTACATGAGGGATTTTGTCCTTGAAGTTTCGGATACGTTGTGATAGATGAGTTTGTGATATATGTAACAAGCTTTCGCGCAATTTGCAACTCTCCCGATTTATAACACAGGAGAGCGTCCTTATGGGATGGTATTCGGGGAGAAGGAGGGAGGCTTATGAGACCGTATTTCGAAAAAATGACAGAATTTGGCAAGGCCCTGACAGAGGGACAGATCAAGCAGACTCAGGAAAGTGTCAAAGAGATCAAAGAAGTCGAGAAGTCGCTCGCAGCAGAGGTCGAGAGAGTCAAAAAGGCAGGCCTTCCTGAAGAGAAGCTCAAAGCGAGGGGCGAATGGACGGTCTATCAAAGACTCGAATACCTCCTCGACCCAGGCACCTGGTGCCCCCTTCACACCTTATTCGATCCCATGGACGAGGCATCTGGGACAACGGGAGTCGTCGATGGCTTGGGGAAGATCAGTGGGAGATGGGCTGTGGTCATTGGTTTCGACAACAAAGTGGTTGCCGGGGCGTGGATCGCCGGTCAGGCAGAGAACATCCTTCGAGTCACTGACCTCGCCAAACGTCTTCACATCCCTCTGGTATGGCTGGTGAACTGCAGCGGTGTGAAGCTCACCGAGCAAGAAAAAGTCTATGCGAATCGAAGAGGGAACGGAACGACCTTTTTCAGACACGCCGAGCTGGAGAAGCTCGGAATTCCTGTGCTTGCAGGAATCTGGGGAACCAATCCTGCTGGCGGAGGTTATCAGGGGATCAGCCCCACGCTGCTTCTGGCCCACAGCAAATGCAACATCGCTGTTGGAGGAGGTGGCATTGTCAGCGGCATGAGTCCCCAGGGTTTTTTCGACAAGGAAGGAGCGGAGCAGATCATTGAGGCGACGAGGAAGTTTAAGGCTGTTCCACCGGGACGCGTTGAGATCCACTACAACGAAACGGGTTTTTTCAGCGAGGTGTACGAAAACGAAGAGGGGGTTCTCGATGCGCTGAAGGAGCATATGAAAGACCTTCCGGCGTATCACCCCAGGTTCTTCAGGGTAGCAGAGCCGAAAGAGCCGAAATTCTCTCCGGAAGAGATCAATCGGCTCGTCCCGTTCAACCAGAAAGCGGCCTATGACTTCGACGAGGTACTGGCCAGGCTGACGGACAATAGCGAGCATATGGAGTTCAGGCCAGATTACGGCCCCGAGGTTTACACGGGCCTGGCAAAGGTCGATGGATTCCTCGTCGGAATCATTGGAAACCGTCAGGGCTTCCTACCAAAGGGTTATCCTGAGTATGCGCCTTATCCCGGTATTGGGGGGAAGCTATACCGCCAGGGCCTCGTCAAGATGAACGAATTCGTGACCCATTGTGGGCGAGATAGGATCCCCATTGTCTGGTTTCAAGACACGAGTGGGATCGATGTGGGTGATCTGGCGGAGAAAGCGGAGCTTTTGGGGTTGGGGCAATCTCTCATCTACTCCATTGAACAAACCGACGTGCCGATGATGCTGGTCGTTTTGAGAAAAGGAACTGCAGCCGCCCACTATATCATGGGGGGACCCACGGCGAATAACCACAACGCCTTCACCCTCGGGACGCCCACGACAGAGATCTATGTCATGCACGGTGAGACCGCGGCGGTGGCCTCCTTCTCAAGGAGGTTGGTGAAAGAGCGGGATGCGGGCAATCCGATAGAACCGGTCATTGAAAAAATGAATATTCTGGCCAAGGACTACTATGAGAAATCCCGACCGGGCTACTGTGCCAAAATGGGGTTTGTCGATGAGGTCGTCTCATTCGACGGCATCAGAAAATACATGGTCGCCTTTACGGGAGCAGCCTATCAGAATCCGAAGTCGATCTGTCCCCACCATCACCTGATGTTGCCGCGGATCATCAAGGGATAGGCGCCGAGTCGGTGTCAACAAATAGAAAGTCGCTGAGGGACTCGAGTTTCTTTTTTCCGATGCCGGAGACGTTCCGGAGCTCCTCCACACGGGCAAAGCCGCCCATCCGTTCTCGATAAAGGACGATTCTGCGGGCGAGGGCAGGCCCGATTCCAGGAATTAGCTCGAGGTCGTCCGTGTGGACCCGGTTGAGGTCCATGGGGATGCCGTAGAGGATCCTCTTTGCAGAATCCATCGGCTTCACCTCGACGCTGAACCCCTGGCTTGTCTGAGAAACCAGGATGGTTGAGCCGGTCTTCAGGGATTTCGACACACTCCCTTGAGGAAGGCGCCGGCCTCGAACTCCTGCCTTTTGGAGGACTTGTGTGATTCCGACTGGCTGAGGGAAGGTGTAGATGCCCGGATGGGAAAGGTCTCCTTCGACCTCAACAACAAAGCGGTCTTCTGGGGTCGTCGGGGCCGTGATTCCTCGATCCTGCCATGGCAGAAAACCGAAACCACCTCTCATCCAAGAGATGAGAAGAAGGAGTAAAAGCAGAATGGCGAGAAAGGCCCCCTCGCCTGGCGAGAGCGCCCATCTGCCTCTTTCTCTTCCGGAGGTTGCCTTCAACCGAATAGGGTCTCTTCGGCAGTCTGCCCTCACTTGGTGTTCTTGAGCAGTTTGTATTCAATGCTGTCGACGAGGGCCTGCCAACTTGCCTGGATGATATTCTCCGAAACGCCCACGGTTCCCCACTTATCATGGACGTCCTGAGACTCGATGAGGACTCGAGTAGTCGCCCTCGTTCCGTGGATACTCGAGAGGATCCTCACCTTGAAGTCCACCAGTTTGACCTCTTTGAGCTCCGGGTAGAGCTTCTCGAGTGCCTTGCGGAGTGCATTATCCAGAGCATTGACGGGACCGTTTCCCAGGGCGGCCGTATGCTCGACCCTCTCCCCGACCTTGATCATAATGGTGGCCTCGGAAATGGGCGGCTCATCTTCCGCCCTCTTTTCAACGATCACCCGAAATCCCTGCAATTCGAAGAACCGTCTGTACTTTCCCAGTGCCTTTTTCATCAGTATCTCAAAGGATCCCTCGGCTCCTTCGAATTGGAATCCCTTGTTCTCCAGTTCTTTGAGGTCAGCGAGTATCTTCTGGGTGACCTGATCCTTACGCTGCAAGTCGATGTCGTACTCTGCCGCTTTGGCGAGAATCGTGCTTTGGCCGGATTGATCGGAAACAAGCACCCTTTGGCGGTTCCCGACCGACTCGGGGCGGATGTGTTCATAAGTCAATGGGCTCTTTCGGATTGCGCTCACATGGATGCCTCCCTTGTGAGCGAAGGCGCTGTCGCCGACATAGGGCTGGTGTTTATTTGGAGGGAGGTTGGCGAGTTCATAGACGAATCTCGAGACCTCTCTGAGCTTTTTCAATCGGTTATCTGAAATACATTCGCGCCCCAACTTCAACTTCAGGGCAGGAATGATGGAACAGAGGTTGGCGTTACCGCAGCGCTCTCCATAACCGTTGATCGTCCCCTGGACTTGGGAGATTCCATTTCGAACGGCCAGGATCGAGTTCGCCACAGCCAATTCCGAGTCGTTATGGACGTGGATTCCGAGTGGCACGGAGAGATGGTCCTTGACTGCCTTGATAGCACCCTCGAGTTCCCAGGGGAGCGTTCCCCCATTCGTGTCACATAGGATGATCCAATCAGCGCCAGCCTCCTCGGCGTGCTTCAGGGTAGCCAGGGCGTAACTTGGGTTCGATTTATATCCATCGAAGAAATGCTCACCGTCATAGATGACCTCGTCGGCTCGCTGCTTCAGGAACTCAACGGACCGGGAAATCATGTCGAGGTTCTCTTGGGGGTCGATCTTCATCACCTCTTTGGGATGCACGTCCCATGACTTTCCAAAGATGGTCACCACGGGAGTGTTCATCTTCAGGAGGGTCTGAATATTGGCATCTTTTTCAGGTCCCTTGCCCGGCCGGGAAGTGCTGCCAAAGGCGGCAATCTTAGCGCGCTTGAGTGAGACCCGGCTGATCTCTCGAAAGAACTGGGAATCCTTAGGGTTTGCTCCAGGCCATCCGCCCTCGATGTAGTCCACGCCGAGTTCGTCGAGTTTCATCGCAATTCTGACCTTGTCCTCAGAAGAGAACGCGATGTCTTCGGCCTGGTTTCCGTCACGAAGGGTGGTATCGTAGATCTTGATTCTCTCCATGGGCTCAGCTTCCCTCTGTTATTTGTTCCTTCTCAAGTTCGAAGGCATCATGAAGGGCACGGACAGCCAGTTCGGCGTATTTGGATTCTATGACACAGGAGATCCTGATCTCAGATGTACTGATCATCTGGATGTTGATGTTTTCTTTGGCCAGTGCATTGAACATCGACGAGGCGACTCCCCAGTGACTCCTCATTCCCGTCCCCACAATGGAAACTTTCGCAATATCCTCATCGATGATCACATCGCCGGCCTTGATTTCAGCGGCCACCTGTTTGGCGATGGAAAATGCCCTCGAAGCATCCGTTTTGGGAACCGTAAACGTCACATCCGTATGACCTCGTATGCTCACGTTTTGGATGATCATATCCACGAGAACGTTTTGTTCGGCAAGGGCGCCAAACAGTTTCGCAGCGATTCCAGGCTTGTCCGGCACATGTGTTACGGTGAGTTTTGCTTCCCCGATGTTGTAAGTCACGCCTGATACCAATACCTTTTCCATTTCCTTGTCCTCCATGCACACCATGGTTCCCACCCGATCGTTAAATGACGACCGGACGTGAATCGGTACGGCATATCGCATCGCAAATGCGACCGATCGAATCTGCAACACTTTGGCACCCAGGCTCGCCATTTCCATCATCTCTTCATAGGAAATTCTGTGTAATTTTCGAGCCCTTTCGCAGACATTGGGGTCCGTGGTGTACACACCGTCTACATCGGTATAGATCTCACAGACATCAGCCTTGAGGGCCGCCGCGATGGCAACAGCTGTGGTGTCAGAACCGCCTCTTCCGAGGGTTGTAATGCTCTTGGTCGTGTCGATACCCTGAAACCCTGCTATGACGACGACCCTCCCCGCCTGCAGCGCCTCAATGATCCCTGCGGACTCAATCTGGTTGATCCTTGCCTTGCCGTATGCGTTATCCGTAATGATCGGTATTTGAAATCCCAAAAAAGACTGGGCATCCTGCCCCATCGATTTTAGGGCCATGGCCAAAAGGGCGATTGAAACCTGTTCCCCCGTCGAAATAAGCACATCGACCTCTCGCTCGTCAGGTGAATCGGCGGTCTCGTGGGCGAGGTGGAGGAGACGGTCCGTCTCCCCTGCCATGGCCGAAACCACAACAATTACATCGTTTCCCTTCTTTTTGGTCTCGATGACTCGGCGGGCAATTTTTCCGATCTTCTTGATATCACCAACCGAGGTACCCCCAAATTTCTGGACAACCAATGCCATGGAGCAAATCCTCCTCCAACAGGATGATGCTGCACAAATTCCTCTGAATGGTCGCCGGCGGCGATTGATGGTTAATGCTTTCCTAGAGAATCCCTTTCGATCGCTTTGGAAATCCCCTCAATAATTGGGACGTTGGTTTTCCCTTTTGCCCTGATGAATAGCTGCCGGCGATTTGTACCTTTCCATCGGATATCGATCCAAATGCTCTCAGACGGAACGTATAAGGTCGCCTTCTCTGCCCATTCGATGGCCGCCACACCGGATCCGTAGAAATACTCTTCCAAACCCAATTCCTCCAGTTCTTCTCCCCGAGATAATCGATAGAGGTCGAGATGGTACAAGGGGATTTTTCCCGGATATTCATTGATCAACACAAAAGAGGGGCTTGCGACTTGATATCTCCTGTCAACGCCGAGCCCATTCGCCAATCCCTTGATGAACTGGGTTTTACCCGAACCAAGCTCGCCGGACAGGGCAACAACAGCCCCTGCTTTGAGCAGGTGGCCGAGGAGTCTTCCGATCCTCCTTGTCTCGGCAGCCCCATGAGATTCGATAATGAGCTCTTTTTTCAAATGACGCTGTTTATCCTATCCTTCGTGTCCGCGAAAAATCGTCGGATACGCTTGGGGGTTTGAAGTATTTGCTCCCAAATGGACCTTGTCCTTGGCTTTCACAAATTGAGTGTATTTGTTTACCACGGGACCCTCGGGAAATCAAGTCTTTATGGGGGTCAGTAGCGACTATCACGGCTCAAAACGAGCGCAAGCCCATGAAGTCAGTTTCCATCTCTCGCGGCGCACACGGAGATCCCTGAGTTTCGACCTGAATCGCTGAGCGGGCGAGAGAGAGAGTGGTCAGGCGTTGTCCTGAAAAGCCAATGTGAAGGCATTTCATGCGTCCCATATTCGATTCTCGGACCGTAAATGTCGGTTTTGAGGACACGATGGGATCGGGTGAATTATGCAAGTTATTAGGGAGACACGAGACGAGATGGGGGTCAGTTGTCCGTTGTCAGTCAGAAAAACTGCCGCGTTTGTCGGTTTTAGAAAAGACAGGATGCCTGCGACCGGCCTCTGGCAACTGGCAGCGAAATGGATGAAGGGGAGAAACTCAGGACAGGGTGGGATTCGATACTATGCCTTATACTTGAAATCCTCGGGATTGAGACTCTCGAGCCACTCCTTTAATTGATCCTCTTCCAGGTCCTTGTTCAGCTCTATGGTCTTCGCCTTCGAGAGGACTTCTTCTGTCACGTAGATTGGCGCCCCCGAGGCGAGGGCGATTGCAATGGCGTCACTTGGCCGTGAGTCTATTGTGATCTCTTTGCCCCTTGTTTTGATGTGAATCAAGGCGTAGTAAGTATTTTCCTTGAGATCCATGACCTCGATCTTGATAACTTCGGACTGAAAGAGGTGGATGATATTCCGAATCAGATCGTGCGTCATGGGGCGATGGGAGTAGACTTCCTTCAGTTTTAGGGCGATCGCGTTGGCCTCGAAGGGCCCGATCCATATGGGGAGGGCGTGTGTACTCTCGAGGTCTGAAAGAAGCACGACAAATCCGTTCGAGGAGGGATCAAAAGTCAAGAACTTTACTTTCATCTCAACGGTCATTGGTCACCTCTTTCACGAAATTATAGCAACTGACATCCTCGCGATCAAGCAATATGTGTACCACAAACAAAACATTTTCGAAAAAACGCGCCTGCCCCCTCCAAAATAGGCCATCACCGCTCCGGCCTACGAGGTAAGATCCCTGAGCAAAACTGGGATTTTTTCGAGAAGATCGGTGGCGACCAGCGATCTTTCTCCTTTCTCTGTGGCGACACGATCTCCCGCACGTCCGTGGAGAAAAGTTGCCACGACTGCCGCATCGGTAAGCGGCATTCCCTGACAGAGGAATCCTCCAATCATACCGGTGAGAACATCGCCCGTTCCCCCTGATGCCATGCCAGGATTTCCTGTGGGATTGATAAAGACCTCCCCCGAGGGGGCCGAAACGATCGTTCTTGCGCCTTTCAGAATGATGTGACACCCCAGGTCAGCCGAACACCTCGTGGCCGCCCCGATACGGTCCTCCTGAATCTCCCTCACCGATATGTCCATCAACCGGGCCATTTCACCTGGGTGAGGGGTCAGAATAACAGGCGTTTTGATCTTTTGCAAGGCCTTTTTGTCCTCGGCCACTGCAGTTATCCCATCTGCATCGATGACCATCGGGATAGATAGGGATTGGACGATCTTTCGGACGAGCGCCATGGTTTCGGAGTCCGTCGATATCCCCGGACCCAAGACGAGGGCGTGTTTCCCCTCGGCCAGGGACCTAATGGTGTCGAATGCCTGGAGACTCAGTGAGCGGAATTCCGTTTGCGGAAGGGGACAGGTCATCGTCTCGGTGAGCTTGACCTCCATGATCGGGTTGAGGTCTTCGGGGATTCCGAGCGTCACCAGACCCGCACCCACGCGCATGGCCGAATCGCATGCCATTGCGGCAGCCCCGGTCTTTCCGACGGATCCGGCAATGGTCAAAAGATGACCAAAGTCTCCCTTGTGGCTTTCGGGAGGACGGGGACCGCCGAGCATTCTTCGAATTTCATGTTCTTCGACGAGGTGGACCTTGATTCCTTCCTCTTCGACGAACCGCACAGGGATACCGATGTCGATGATTTCCAGGTCTCCAACATGGGTAACCCCCGGATAGACGACTTGTCCCACCTTGGGGAGACCAAAAGTGGCCGTTAGGGTGGCATGAACGCATGTGCCCAATGGTCTCCCAGTGTTAGCATCGAGACCAGAAGGGATGTCGACGGCAAAAATGGGTCTGCCCGACCGATTGAGCGTCTCAATCACCTCGGCATACAACCCGGAAACGTTCGAATTGAGTCCGGTTCCGAAAATGGCATCGACCAGGAGGTCGTGGGAGATGATCTCTTCTCGCTTCGCCCCAAGACGCTGTGAATCTACGATTTCACATACCGTCCCCCCAGAGCGAACAAAAACCTCTAAGTTGGTTTTTGCATCCCCTTTGACCTGGCCCTTGGGAGAAAGGAGGTACGCTTTTACCGTGGTTCCTCGGGCGAGGAGACAGCGCCCGATGACAAATCCATCGCCTCCGTTGTTTCCTCGGCCACAGAGGATCGCGACCCTCAGGGATGACAGATTGGGAAAGTAAGAAGCGATGACTTGGGTGGCGCCCCGTCCAGCATTCTCCATCAGAACGATTCCAGGAATCCCACACTCGTTTATGGTCCTCCGATCTAGATTCTGCATCTGCTGGGAGCTGGCAACCTTCAAGCTAAGCCTCTAGGATGACCTGAACGAGTCCATAATCGCCGTCGTGACTCATAGAGAGGTGGATTCTGTTGATGCCGTGAGACTGGCACAAGGTCCTCGTGTGGTTGTGAAGCTGGACGTTTGGCATGCCTGATGCGTTGCGGCTGACTTCGATGTCTTTCCAACGGACCCCTTGGCTATAACCTATGCCCAGGGCCTTTAGGAAAGCTTCCTTGGCTGCGAACCGAACCGCCAGATGGGAGGACGGATTTTTTCGTCCGAGACAGTGTCGAATCTCCTGGTTGGTAAAAACCCTCTGAAGGAATCGGTCGCCCCACCGGTTGAGGAGTGAACCGATTCTTGAAATCTGCACCACGTCAACACCGACGCCGTATATCATTGGAAACGCCTATCGAGCCTCACCCGAGGGTCTTTTCTATTGTCTCGCAGAGGTCTCCACCCATTTGGTGGATCTTATCCTCACTTTTCCCTTCCAACATCACTCGGATGAGTGGCTCCGTTCCCGAGTATCGAATGACAACTCTTCCGGTGTCCTTCAGCTCCCCCTCAATGGCTCTGACTTTGCGTTGGATTTCAGGAATCTGAGACAGATTTTGCCGCTTCTTGACGCGGACGTTGAAGAGGATCTGGGGAAAAGGCGTCATAATAGACGCCAAATCGCCGAGGGACTTCCCTTTCTTGATCATCACAGCGAGCACCTGAAGGGCCGTGATCACACCATCACCGGTCGTGTTATGATCGAGAAAGATGGTATGTCCAGATTTTTCGCCTCCCAGGTTATACCCGCCTCGCTTCATCTCGTCAACCACATAACGGTCACCGACAGCGGTCTTGACGACCTTTCCATTGTAATCCTTGAGACAATTATCCAAGCCCATGTTGCTCATAATGGTCGTCACCAGCGTCTTTTTTGTTAGCCGGTTCTCCTGGATCATGTCCGTCGCACAGATGGCCATAATATGGTCACCATCGACCACGTCTCCTCGGTCATCTACGAAAACAATCCGGTCGGCATCGCCGTCCAGGGCCATCCCTAGGTCTGCCCCGGTCTCGAGAACCAGCCGACTCACCACCTCAGGATGAAGGGAGCCACAGTTGAGGTTGATGTTTTCGCCGTCTGGCTCCACACCGATGGGGATCACCTCGGCTCCCAGTTCTTCGAGGACCGTGGGGGCAACCCGGTAGGCCGCACCGTTTGCACAGTCGAGCACAATCTTCATGCCGTCAAGGCTAAGTTCGTCAGGAAATGTGTTTTTCAGAAAGACGATGTACCTGCCCCGAGCGTCATCTATGCGAAAAGCCTTGCCCACCTCCCTGGCAGTTGGCCGTAGAGATTGAATCGAATTTGAAGAAACCAACTCTTCGATCTCTTCTTCCATCTTATCGGGCAGTTTGAATCCATCATGGGAGAAGATCTTGATGCCGTTGTCATAGAACGGGTTATGGGAAGCCGATATCATCACACCTGCATCGGCCCGCATCGATCGGGTGATGAAGGCGATTGCAGGAGTGGGCATGGGCCCGACAAGGAGCACATCGACTCCCATAGAACAGATTCCCGAGGCGAGGGCGGTTTCGAGCATGTAGCCGGACATACGGGTGTCCTTCCCGATAACGATGCGATGGCGCCCCTCCTTGTTCTTGAAGAGGTAAGCGGTGGCTCGACCGATCTGCATCGCCATCTCGCCTGTCATGGGGTGGACATTCGCAACGCCCCTGACACCATCTGTGCCAAAGAGTTCACCCATCTCTGCCCCTCCGTGGATGTGCCTTCGCGCTCGGCCTTTGATGATTTTCCATATAATATCCCCTCATCCCCGTTTGTCAAGCAAGAGACAGGCCACCGTTTCCCGGCTCCTCGGACAATTTCGGGTCTTGTGTGGCTCGAGCAGAATACTCTCGTTCCCTTCGAAGGCCCATGGTGGGGACTCAATCCGAATACCGAATCTCGAAATCCGAAACAAATTCGAATGACAGAAAGAACTCAAAAGACGACGATCTAAGGGATGACCTTTCTGCCATTGAGAGGAGGGTGAATGTATTGCCCCACGGCTTCTGGGGAGCAGAATAGGTTCCGGGCATTCGAACATTCGAATTGCGGATCTGTTTTGAGATTCGTGCTTCGGATTTCGAGTTCAAGAATTTGGGTCAGGCTTCTGGAATCGAGACCCCCTTGATGGCATCTGTGATCCGCGCCACCCGGACAGCATCCTGCACGTTGTGGACTCGTAGGATGTGGGCGCCATTGAGAATCGAGGCGGCGAGGGTCGCCATCGTTCCCTCCGCTCTCTGGTCGATTTCGAGGTCGAGGACCTTTCCGATGAAGGTTTTTCTGGAAGTGCCGATGAGGATCGGCCTTCCAAGGATTCGGAACTGAGAGAGATGCCTGATGATCGCGAGATTGTGATCGACAGTTTTGCCGAAACCAATGCCGGGATCGATAATCGTCTTGTCGGGATCCACCCCGGCGCGGCAGGCAAGATCGATACTCTCTTTGAGGTAGGCCGCGATTTCTGAGATGAGCGACGCATAGTGAATATCCTGCTGCATGGTTTCCGGTGTCCCACGCATGTGCATGAGAACAACCGGGGCCTCACAAGAGGCGACGAGATTGGCCATTTCTGGATCAAAGCGTAATGCACTCACATCATTGACGATCTGTCCCCCCGCCTCGAGGGCTTCAGAAGCTACCCGTGCCTTTCTCGTATCCACAGAAATCGGTACATCCGTCCGCGCTGCGACCTCCTCGATAACTGGAATGATTCGCCGGAGTTCCTCGTCTGGGTCGACAGGCTTCGAGCCCGGACGGGACGATTCCCCGCCGATGTCGATGAGATCTGCTCCTTCCTCGACCATTTCCAAGGCTCGGGCCACGGCTCTGTCGCGCTCGAAAAAGACGCCGCCGTCTGAGAAGGAGTCGGGAGTGACATTTATTGCACCCATCACGAGGGTTCTGTCCCCCAATTCCAGTGTCCGGGTGCGACAGGGAATGATGAATCGAGTCTTTTGGATGTTTTTCAACAGGTTTCTCAGTTCTTTTGAAAAATCAAGTAGGCCGGGAAACTCGCTTTCAACGGTGGACACGAGTCCTTCGATCTCCGTTGGAGTCCCTGAAAGGAGAAGGGTGCGCTCCGTGGGATCTTCCCGTGAGATCGGCGCAATCACTATGGATTTCGAATGGGATTCAACCATTCTCCGAAGGTATGGGATCGTCTTATCGTGTATTCCCTCCACTTTGAGGTGAAGGACCATCGTTTCACTGGCCAGTTTTTCGGCCTGGGAAGGAGGAAATCCGATTTTCTCAAGCTCAGTGGTCGCCTCTGAAAGGGTCTGAATTGGGATTGGTCTGATAGAGATCATTCTCCCCTCCATGAAATCGAGGATCGAGGGCCAGGAGTCGGTTGTCAGGGGGCGGAATTCACCCTCGTTTCGCTTTTCCCTTGATCAGGAGTTTTGCTGGCCAGACTTTCATGCTGACTTCAGGCTCCCTCACCTCCGATTTTCCAAGGTTCCTTCATGCTTTTTGGCCATCTCTTCGATACGATTTCTCGCTCGGCTATTTTTGTAAGGAAAATACAGGTGGGAGCCTGCCCAGCTCGTCATCACCTCAAAAACCTATGCCTGTGATTGGGCAGAGCTCTCTTTCAGGAGGAGTTGAATCTGATGGCCGTCAAGCACCTCTTTTTCAAGAAGCGTCTTCGCCAGCCTGTGGAGCAGGTCGATGTTCTCTTTGACGATGGTACTGGCCTTCTCGTAACACTCGGAGACGATGCTCTTGACCTCCTTATCGATTTCCTGGGCGGTCTTCTCACTGTAATCTCTGTGCTGGGCTATCTCTCTTCCAAGAAAGATCTGCTCTTCTTTCTGCCCAAAGGTCAAGGGTCCCATCTTGTCACTCATTCCCCACTCGCACACCATCTTCCGGGCGAGTTCGGTCGACTGCTCGATGTCCTGTTTGGCCCCCGTGCTCTGTTGGCTCAACACGATTTCTTCGGCGACTCTACCGCCGAGGAGGATGGAGATCTTTTTGATGAGGAAGTCCCTCGAATAATTGTGCCGGTCATCCACCGGCAGTTGTTGGGTCAGGCCGAGAGATCTTCCTCTGGGGATAATCGTCACTTTGTGGATGGGGTCGGTCCCAGGTGTCAAAATCGCCACCAGGGCATGTCCGGCTTCATGGTATGCGGTGTTCCGCTTTTCCTCTTCCGTGATAAGCATGCTCTTCCGCTCTGTTCCCATGAGCACTTTGTCCTTCGCATCCTCGAAATCCTTCATCTCGATCTTCGACTTGTTATGTCGAGCCGCCAGGAGTGCGGCCTCGTTCACCATATTCTCCAGATCGGCCCCCGTGAATCCCGGCGTTCCACGGGCAAGAACATCGAGTTTGACATCGTTCGCGGAAGGGGTCTTCTTGGTATGAACCCGGAGAATTGCCTCTCGCCCCTTGATATCGGGTATCGGCACAACGACTTGACGATCGAAACGTCCCGGACGGAGCAAGGCCGGATCGAGGACGTCGGGACGGTTCGTCGCGGAGATCAGGATCACCCCCTCGTTTGATTCGAATCCGTCCATCTCGACCAGAAGCTGATTGAGGGTCTGTTCCCTTTCGTCATGCCCCCCACCGAGCCCTGCACCGCGATGGCGTCCGACCGCATCGATTTCGTCGATGAAGATAAGACACGGGGCGTTTTTCTTTCCCTGGATAAAAAGATCACGCACGCGCGAAGCGCCAACACCAACAAACATCTCGACAAAATCGGACCCACTGATGCTGAAAAACGGTACGTCTGCCTCTCCGGCGATTGCCCTTGCCAAGAGGGTTTTCCCTGTGCCCGGCGCCCCAACCAAAAGAACGCCCTTTGGAATACGGCCTCCCAATTTGGTAAATTTCTTCGGGTCTTTGAGGAAG
Organism: uncultured Thermodesulfobacteriota bacterium; assembly: GCA_964347335.1. GTDB lineage: Bacteria > Desulfobacterota > BSN033 > WVXP01 > WVXP01 > WVXP01. The sequence goes on from CAYFYO010000048.1 coordinate 24,830, forward strand.
TCGATGATCTCTTTGAGTTCCTCTTTGGCCTCGTCGATGCCGGCCACATCCTCAAACGTGACTCGATTCTGCTCTTTGTTGAGGATTCTGGCTCGACTTTTCCCAAAGGCCAGCGCTTTGCCGCCACCGACTTGAACCTGGCGCATGAAAAAGATCCAGACGGCGATGAGGAGGATCATGGGAAACCATGAGACCAAAATCGACTGCCAGAGGGGGGATTCAGCCTTGGGTTTTGCTTCGATCCGGACTCCACTTTCTCTCAGGGTTTTGACGAGGTCTGGATAGTCTGGAGCGTAGGTTTTGAATCGAACCCCCTCAGCATACTCGCCGGAGATGTCGTTTCCTTGAATACTCACCCCGGCCACCGTGCCGTTCTCCACGGCCTGGAGAAAGGTAGAGAAGTCGATCTCCTGCTCTCGTCTTATCCCCGGTCCCTTGACCAGTTGGAATAAGAATACCATGATCAAGCAAATGACGAGCCAGAAGGCGAGGTTTCGATAGAAAGGACTCACGCTGCAGGTTCCTACCTCTCCGTTGCCTTAAAGCAACATGACATATACTTCAGGAAGTTTAATCCTAACATAATCTATCTAGCACGATTTCTCGCCTTTTTCAATACACTGTGCGGTTGCGAGTCTCCCGTCTTCGGACCCTCCGCTGATGTCTACGCTCGAGTCCTCTGGCGGCCGAATACCCCCTCAGGACCCTGGGAGGCTGCATAAAGGATACCATAACGAAGGCCGTGGCAGCTTACAAGGAGACGTTCAAACCGGAGAATTTCCATTGCCGCCAGGAGAATTGAAGCCCCGGCCAAGATCACATCGGCTCGATCTCGAGGAAGACCCGGAATCCTCAACCTCTGCCGCTGGGTCGTCCTCTTGTAGAGGGAAACCTGCTCCTTCACCGCCTCACCGGAAAGGGAAGCCCCGTGCACCGTGGACATGTCGGAACGTCTCCTGCTGAGATGTACTGCTGAAAGGGTGGTAATCGTGCCTCCCAGCCCGACAACCCGTCTCGGCGGCTTGATGGTCAATGTCTGCAACTCCTGGGTGATATGAGTCATCATCTCCTTGAAATCCTTCTCCGCCACAGGGTCGGACCGCAGAAACCTCTCGGTTAACCGAACCGCCCCGATGTCGATGCTCTGGAGTTTGGAAATCCGGCCCCTGCTGCCAAGGATGAACTCTGTGCTGCCGCCACCGATGTCCAAGACGAGGAGCGGAGCGTCTCCGCCCATCTCGCGGTCAGCAGTCAGGTACGAAAGCCGTGCCTCTTCGTCGCCAGAGAGAATCTGAATCGTCAATTCATAACGGCGTTGAACGAATTGGAGGAGGTCGTTTGTGTTCTCGGCATCTCGCAAGGCACTGGTGCCTGCCAAAATGACCTGGTCCACACCCAGATCTAGACAGACAGAGAGGTAATCGTCGATGACCCGATAACTCGCTTCAAGGGATTCTCCATGGAGGCGGCCCGTTCGTTCGAGGTCACGACCCAACCGGGTCGTTCGCTCGAGGTCCCTGAGAGGGAGCAGTTCGCCGTCTTTGTCGATATCTGCCACGAGGAGAAGGATCGTGTTGGTTCCAATATCGATTGCTGCAAAACGTCTTGTGAGGTTTTCCTGCATTCTGAATTCTGACTCCTGACTTCTGTCCCCTGTTTTCTATTGCACGGGCAAAATCACAAAAATCAGTGCATCCCACAGGGCATGGGAGATGATAACCGGGGCGAGGTCACCCAGTCTCAGGTAAAGCCATCCCCAGAAAAACCCGCAAACGAGCGCTGCCAAAAGAAGCATGAGATTTCCTGCCCAGACATGAATCATCCCGTACAGGAGAGACGCCGCCAAGAATCCATACCCTTTGCCCAGCCATGTCGAAAGAACCGATTGGACAAACCCTCTCCAAAAGATCTCCTCACAGGGACCGATAGGAAATAGGAGAAGCACGAGGACGACCAAGGGATCCCCCTCCGCGCGAAAGGCATAGATGGTCGATATCTCTGTCGTGCTGAAAGGGAGTATCCGGTGGGACAGGGCATTCCCCACCCAGAAAAAGAGATAAAGAAACAAGGCAGAGCCAATTCCGACAATCCACGCCCGGAACGTGCAGAGGCTGCCCAGGCTGAGCGTTGACCGCATCCGATAGACTGCAAGGCCGCCGAGAAAGAGCGTGGATCCGGTCATTTCCGCCCAGAAATTGAATGGCCTCATCAGGAACATGATGTACCAGAAAAAGACGGCGAGAAGAAGACTGAGGGCGAGAAACCAAGCATCGGTGGTGCGTATCTTTGTCACGAGATCTTCTCTTTATCCAAAAAAGTTGGAGAAGATGAGGCCGACGATCATGAGTCCCCCCACCTGGAGATGGAGTTGGGCGCTCTGGATGTCGACTGCGGCTAACTCGTGAGCTTTCTGCTCTTGGGTTCGCATGACGAGGGATATGATCTTGTATGCAGTGGGAAAAGCGAGGAAGGCGAACAGCAGAAAGTGAGAGGCCAGTTTGGAAAGGACCAGAATGACGATCACGACAAAGGCACCCGAAACCAGGAACAGATACTCCCACTTGGAGTGTTTGAACCCGAGAATTGTCGAGACCGTCTTGATCCCGACCTCACTGTCGTGCTGGATATCTCTAATATTGTTCGAAACGAGGATGGCTGCCACGAGAAATCCGACAGGAAGCGAGAAGAGGAGGGGGTGGAGATGGTACGTTCGCGTTTGGACGAAGTACGAGCCCCATACCATGAGAGGCCCCATGAGGAAGAAAACGAGAAAGTCCCCGAGGGCGTGGTACTTGTATTGGATCGGCTTGGCTGTGTAAAAATAGCCGCCAAGAATTCCTGCGATCCCCAGGAACAGAATTGTAATACCAACTTCGATGACGAGATAGAGCCCGATCACGCTGGCGACTAAGAAGCACAGAATACCTGCCCGATGGACCTTCTGCGGGGTGAGTATGCCCCCAGTGATCATTCCACTTGAGCCGAACGAAGTTTGGGTATCGACTCCCTTAATGAAATCGAAGGAGTCGTTGACGAGATTCGTTCCCGTATGGAGTAAGACCGAGGAGAGGAGGGCAAAGACAAAGAGAAGCAGATCGAATTTCCCCTCCAGAAAGGCAATGGCCGTCCCGAGGACGACGGGGATGACCGAGGCAGAATAGGCGAATGGTCTGACGGCCATGAGCCATGTTTTGATTCGAGATTTCATTTCCTTCTCCAGTCGAGTGTCTTTCTCAGCACGTACTGTTGTAGGTATGATGATCGCATATGGTCAAGGCGGTCGTGGGCATCAATTCCAGAGCGCATTTTATGGTTAGCGTTTCACTGGCAGTCTCGATTTTGGCACGGCAGGTTTAACCGCCCACTCTCCCGCCTGCTTGTCGGGATCGTTCGAGACGCGGAGACCGCAGACAGGAGATTCCTTTTTCCTTTCTGCTGAGAGGGCAGAAAGAGAAAAACGAAGCCCTTCAAGAGTATCTGGGTACATGGCTTCATCATGACGGTAACTTGGTTCTCGGCCTGTCATTAGGATTAACGGCAAAAATTCATGTTCACCACAGAGCCACAGAGTACACGGAGATGAAGTCGCTTTTTTGTTTGCCGAAAGAGGACGGCAGACGAAAACCATCCGCCCGTACGGGCAAGGGGCATACGATTTCTTGGGCCACGGTCAACCAGGTTTTACCTATCCTCGCTCTCGATGTCATTTTTTTGCCCATCGTCGCCTCCCGATGGGCAAAAAAGAAAAGCCCCTCTGTGCCCTCCGTGCCTCTGTGGTGAAACATTCCAGAAAGAATACGTCACTGCTCAATCTCCTCGAGAATTGCTGCGGCCAGAAGTGGGAACATGATCTCATGGTGACCGATTAGCGTGATACCCTTTCCCCCCATTCGTGTTGGTCTCTCGACCACGTTGAGTGTTGGCCGATAATGGCGGATAAAGTCCATGTTTACAGACAGGAAGTTCTCGACCCGGTGTCCGAGGTTTCTCGCAACCGTCAAAGCTTTGAGAAATACTTCTGGCAAGACCACAGCGGACCCTAGGTTGAGGTAAATCCCGTCCTCCAGTTGGGAAACGAGGGTGGCAAAGATCCTGAAGTCCCGATGGGTTCCTTCACCGATGGCGGCTCCATTCGCGGAAGGGTGCATATGGTTTATGTCGGTCCCGATGGCCACGTGAACTGTGGCAGGGATCTCGAGTCTCTCCGCAGTTGCCAGAATGCTCATTTCAGCAAATGGGTAATTATCTCTCACAATCCGATTCCCCACCGATTTTCCGATCCCCCATTCACGGCGCACCCCTTCGGTGATGGCTGTGTTGATGACCTGGGACGTCTCAGCTGCCATGCCAAACTTGCCTTGGTCAAGCTCGGTTTCCACCTCCTCGGAGGTTCGGCCGACCATGGCGATCTCGAGGTCATGGATAATGCCGGCGCCGCTCAGAGCCACCGCTTTGATGATGCCCTTTTCGAGCAGTTGGATGATAATCGGACTGAGGCCCACCTTAATGGGATGCGCCCCCATCGCCAAAATGGCCATCTTCTCTTTTTTGTGTGCTTGGACAAATCCGTGGACAACCTCTTTCAATTGGGTGGCGCCCAGGACGTGGGGGAGGGAAAGGAAGAATTCCCGAAAAGAGTTCCCTCGAACGAATCGTTTTGCGAACGCATCGGTCCCAACTTTTCTGCCCTGACGCTTCAGAGAGACAGTCTTGATCTTTTTTAGGTCAATCGGATCCACGTTGACTCACCCAGGTCTCAGCGTTCAAGGGGCAGCCCATCGTAAAACCGAGGGAGAGAGATCTTTGCTGACGGCGAAAACGCCTCAACATCACGGGGCCGACAGCCTGAAAAGGAGACGTTCCACCATCTCGCAGATCACATGGCCGATCGTGATATGAACCTCTTGAATCCTTGGGGTCTTATCGGATGAGACCATCAGGGCGTAATCTGCGAGTTCTGCCATCTTACCCCCGTCGATTCCCGTGAGTGCGACGGTTGTCAGCTTGATCTCCCGAGCGACTTCAAATGCACGGACCACATTCGGTGAGTTTCCACTCGTACTGATGCCCACGGCAATATCGCCGGCTTTCCCGAGGGCTTTGATCTGTTTGGCAAAGACTTCGGAAAAGCTGTAGTCATTGGAAATACTGGTGAGAATAGAGGCATCTGTGACCAGAGAGAGTGCCGGCAGTGGTGGCCGATCCATAGAGATTCGGTTCACGAATTCCGCAGCAATATGTTGGGCATCGGCGGCACTTCCCCCATTGCCGAAAAGCAGAATCTTATTGCCCGCCTCAAGAGCCTGTACCATGGCTCGAATCACAGCGACCAACGAACCCAGGCTGTCCTTGACAAACTGGTCCTGTACCTCGCCGCTTTCTTTGAAAAAACCGAGGATTTCCTCTTCCACGGCACTCATGTTATCCACTGCTCTGACGCGTGTCAAGATGAGGCAAGTCCTCGGTGAATAAACCGATTGACATTTGCAGAAAACTATAATAGAAATCGGCTGAGGGCTCATAGTTCAGGGGGAGAACGCCTGCTTCACACGCAGGAGGTCCCTGGTT
>CAYFYO010000049.1:0-29726 GCA_964347335.1 uncultured Thermodesulfobacteriota bacterium
ATCCTCGAAGGGTCCCCACCGCTTCCGCAACGTCGCTCAGAGACAGCAGGTTCCCGCAAAAACGGGGAAACTTTAGTATCTCAAGTATTGAAATTTATTATAGGTTATAATATGGTGTCGGAAGCGATAAGCAGCTGAAAAACAAGGCAAGATCCCTTCTATGCATGATGTCATTGGCTTTGGTGCAATCAATCTCGATATGATCTATGAGGTCGACTCCCTCTCGGAAATGACGGACGAGAGGATCGAACTCTTACCCGGGAGGGAAATCTACGCCGAGTCAGATGTCTTTTCACGGATATTAGAGCGGGTCGAAAAGAAGGGCATTCTGAAAACAAAGAACGGGGGAGGATCGGCGGCCAACACCGTTGTCGCTCTTTCTCGGATGGGATTCAAAACCGGTTTCATCGGGAAAGTGGGGAAAGATGATGAGGGGAAGTGGCTCCTGACTCAAATGGACGGGGTGGACCTCCGCGGAATCGTTTTCGATGGATCGAGCGGGAGGTGCCTGTCCATTCTGGATTCGAATCATGATCGGTCCATCCTTTTAGCTCCCAATGCGAATGACAGCCTTTCTGCTGAAGAGATCAATTTCCACTACGCGACCGACACGCAGTACATCCACTTTACATCCTTCGTGGGAGAGAAGCCTTTTCTCGCTCAGCGAGCGTTGACCGAGGTGGTTGAGCCTCCGGTTCGAATCAGCTTTGATCCCGGTGAGGTATATTCCCGGCAGGGCCTGGGGCATATAGAGCCTCTTTTGAAGAAATGCTTTGTTGTTTTTGTAACAGAGAGTGAGATCAAGTTGCTGACGGGCTTAGATTTTCTCGAGGGCAGCCACAGCCTCCTGGAGTTTGGCCCATCGATCGTCGTGTGTAAAAGAGGCAACAAAGGAGTCCACGTTATCTCCCTTGATCAGGGATTCGATCTCCCGGCCGAGCCAACGAGGGTGACGGATAATACCGGAGCCGGCGACGTATTTGACGCGGGATTTCTGGCCGGCCTCTTGGCGGATCGTTCGCTCCGCGACTGTGCATCTTTCGGAATCAGACTCGCCGCCCGCAGCGTCACGGGTTACGGAAGAAGTCATTATCCAGAGCGGAGGGATTTGGCATTTTTTGACCATAAGCGTTCTCATTCCCATTGACCTTGGGTTTGAACTGTACTCCACTTGGATTTGATCGACGGCTTTGGAGATGTACACTTTTGGCTGGTTTTCGACGGGAAGGGATGAGGCCGCCAGGCAGCTTCTCAACGAGGCTTGGCAGAGTATCAAAGACGGGACGATTCCTGCCAGGCTCGGATTTGTCTTCTGCGACCGGGAGACCGGTGAAGCCCGAGAAAGCGATCTCTTCATCCAACTTGTCAGGGATTTAAGAATTCCGTTATTCTCCCTCTCCTCCCAGCAATTCCAGCCTTCGCTGAGAGGGGAAAACCGGGAGTCATGGCGTCAGGCCTTTCATCAACGGGTGATGGAAATCTTGGAAGGACAGGAGTTTGCGACAATCGTCTTGGCGGGTTATATGCTCATCGTGAGTCCTGAAATGTGCCACCGATATACCATGATTAATCTCCATCCAGCAGCACCCGGAGGGCCGAAAGGTACCTGGCAAGAGGTCATTTGGGAGCTCATTCACCGTGGAGCCGACTCGACCGGGGTGATGATCCACCTGGTCACTGAGGCGTTAGACGAAGGTCCCCCCATGACATACTGTACCTTTCCGCTAAGAGGCGAGCCCTTCGACTCCTTGTGGGTCGAGATGGGGGCAAAACTCGCCTTCATGCCACTTGGGGAGATCATCCAGGAAGAGGGAGAAAAAAACACACTCTTCCAGGAGATCCGAAAGGCAGGGGTCAAGAGAGAGGTTCCGCTCCTCCTCATGAGCATGAGAGCTTTGGCAGAGGGGAAGGTGAACGTCAAGGGGGGGAAGATCGTCAATCAGGAGGGAAGGGAATCCCCTCCCGCTTGCCTCAACCAGGAGGTTGATCAGTATCTGCGTCGGTTGCCAAAGGCACCCTAGATGCGGGACCGTTCCAACGGTCCCGAATGCAGAACCTGAGGGGATGGTATGGCTCGACATTTCGCCACAGATTGCGAGGGACCCATTTCAAAGAACGACAACGCTCAGGAATTATCGGCTCATTTTATCCCCAAGGGTGAGACCTTCTTCGCCATCGTGAGCAAATACGACGATTTCCTTGCAGACGTACTCAGAAAGCCGGGATACAAGGCCGGAGACACTCTAAAACTGATTCTGCCGTTTCTCCTCGCCTTCGGAGCGACCAATGAGGCGATCGAGAACTACAGCCGATCCCACATTCTGCTCATCCCGGGCGCTCCGGAAACGCTCCGGTTTGTCCGTTCTCGAATGCCGGCTTCGATGATCAGCACAAGCTATGAACCCTACATCAAGGCCCTGTGTGAGATCATCGATTTCCCGGTAAATCAGGTCTTCTGTACCCGACTCGATATCGACCGCTATCCTTTGGATCCGAATGAAGCGTCTTGGCTCAAAGAAACCGCCACGAAAATCGCGGAGATGGAGATGCTTCATTGGCAGGAAGATGCCAAGGGACCCGGAGACCTCCCTGAGAATCACCAAGAAACGCTCAGGCGCCTGGACCGGATCTTTTGGAAAACCATTCCACAGATGAAAATCGGGCGGATTTTCGAAGAAGTCAATCCTGTTGGGGGCGTCGAGAAGGCCAACGCCGTGAGGAAGAGTCTCGAGACCACCGGAGTCGCTCTGAAAGACGTCATGTATGTGGGAGATAGTATCACGGATGTGCAAGCCCTCGAACTCGTGGGAGGGCACGGTGGATTGGCCGTTTCGTTCAACGGGAATGGCTATGCCGTCCGTTCTTCCCAGGTCTGTTGCATGTCATCCGATGCACGAATCATCGCTGTCTTGGCTGATGCTTTTCATAGACTGGGGCGTGATGGTGCCTTGGGTCTCGCGTCTTCATGGGGTCCAGGGGGTCTCGATCGTTTTTTAATCGATCAGGACCTACGCGACTGGCTCAACACAATCCACGGGGAGGAGAATCTTCCCAGGATGGATTTGGTTAGCCATGCAAATCGCCGGGATCTCACTGTTGCCAGTGAGGCCTTTCGTAAGTCGGTTCGCGGAGTCGAAATCGGGAGTCTGGGCTAAGTTCTGAGGAAAGGGCAGACCGGCGAAGGCTTCCAGGGGGAAATCATGAGCTACCCTCAGACCCGATACCGCATGTCCTTCGGGGGTGGTCGTCTGACTCCAGGGGTTAAGTATCTCTTGCTGAGCTGTGCCGGGGTCTTTCTCCTCCAGACTTTTGCGCCTCAGCAAATCCTCATCAATTTTGGACTCATTCCCATTCTGGTCTGGAAAAAGTTCTTTCTGTGGCAACTGGGGACATACATCTTCCTTCACGGCAGCCTATTTCATCTCCTCTTCAACCTTTTTGCCCTCTGGATGTTTGGATGTCAGCTCGAAAGGCAGTGGGGCACGAAGAACTTTGTCAAATACTTTTTTGTGACTGGAATCGGAGCGGGGATCTGCTATGCCCTCGTCAAACCAGGCCAATTGGGTCCTGTCATCGGTGCGTCCGGTGCAATCTATGGAATCCTCCTGGCTTATGGCATGATCTTTCCTGAGCGGATGATCTATGTATGGTTTCTGTTTCCAATCAAGGCGAAATACTTTGTCATGATTTTTGGTGCCATCGAGCTCTACGCCTCGATCACCAGTGCAGGTGGGGGTATCGCCCACGTGGCACACCTGGGGGGAATGCTGTTTGGGTATCTCTATATAAATTATGCCCGAATATTCAAGAGGATGTATATAGCCTATCTCCAGTATAAGCTTCGCCGGCTGAAACGAGATCTACACATCGTAGATGGCAAAAAAGGCGACGAGAAAAAGGATTATATGCATTAAGCGCTGCGGAAGACGTTGCGAAACATTGGGGAGGAGATACCGATGAAGGGAACTTTTGAAGAGATTGTCCGAGAGGCGATAAGAAAAGAGGCGGATGCAGCCGCCTTCTACCGAATGGCTGGCGAGCGGGTAGAATCGGGCATCAGCAAGACCTTCCTGGAAATGGCAGATGAGGAGGAAAAACACAAAAGGCTTCTTGAAGAACTCGACTGGAGTAAGGTTGAACAGTACAAGCTGAAAGACATTCCTGATCTGAAGATCAGCGAGTTCCTTGAGGATGTTCCTTACGACGAGAACATGACTTATCAAGATGCCATCCGGATGGCCATCAAAAATGAGGAAAAATCTCACGCCATGTATCTCGCCTCAGCCAAGCGATTCGCCCACGACCCTAAGGTCGAAAAACTCTTCAAGATGCTGGCCCAGGAGGAGGCCAAACACAAGCTCAAGCTCGAACAGATTTACGATGACGAGGTCTATAATCAACAGTGGTAGACATGCCCCGGTCGCCGGAGCGCTCGAATCAACCACAGACTCACCGAGCACACTGAGAAACCAATCTTTTTGATTTGCCGTGAGACCACGGCAAATCAAAAAGATCCATCCGCCTCAGGCGGATCAGACTTCCTTTTTTTGTTTGAATTCCATGATACGTACGAATGGTCGCATAAGTGAAGGGTTCCCGTGGGTTTTGCCATTTGATCCCACGTCCGAAGGGATGCATCTTTTTATCCAACCGGCATCTCCCGATTGGATAAAAAAAGGCTCCGTGTTCTCCGTGTCTCTGTGGTGAACGAGATGGTCATGATTCTCTCAGAGAAATGGTTGGCGCAATGAAGAAGAAGGGAAAAAGAAAGAAAGCTGAACGGACTGTTTCTCCGGAAACTGCCTCGGCGGTGGAGACACTCATCCGAGAGATCAGAGATGACGAAGCCCAGGGGAGGCCCTTAAGAACATCTCTCAAAAGACTAGAATCCGAGGTCCGTCGATCAGCCGAAAAGGGTATCGCAGTGGTCACTGCGCTCGGAGCAATTCCGACCGAGAGAACGGCCAAGCTCCTTCAGACACTTACCCAGACGATTTCAGAAAAGAGCGTCATGAAAGCCATCAAGAGGTCTCTTTATCGCATCGAACAACGCGGAGTTCCCATTGAGGAAGAGGAGAAGCGGACGGATGAGCCTTCGATTCTTCGACCTCCTGTCGAAGAGGGGTCTCAGGGATTTCTCAGCGCCGTTGATCCCGAGGGAAGTCAGATCGTCTTTCTCGCCGTTCCCCGCAGGCCCACGGGGCTCTATTTACTCCAGGGGATCGTCAGTGACATTCGGGGGCTAATCGAATTCAACCGGGTGGAGACGACAAAGCGCGGTTTCAGAGATTTTTGCCAATCGATCCGGAGGCCTGACCAGCTTCCAATAGTAGAAGTCGAACCCGGATATTGTCGATTCCTCCTTGAAGAGGCCGCTCAATTGACCGGGCAACGAGGAGAGACATTGCCAACCCCATACCTCTCGTCGAAGCGGGATCTCGAAAAGATCGGGCGAATAGAGACACCACCGGTCTTTCTTATGCTCAACGAAAAAGAGATCCAGAAAGATCCGAGGCTGCTCAGAAGTTCGGCCGATCTGTTTCAGAACAGATTCTTTTCTTCCTGGTTTTTGCCCGAAGAAGAGATTCAGGAATATGCCAATCTGATCCAGGAGGCCGAAGAGAGCCGCCTTGTCCTGAATCCGGCCCAGAAAGAAGAACGCCTTCAGGAGACGTACCGGAGGGCTCTGGTTGAGCTTTTCACCGAGGAAAGAAGGCGACGATACAAGCGGCGCCTCGAGGAAATGGCCTATGTGCTGTTAAAAGAAGGAGACGAGGGCAGGGCAAAAGTCGCCTTGGCCGCCAGTATTGACCTGCGATCAGCCCCCCAGGCTCTCGATCTCGAGCCCAATCCGTTTCTGCTCAATCTCGTGATTCGATCCATCTATGCCCTCGTAGCGCGGGAGACCGAGAAGAAAAAGGCTGAACCCTCCCTCATTGTAAAGCCGTAGGCGGGAAAGGACTACCGCATCTCCGTGAGACCGTATTGTTTTTCATCCTCCTTAAAGACTGACCCCCGTGAAAACAGCCTTGACCCTGTCGGAAATCCGGTATCCCCATCATTCGCTCAGGATCCAGCCGTCTTTCAAATCGACAATCTTCTCCCTCGCCTGTCTCCCCCGGAGTCGTTTCATGGAGGATTTGCCATCAAAGATTGCCCCCTCTTGAATCACCAGTGAGGGGGTGACGAGATCGGCATCGACTTCAGCCTGATTGTAGATTTCAATCCCCCGCTCTGCCTTGATACTCCCTGTCATTCTTCCATGCACCGCCACATGACCTGCTTCGACGTCCGCCTCCGATTCGGAACCCGCCGCCAAGACGACCTCTTCTCCCCCGACGATTTTGCCCTTGAACTTGCCGAGCAGTGTCAGGGTGCCGTTAAAGCTCAGTGTACCTTCAAGCCTGGATCTATCACCCAGGAAGCTATCCATGACACCTTCGATCTTCTCCATCGTCCGTCCCCCGAGGTTTTGACTTCCGCAGATTCTATCCGAAATGAAATCCCTGACCAAGGAAGGGTATCCTGATCAATTCCTCCATCTTTCAGGATAAGCTCTAGCCGACCTCCTGACAAGTTAGACCAATTCCCTTTTTGAGCAGGGGATCCTCAAGGCATCCAAACCCATCACGAGTCTACCGACCTATTCCTCCAAATCCTTACTCAGTCTGATCAGGGAGAGGGGATCCACCCTTGCCCCGTTGAGTCTGACTCCCCAATGGAGGTGGGGACCCGAGGCTCTTCCGGTCGATCCTACCAGTCCGATCACCGCGCCCCTAGGGATGGCCTCGCCCTCCTGGACCCGAGCTTCGGAAAGATGAAAATACATCGAATACATTCCAAAACCATGATCGAGGACGACCGATTTCCCGCTGAAGAACATCTCGCCGACCAGCACAACCATCCCATCGTTACAGGCGTGGATCGGAGTGCCTTCCGGTGCCCGCAGGTCGACACCCGAGTGCGGACTTCTCGGCTGATCGTTCAGAATGCGCCGCACACCAAAGGGAGTGGTCACATCCCCATCTACCGGTCGAATGAAAGCTCCCCTCCACAGTCTTTCTTGCCGATAGCCCCTCAAAACGGCTTTCATTCGTCTTGATTCTCTGTTCACCCTCTGGAGGGTTTCCGGATCGAGATCGACCATGGATCGGGGAAGGGTCAAGCGCTGGGTGCCAAACATCACCTTCTTCACGCTCACCGTAATCACTTTGGTCAGGAGTTTTTGACTCGCCGTTTTCCCACTCACCTTCAGCCGATAACTGCCGGAAGGTTTGCTCATATCGATCCCCAAAAGGCCCTGAAACCCGACATTCCGGGGCATCCGTGTCAAGGGAAACCTTTCTCCATCAAACTCCCCACGAGCCGTCTCCAGAGGATCCCTGCTGGAGGCCGCAACGAGGCAGACGCCTCCCTGCCCCACAACAGTCGGAGTGACTTCAACGGTCAGCAGATCCGTGGCATGGGCGGCCCTTACAACGATCATAAGGAAAGCCGCCACAACGTTGAGCATCCGTGAGTAACTTCTCATTTTCCCCAGTTCCACGCCCCTGCATTATAGTGATTATTCCCCGGCCTTTCAATCAAAAACACTCGGAGCAGGATTCGGGAGTGAGCGATCAGTCGTCAAAAAGGTATCGATTTTCATCGACGCCATGGGGTCGAGTTGACACTGACCAGACATGCCTATATAGTAAAATCAAAGGGTTGACAAGGATTTCCCATGGGAACTGCCACGAAAATGCGGAAGCGTGGAACGGGCAAAAGCAGGACGACCCAAGGCCCGAGAAGCAAGAAAGAGATCCGTCTGGCCAAATGGTTCATGGGAAAGGACCTCGAGGAGAATCTCCTATCAGAGATAAAGGATGGAATCTGGGTCGAGGATGAAATGGGGTTCTTTGTTTTTGCAAATGACAGGGCGGCCCAGACCCTTGGCTATGAAAGTGCCGAGACGCTGAAGGGGAAGCACTGGACCGAGGTTGTGGTCGCCGAAGAGCACTCGCACATCCAGCAGCAATGGAACCAAAGGAAAGGGGGGATGAATTCGACCTACCAGACGCTTCTTCGTCGCACGGATGGGGTTGTCGTGCCAACGCTCGTCTCTGCGACTGCTCTCCACGAGGGAGGCACCTACTACGGGTCCGTTAACCTTCTGATCGATTACACAGAACAGGAACAGATCAAGGAGCGGATGAACCAGGCCGAAGGGCTGAGGGCCCTTGGTGAGATGGCAGTGGGGGTGGCGCATGATTTCAACAACCTCCTTGCCGCTATACTGGGAAGAGCCCAGCTCTTGAAACTCCGTCTTTCCCAGTACAAGGGACCCGAAAGGAGACAGTCGAGTGTCTACCTCCAAGATGGTCTGACGCTCATCGAGCGAGCTGCATTGGATGGGGCGGAGATCGTTCGCAGAATTCAGGACTACACCCATGCCACGGGAGAAGAGGAGTATGTGCGGGTATATATGGATGAGATCGTCCGTGATGTGATAGAGCTCACGCGTCCACGCTGGAAGAGCAAAGCCGAGGCAGATGGGATTCGGGTCGAAGTCCAGGAGGACAGAAGACACCTTCCTCCTGTATCCGGCAACCCGTCGGAGCTAAGGGAGGTCGTCACCAATCTCGTCTTGAATGCCATCGATGCCATGCCCCATGGGGGAGCCCTGACCGTCAAGACGGAGACCGACAGGCGGATCAATCAAATCCACATTCAGGATACGGGCGTGGGAATTCCATCCGAGAACTTGGAACGTGTGTTTCAGCCTTTTTTCACAACGAAGAAATCGAGTAGCAGCGGCCTCGGGCTGAGTGTCTCCTATGGAATCATCCGGAGACACGGTGGGAATCTCAAGGTGAAAAGTGAGCTTGGCATGGGATCGACCTTCACCATTCAGCTCCCAGTGTCCCTCGAAGCCCTTGAGGAAAGCGAGGCAGAACGGCCACCCAGAGCCGGACGGCTTGCGAGAATTCTCGTGATCGAGGATGAAGACCGAATCCGGGACAATCTGCGAGAGACCCTCGCCCTTGCGGGGCACACCGTCACCTTGGCAGATAACGCGAAGCAGGGGATCGCTCTGTTCAAGAAAGGCGAGTACGACCTTGTTTTCACAGACCTGAGTATGCCAGAAATCTCCGGATGGGAAGTGGCAAAAATCATCAAAGCGAAGGATCCCGAAGTGCTCGTGGCTCTGGTCACAGGGTGGGGACTCAAGATGGATGGGGAAAGGTTGGGAGAAAAAGGCATCGATTTGGTCATCAGCAAACCCTTCCAGGTTAACCGCGTCCTGAATCTGGTGGTCGAGGCTGTTGAAACGAAGTTGCAGAAGGCAGGAGTGAAGAGTCAGAAGTCAGCATAGACCCCGGACACCTCTCAACTAACTTACCCACCTATGCCAATTAGGCCTTACCCTGCAGCGCATCACCATACCTCAAAGCCTTTTCAAATAGGAGGCAAAAGTCACCTTCCTCCAGGGACGAGAGGGCAAATCCGCTAAGAGAAGATCAAGGCACCGAAAGTCCTTGTATTTTGCCATCTCATTCTGACTCCTGACTTCTGGCGACTGACTTCTGATCTGACCATTTCGGCCTAAGTTCCTCAAATCTCTTCTCGAGTTTCTCCAATTCCGAGGTCGTTGATTCCCACAGGCCAGTCCACTCGGCCACCTGTGTTTTCATTCTGTGATAGGTATCGCTCAGTTGACGGGACCGCTCGGGGTCTCGGTAGGTCTCTTCTCTCGCCAACTCCTCTGTGATCTCGTCCATTTGTTTCGTGACCTCGTCAATGCTTTTTCCCAGGGATGTAAGACGTTCCCGCAGGGGAGTCGCCTCCCGAAAGAGACGGTTTCGCCACTCGGCTTCTGCCTGCTTGTGAGCACGGCTTTTTTCCCTGGGAGCCTCCCTGTGAGGACGCCGCGCTTCGACCCGAGGGGCCGACGGGGTCGATTCTCTCTTCCTCCAGATCGATTGATAATCATCGAAATTCCCCGGATACATCTCCACCTTCTGGTTCCGAATGACGAGAATCTTGTTGGCCACAGCGTTAATCAGATGACGGTCGTGCGTAACCAGACACAGATTCCCTCGATAATGCTGAAGAGCGGCCTCCAAAATCTTTCTGGAGGGAATGTCGAGATGATTGGTAGGCTCGTCGAGGAGCAGAAGATTGGCCGGTTGAACCAGGATCTTACTGAGGATGAGACGGCTCTTCTCCCCTCCACTGAGGATCGAAACCTTCTTAAAGACATCATCTCCCTCAAAGAGAAACGCACCGAGGAGGCTCCGCAATTGGCCCTGAGTGCGATCACCGGCCACGGCGGTCAATTCTTGAAGGATTGTGTGGTGAGGAAGAAGGAGGTCCATCTGTTCCTGAGAGAACGCTCCCATGTGAACTCCCGCCCCAACGAGCCGTTCCCCGTCAAAATCGACTTCCTTTCTCAAAATCCTCATCAGGGTCGTCTTTCCCGTTCCATTGGGTCCCAGAAAGGCAATCCTATCCCCCCTTTGAATAGAGAGATCGATACGATCGTAGATCCTTTTCGCCCCATACGATTTGGAAACGTTTTTCAACTGAAGCAGGATCTTCGGTGCCCTCGGGGGCTCCGGAAAATCAAAGTCCACGGTATGCTGACGCACAGAGGGGTCGATTCGCTCCATCTTCTCAAGCATTCTGATCCGACCCTGAACCTGCTTGGCGCGATCCTTACGAGCCCGATTCCTCTCGATGAACCGTTCAATCTGCCGGATCTTCTCTTGTTGAGTCTCGTAGGCGGCCTGCTGAATCCGTAAACGCTTCTCTCTCTCCTTCTCATAGTCATCGTAAATCCCGGGGTACGAGATCAATCTTCCCCCATCGATCTCGACGATTCGATTGACCACGTTATTCAGAAAAACGCGATCGTGAGAGGCCAGAACAAGGGCCGAGGGATTCTCCTTAAGATAGTCTTCCATCCAGATCAAGGAGTCGAGATCGAGATGGTTGGTCGGTTCATCAAGAAGGATCAAGTCGGGCCGTGACAGGAGAATCCGTGCCATGACGGCCCGCATCCCCCACCCACCGCTAAGCTGATCAATCGGCCTGTTGAAATCCTCCGCATTGAACCCCAACCCCATGAGAACTTTTTTCGCCCGGGCTTCCAGGTCATATCCTCCGAGTCGGTCGAAGGATTCATGGAGCCGGCCCTGGCGTTCGGTCAGCCGAACCATTTCCTCGTGAGATTGGGCTTTTTCCAGGGAGCTTGTGACCGCTTGCAGTTCGCTCTGAATCTGCTTCAGACCGCTCGCCGTGTCCGTAACCAGACGCAAGACGGTTTTCCCTTTAAACCTGATCATACTCTGGGGAAGATAGCCGATTCTCAGGCCCTTGGGTTTCGAAATCTCGCCACGACTCGGCTCCTCCTCCCCGAGGATCAGTCTGAAGAGGGTGGTCTTGCCCGTTCCGTTCGGTCCCACAAGCCCGATCCGATCGGTGGGGCCGATATGGAGGTCGCAGTTACGGAAGACATCCTGGTGACCGTAGAATTTCGTAAGATCCCGAATCGTGATCATGCCCGTATTCCTACCATATTTCCGCATGCATTTCATGACACGAGCACGAGGAAGAGCGGGGTCAAACCTACAAAATACATTTGAAAAGGATCAGCATCCGTGATAAGCATTTACCATGGCACGACAACCGCGGATCGAGTATCAGGGCGCATTTTATCACGTCACTTCACGGGGAAACCTGAAGCAGAATATCTTCTTTGACGACGCTGACAGAAAGAAGCTCCTGGAAATCCTGAAACGAATCAAGGCACGATACAGCTACATCCTCCATGCCTATGCTTTGATGGACAACCATTACCACTTTTTGATCGAAACCCCCCTAGCGAACCTCAATCAAGTGATGCATAACATCAATACTTCCTATACCGTTTACATAAACAAAAGACATGACAGAAGTGGACATCTCTTCCAAGGAAGATACAAGGCAATACTGGTCGAGAAGGACAGTTATCTCCTGTCACTCAGTAGGTATACCCACCTAAATCCTGTCCGGGCGGGAATCGTTTATCGACCCGAGGAATATCAGTGGAGCAGTTACCGAGAGTTCATTGGTTATCCAGGCCCGGGCGTTGTTCATACGGCTGACGCCCTCTCCTACTTTTCAGAAAACAAAAAGGCTGCAGTTATGGGATACAGAACGTTTGTGGAATCTGGTATCGGAGAAAGCCACAGTCCGTTCGAACACGTTCAGGCCGGAATTGTTCTGGGAGGAGAGAGCTTTGTTGAAGAAAAGGTAGAGCAAGCCATTGGAAACAAAAGCAACGATAGGGACCTTCCTGCACTCAGAAAGCTGATGCGGAGGCCCCCAATAGAAGGAGTTGTCAAGGCAGTGGCGGATTATTACGTGCTCTCCCCCCGGGATTTGACCAGGAGGTCAGTAAAGCACTCGAGGGAAAGAAAACTGGCCATCTACCTCTCAAAGATCATGACACGGGAGAGGCACCATTTGGTCGGAGGGTATTTTGGGATAACCCCACAGGCGGTCGCAAACGTTCTCGCAGAGGTGGAAAACAGCCTGATTGAATCTAAAGAAATGCGAAAAGAGCTAGACGAGATCAAATGTAGATTGTAGGTTTGACCCCAGTTCAAGTCTGTGGATAAGTGGAATGGTTCTTGCTACAACAGGTTGACTTTGCACTATTCTTGACAGTACACTCCAGTTTTGTCCGAAAAGCGCTGATGCTGATCGATTCACATGCGCACCTCAGCATGCCACAGTTCGATCGGGACCGGGAGGAGGTTGTTCATCGTGCCTCGAATGCTGGCGTCCGTTTCATCATGACTGTGGGAATCGACACTGCCTCGAGTCAGCATGCTGTGGCTATTTCCCATGAATATTCGTCGGTCTACGCGGTCGTCGGAATCCATCCCCACAACGCCAAGATAGCGGACAAGAGGGTTCTTCACCAGATGAGAGAGATTGCAAAGGATTCAAGAGTGAAGGCCTATGGAGAGATCGGCCTCGATTTTTTCAGAAACCTCTCTCCACCGTCGGCCCAAGTCAGGGTATTCAAAGACCAGATGCGATTGGCGAGGGACCTTGAAATGCCGATCGTGATTCACGACCGCGAAGCCCACGAAGAGGTCCTGGAGATTCTTCGAGAGGAGGGAGGAGAGAGCCTCAATGCCGTCTTCCATTGTTTTTCCGGGGACCTCGCCATGGCCAAAGAGGTTGTGGAGATGGGCTTTTATCTCTCCGTTCCTGGAACCATAACCTTCCCTCGGGCATATCAAATCCGGGAGGTTATCAGAGACATTCCGCTTGAGCGGATTCTGATCGAGACGGACTGCCCTTTCCTCTCCCCGGAACCCTATCGTGGAAAGCGGAATGAACCGTCCTACGTGCAATATATCGCTGAGAAGATCGCCGACATCAAAGGCGTTCCCGTCGAGACGGTGGGAACGGTGACCTCGAGAAATGCCGCCGAGTTTTTTCGAATCAATGGAGAGATCCAATGAATCCGGCCGTCATCGTCGTTGACATGGTCAAAGACAATCTCAAGCCCGAATGCCCCGTCTCCCATCAGATCCGCTCAATGGTCCCGACACTGCAGAGGCTGATTCAAGAGGCCAGGACCAGGGGGTATCCAATTGTTTTTGCATGCGACAGCTATCTGCCGGATGATTTCATATTTCAGGGCAGAATGAAGCCTCATTCCATCCAGGGAACAGCGGGTGCCGAGGTCATAGAGGACCTCTCCCCTCAACCGACCGATCTGGTCCTTCCGAAGCGGCGGTTCAGCGCCTTCTTCCAGACGGGTCTCGAAAACAGGCTGAAGGGCTGGAGAGTGGATACCTTGGCCCTCGCAGGCGTGACAACACACGTCTGTGTCCTGATGACGGCCCTCGATGGCATCTGTCATGACTTTAGGGTTCTGGTATTGGAGGATTGTTGTGCCTCACATCGTGAGGAGGTCCATCAATCGGTCATCGAGATCTACGGGCGATCCGGTCTCGATCCTCTGCTTCGGTTCGTGAGGCTCGAGGAGTTCCTGTCTCTTCAAGCGTCGAACCGAGGAATCGTTGACAAGGCGGAACCCAAGGCCTGAGTTGACAATGAGCAGTGATCCTGATAGGTTGACCTATGATGGAACGGATTTTGAATAAATACTTTTGGGTCGTCCATCTCGTGTTGATCGGGCTCTTTGCACTGGCGCTTGCCAGCATATCGACTCGAATGCTTGGAAAGCGTTTAGAGGTCGATTCCCGTCGCGATACCCCCGCGTCCCAGCGATCCACCCGGATCCCGAAGGAGCAGAGAAAGAGTCGGGCTTATTATTCGACCATCCTGGATAAGAACATCTTTCAGGCGGTCGTGACGGAGACTGCTCCTCAAGAAAGGCCGATTGAAAAGGCGGCCGTCACCACGGATCAGCTCAGGAATCTGGAGAAAACGACTTTGAGCGTGAGGCTCCGGGGAACGGCGGTTCGAGATCAGGGCGATTCGTTTGCCGTCATCGAAAACAGGGCCACTCGGAAAGAGGATCTGTATCGCGTCGGCGACATGATCCTGGGTCAGGCGAAACTGATTCAGATCCTTGAAGACCGAGTCGTCTTTCTTCGAGACGGCAAAAAGGAAACCCTTGAACTACTTGCTGAGCCGCAACCGGCAAAGGAAAGACCCAGAGCGGTCGCGTCGACCCAGCGTCCGCCATCGACCCTAGGAAGGGGCATTCGAAGACTCGGATCCAATCGGTGGTCCATTTCTCGTGAGGATGTCGAAATGGCAAAGGCCAATATGAGTCAACTCATGACGCAGGTTCGAATCGTCCCAAATTTCTCCGAGGGAAATCCGGACGGTTTCAAACTCCTTTCGATCAAGCGAGGAAGCATTTTCGATAGACTGGGCCTGCGAAACGGTGATGTCGTCCGTAGCATCAACGGAGTTCCCCTGGATAACCCGCAGAAGGTCTTCGAGGTTTACGGAGAAATCGAAAGCGGTCAGTCAATCGCCGTGGAAATTCTCCGAGGGAAAAAGGAACAGACCTTTAGTTATGAACTCAGATAGGTCGAGGGATGGCGAAAGCATGAAAAGGAAAAGATCCGGATGGGATTGGAAGTCTTGGATCCTGTGGGGGGTGATGATCGCAGGAATCCTTTCCGCCCATGGGATGAGTGCGACTGCCGAAGAGATCGGCAGCAAGGGACTCATTACCGTTAATTTTCAGGACACCGACCTGCGGGTCGTCATCCAATTTATTAGTGAGCTCACCGGAAAGAACTTTATCGTCGATAGTAAGGTCAAAGGAAGGGTTACGGTGATCTCCCCGACCAAGATTACGATTGAAGAGGCCTACCGGATGTTCGAGTCCATTTTGGAGGTGGAGGGGTACACGACTGTTCCTGCAGGCCGAATTATCAAGATCGTCCCCGCTCGGGAAGCGAAGCAGAGCGGTATTCATACGGTACCGGACAGGGAAAGACGGGCGCTTAGGGGAGAGCAATTCGTCACGCGAATTATTCACTTGAACTATATCGACGCCGATTCCGTGACCCCGGTTATCAAGCCCCTGGTTTCCAGGGAGAGTAGCCTCGTCACGTACTCTTATACCAATGATATCATCCTCACCGATAGGATCCCGAATGTACGCAAGATCCTTAATGTCTTAGAAGAGTTGGATGTGGAAGGATTCCAGGTCGAAATTTCGGTATTGCCCCTCGAATTTGCAGATGCAAAAGAACTCGCTTCTGAATTGCTCACAATTTTCGAGGCAAAAGCAGTCCCGACAGCGAGACCCACGAAACGAGCCACACGGCCCGCCGTGACCGGTGTGGCAACGAAACGGCCTGTCAAAATTATCCCCGACGAGCGTACCAATTCCCTCGTCGTTGTGGCCAGCGGCGATGATACGCGTCAGGTCGAAGAGATCGTCGCCAAGTTAGATGTGCCTCCACCCATCGGAAAAGGCAGAATCAACGTGGTCTATCTGAGAAACGCCGATGCGGAGGAACTGGCAAAGACCCTGCAAGAGATCACGGTCGCGGGCAAGAAGGTTGAAGTTCCTGGCCAAAAGGGCGTGGAATTGGCCGGAGATGTCATCATTACTCCGGACAAGGCGACCAATTCCCTGGTGATTACGGCTTCACCTCAGGATTTTGAGGTCCTGAGAGGGGTGATTGAACAGCTCGACATCCGGCGACCCCAGGTGTTTGTCGAAGGCCTCATCATGGAGGTTAGCATGGACACCCTGCGCGAGCTGGGGGTAGAGTTTCGATCTGTTCCCGAGGATCTTGCGAAGGATACGAGTGAGGCGGATACGGAAGTCTTTGGCGGAACATCCTTCATCGGCCCACTGACGGATCCATTCTCACTTCAGGGTCTCGCCTTGGGAGCGGCTGATGGCACCATCACCTTTGGGGGTGTCACCTTTCTCAACGTCGGTGCGCTCATTCGTGCCCTCCAGACAGATACGAGTACCAATATCCTTTCCACACCCCATCTCATGACCACGGACAACGAGGAGGCCGAGATTATCGTCGCCGAGAATGTCCCTTTCAGGGTCAGGACAACGGCCACGGCCAGTGGGTTTCCAGTGGAAGAGATCGAGCGAAAAGACGTGGGCCTGACCCTCCGGATCACCCCTCAGATCAGCGAGGGCGATTTTCTCAGGCTCAACCTTTATGAGGAGATCTCCCAGGTTCAACCAGCCGGCACCGTCGAAGGGGCAACAGACCTGACCACATTGAAACGGTCAGCCAGAACGACTGTGGTGGTCCAGGATCACCAGACCGTCGTCATCGGCGGGCTGATCGCAGACAACATTACCGAGTCTGTCTCCAAGGTCCCATGGTTGGGGGATATCCCCCTCCTCGGACATCTCTTCCGGTCCACCCAGACGACCAACACGAAGAGGAACCTCCTGATCATCATCACGCCTCATATCGTCCGAACCAGTACGGACCTGGAGGGGGTTTACAAAGAGAAACGCGGGGAGATGGAAGAGATCGTGCAAGAAAGCCCGATGGCCAAAGAAAGGATGCGGCTCCCGATTGAACGACGAGAGATGATGATCGAGGAGATCATCCAGGACGAGGGCATTCGGCCGTAGAAACCTCGAATGGCCCGGACGGACTAAAAGTTGAGACTTTAATGGCCGGAGAGAACTCGAAAAAAGAGATCGAAATATTGAAACAGTGGCTGGGGGCCGCGGAGCGGACTCGAGCCCATCAGTTTCGACGGACGATTGCCATCTGCAACCAGAAGGGTGGCGTCGGAAAGACCGTTACCGCCATCAACCTGTCCGTTTTCCTCGCAGCATACGGTCACAGAACGCTTTTGATCGATCTTGATCCCCAGGGCCATAGTGGTGTGGGATTGGGCGTCGATACGGATGCTATCGAACACTCTATGTATGATGTGCTGGTGAACGGTGGGTTTCCGATACAAAAGACGATTCTCTCTGTGAAGCCCAACTTGGACGTTCTCCCTTCCAATATCGATTTGGCCAGTGCAGAATTGGAACTCGCGAGGTTTCAAAGGAGGGAGAACCGACTCAATGGACTGCTTGATGAACTGAGAAATCAATACACCTACATTGTCATAGACTGCCCTCCGTCTCTCGGTGTTCTCACCCTCAATGCGCTGGTGGCAAGCCAAATCGTGATCATTCCAGTCAGCCCGGCTTTTCTCTCGATTCACGGCCTCTTGAAGGTCACCGAGACAATCGATGCGCTGGCCGAGTCCCTCTCCCTCGAAATCAGGATATTCTTCCTCATTACCCTTTATGAAAGGCACCTTCGGGAGGCCCAGCTGCAAAGGGAAAGACTCGAGAGACTCTTCGGGAAAGATCTCCTCAAGACAACGATTCGCAAAAACACCCGAATAAACGAAGCGACCGGAAAAGGGCTCTCCATCTTTGAGTACGATCGCTATTCCGCGGGATGCCAAGACTACATGAGTCTCGCCAAGGAGATCATCGAGGTTGGATAAGAACCCTGAAACGGATAAGAAGGTGGAACGAATCCGCCGAGTCCTCGACCGCCTTCTCAAAACCGAGATCGAAGGAGTGGAGCGGCCGCCTGAGCATGGGGGTGACGACGCGGTTCAGACTGAACCCGTTTCCTTAGCACCTCCTCCAGAGGAGCACCGCCCCAAGGAATCCATAGATGAGGCTCCCGAGCCCTCGCCTCCAACCGTCGAAGAACCCTCTGAGGAACCATCTTACGACCTCGAGAGGATCGCTCTGAAACATCAGCTCCTGGGAGAGATACTTCTTAAGCAGTCCTTGATCACTCAAGAACAGTTGGACGAGGCTCTGGAGGTCCAGCGGGAAAAGACATCGCCCCTGGGACAGGTGCTGGTTCGGCTGGGCCACATTAAGGAGAGGGACCTCCTCAAGGGTCTTGGAAAGCAGCTCGGGATTCCCTTTGTCCCACATCTCAAGAATGTGGAAATCGATCGAGAACTCATCACGAAGATCCCCATACACTTTGCCAAGAAATACGAAGTCTTACCGATAAGAAAGCGGGACGGATTGATTGAAGTCGCTGTTGCCGATCCGCTCAACATCTTCCCTATGGATGATATTCGTCTCCTTCTCGGTGGTAATGTGGTTCCGGTCCTCGCCACCTCAGCCACGATCATGGATGGGATTAATCGAATCTATGAACGAGACTCAGACACCGCCCAGCAGATCATGGAAGACATCGATGAGGATCTTAGCCTGGACGCCTTGTCCCACGAGCTCGAAGAGCCTGCAGACCTCTTAGATGCATCGGATGAGGCCCCGATCATCCGCCTCGTGAATTCCATGCTCTACCAGGCAGTGAGACAGAAGGCCAGCGATGTTCATGTGGAGCCTTTTGAGCGGGAGCTTGTGGTCCGCTATCGCATCGATGGCATTCTCTATAATGTGTTGGGTTTGCCCAAAAGGATTCAGCCGAGCATCACCTCACGGATTAAAGTGATGGGTGGATTGAACATCGCCGAGAAGCGGCTTCCGCAGGACGGAAGGATTCGCATCAAGATTGCCGGTCGGGACGTGGATATTCGAGCCTCCGTCATCCCAACCTCTCACGGAGAGCGGATCGTCATGCGGCTTCTGGATAAGACGAGCACCCTTCTCAAGCTTGAAGACATCGGCTTTTCAGGTGGCAAGCTGGAGACTTTCGCCCGCCTGATTCACAGCCCTCATGGCATCATTCTCTTGACCGGACCGACAGGAAGTGGAAAAACGACGACCCTGTATGCGGCCCTCACCCGGATCAATTCGCCGGATAAGAATATCATCACGGTGGAAGATCCGGTCGAGTATCAGATCAAGGGGATTGGCCAGATTCAGGTCAATCCAAAGATCAATCTCACCTTTGCAAATGGCCTTCGATCGATCGTGAGACAGGATCCTGATGTGATTATGGTCGGCGAGATTCGCGATCTGGAAACGGCAGAAATCGCCATCCAGGCATCCCTCACTGGACATCTCGTCTTCAGTACGCTCCACACCAACGACTCAGCGGGCGCCATTACTCGCCTCATCGATATGGGGATCGAATCCTTTCTCGTCTCTTCTTCGGTTCTGGCCATCATGGCCCAGAGGCTTGTCCGGGTCGTTTGCCCTAACTGCCGCGAGGCATATATACCCTCTGATGAGGAACTCAGAGGGCTCGGAATCCAGAGGGACGACCTGCGGCAAAACAAGCTCTACAGGCCGGTAGGATGTTCTACGTGCATGGATACCGGTTATTCCGGAAGAACCGGCATCTTCGAGCTCCTCGTCGTCAACGAGGAGATTCGTTCGCTCATTATGAGACGAAGTGATTCCAACGCCATCAAAAAAGCCGCCATGAAAAAAGGCATGCTCACCCTTCGCCAGGACGGACTCCATAAAGTGATCAATCATATCACAACCACCGAGGAGATGGTCCGGGTCACCCAGGAGGATGTTCTCTCGGATTAGGGAGGAGTTGAACATTGCCGGTCTTCGAGTATCGTGGGGTTGACACCGCGGGGAAAAACGTTCGAGGCATTGTCGATGCCGATAGCCCAAGACTCGCCCGGTCCAAGCTCAAAAAATCTGGCATATTCCCGACTGAAGTTCATGAGGCCATTGCAGCGGGGCGGCGTGACCGATGGGATCTATCGATATCCTATTTCTTCAAGAGAATCCGACTTCAGGATCTCGCGGTCATGACCCGGCAGCTCGCAACCCTCGTTGGGGCGGGGCTTGCCGTAGTGCCTGCCCTCAACTCACTTGTTCACCAGATCGAAAACCCGAATCTCAAAAAGATGGTCAGCCAGATCCGCGAGCGAGTTAAGGAAGGGAGTTCCCTGAGCGATTCCTTGCGTGGCTTTCCGAGGATATTTTCCAACCTTTACGTCAATATGGTCGCGGCTGGAGAGTCGAGTGGCGCGCTGGACATCGTCCTCCTCAGGCTAGCCGATTTCACGGAAAATCAGGTGAAGCTGAGGAATCGGGTCCTGGCTGCCCTCATCTATCCAATCCTCATGGTGATTTTGGCCACGGCGGCCGTGACTTTTCTGATGCTCAATGTCGTTCCGAAAATCCTCGAACTCTTTGCCGACTGGGGACAGGCCCTTCCCCTACCCACGGTGATTCTCCTGGAGATTACCAACTTCCTCAAGAATTACGGATGGATCGTTTTGGTGGCATTGGTGGCGATCTCGATTGCGGCGGTCTACTATCTGAGAACAGATAAGGGAAGATTTTTCTTTGACCAAATCATCCTTCGCGTTCCGATTTTTGGGCGTCTTATGAGGATAATCGCCACAACTCGTTTTAGCCGGACTCTGGGAACCCTTCTGATCAGTGGCATATCGGTGGTCCAGGCGATGGATATCGTGAAAAACATCGTCAATAATCGGGTCATCGCCGAGGCCATCGAGGATAGTCAGGAAAGCATCGTCGAGGGACAGAGTATTGCCGCTCCGCTGGCTCGCAGCGGTGTCTTCCCACCAATGGTGACGGACATGATCGCCATTGGCGAAAATTCTGGGCAATTGGAACAGATGCTCTTGAAGGTCTCCGATGCCTATGACAACCAGATCGAAACGACGGTGACTGGGCTTACCTCTATTTTGGAGCCCTTCCTGATCCTCATCATGGGAGGAGTCGTTTTTTTCATAGTCCTCGCCGTCTTACTCCCCATCTTTGAAATGAATCGGATGGTCATTGGCCAATAAAGGCCGAAAACTCTGCGTACGAGGTTGACGATGCGATCTGAAAAGCGATGGAGTCAACGGGGCATCACCTTGATCGAGATTATGGTGGTCCTTGTGATTTTGGGGATTCTCGCCGCCATTATCATTCCAAGAATATCAGAGCGACCGGAACAGGCCCGGAGGACCAAGACGATACTGGATATCAAAAGCATCGAGACGGCCCTCTCCCTCTTTCAGATGGACAACGGATTCTACCCCTCCACCGAACAGGGGCTTCAGGCTTTAGTGGAAAAACCAACGGCCGGAAGAATTCCCAATAGCTATAACGAGAGTGGATATCTGAAAAAGGTTCCCCTGGACCCTTGGAAGAACCCATACATCTACATCTCTCCTGGAGCGCACGGCGACTATGACCTGATATCTTACGGGGCCGATGGGGAGGAAGGAGGGGAGGGCAAGTTCAGCGATGTCAATAACTGGGAGATTGACTGATGTTCCGGAAGCCGCAATCTCCGAGGTCCGACGGGCACGGCTCAGTAACGCTTCGGATTGAGTCCAATGATGACGGTTCCGGCAACGATAAAGATCCTAATTCCTTCACGAACTTCATCCGAAAACCGGCAACCCTCAGGGGTTTTACCCTCCTCGAACTGACCCTCGTCATTCTGATCTTGGGGATTTTTCTGGCCCTTTCTATTCCCAGGCTGGGATATCTCACCGGGCACAACTTGAACATCACCAGCCGCCGCATATCGGCGACTGTCAGATACCTGTTTCACCGATCTACCCTTAAGCGTACCATTTACCGGCTAAACTATGACCTGAAGAAAAATGAATACTGGGTCACTTACCGCGACGAAAACCTGGAATTTGTCCAGGAGGCCTCCTCCTTAAGCCGAAAGGCCAGGCTTCCACGGGGCGTCTCTTTTGAAGATATCGTCATCATCGGCCAGGGAAAGTTCAAAGAGGGGGAAGTCAAGACCCATTTCTTTCCCAAAGGCTGGGTAGAAGAGACCCTCGTTCATCTGAAAGACACCGGGGGCCGCCAGGCTTCGATTCATATTCTCCCGCTTTCAGCCACGGTAGAGATCTATGAGAAATATGTCGAACCTGAGAGCTGATACCTGGGGCAAACTGCGCATCCCGAGCGGGTTAACGCTGTTAGAAGTGCTGATTGCTCTTGTGATTATCTCCACCGTTCTCGTCGGAGTTGTCGGCTTGGAGAACCAGGATATTCTCGCGCTCAACAGCTCACGAAGAATGACCACTGCCGCTCTACTTGCAAGAAACATGATGGCTCAAATTGAACTGGCTGGATTCCCTGAAGACCTGGGAGAGGAAGAGGGAGATTTCCAAGGGGAAGAGGCAGATGAGGAGCTGAAGGCGACCTATGCGGAAGGCTTCCGATGGAAGAAGACGATCGAGCCGCTGCGGTTTGGAGGGATGACCTTTGACAACGCGAGAAGCGTGAAAGTGACCATCACCTGGACCGAAGGAAGAAGGGAGAGACAACTCGATGTTGTCATGTATCTTGCCAGGCGTGGTGAGGAGATGTAAGCGAGGCCGCGGGTTCACGCTCGCCGAGATTCTGGTCGCCATGGTCATCCTGGCGACTGTTATGACCATCGTCTATCGCGTCTTCTCCGCAAGCTATTCAGCTCTGCGCCAGGTCAGCCCGGAGAAGGACCCCTTTCATACAGCTCGCGTTATTCTCGATCGAATGGCCGATGAGATCCAGTCAGCCTACTACAAACCGAATCTCCAATATACTGGATTCATTGGAGAAGACGATGAAAGGGAACAAGCCCCTTGGGATGCGGTGACATTTTCGGCCATGGCGAATTTCTACTGGATAGAAAGAGTCGAGGGGATAAGGGAGTCTGATTTCCTGAAGATCTCCTATCACCTTGTTGAGAATGAAGATGAACCAGAAGAGAGACGCCTTATCCGGCGTCAGGATCCTGCCTTCGGTCCCTTCGAAGAAGAGTTCGAAATGGTCGGCTCTCCAGAGCGGGGGGTTCATCAATTGACGGATCGTGTCTGGGGAATCGACGTGCGATACTTCGACGGGTCGGATTGGGTGGAAGAATGGAACGCCGGCGAGCGAGAGGGACTTCCTCAGGCTGTACAAATCAGACTGATACTCCGGGCAGATCGAGGGATGCGATTACCCTTTTATGCGGTGATTCCGATTGAGGCAGTATCATTCTGAGGCAGAACTCAGGAGTCAGGAGTCGGAAGTCAGCATGAGTGGGAAATTGAGAAATCGAGGCGGTTCGGAAAAGGGGGTGGCCCTGGTCATTACCCTTATTCTCGTGACGATCCTCGTGACCCTCCTGGTGGAGCTTACGTACTCGACCCAGGTGAATATGCGAATTGCAACCACCTATCGGGATGACTTGAAGGCGCACTATGTGGCCCGATCTGGCGTAGAACTGGCTATGGCCGTACTGAGAAGGGATTTCGATGAAGATCAGGCGGAAAAACAAGAAAAGCAGGTCGACGCCAACGACAACTTGGACGAGCTTTGGGCTACCCTCGGCGAGGCTGTTGCGGCTGCTCAGGCGCTTGAACCCGAACTACTCGGCGGGGGCCGTCTCGCTGTCAGCATCACCGACGAAGACCGAAAGATCAATGCCAATCTTGTCAACGAAGATCCTACCGCATCCATCGTTGACCGGTTGTTTTTGGATGGACAAATCAATGAGGATTTCAAAAATGCAATCATCGACTGGATCGACAGAGATCAGGAAGAGACCTACCCTGGGGGTGCGGAAGGGCCATACTATGAGAGCCTGGAGATCCCTTACCCGGGTAAAGACGGACCCATGGACACGATCTCAGAATTGCGCATGATAAAGGGAAGCGGCGAAGCGAGGGAGAAGAGTTTTGCGGCCTTCGAAGGCGAAATCCCGACAAAAGCCGAGGGGAAATGGACCCTGGAGGAGCTGCTCTCCGCCGTCCCCGGCAGAAGACACAATATCAATATCAATACCGCTCCAGGTCCTGTCCTTATGGCGCTTCACGAGGACATCGATGGTCTCGATGTCCAGGAAACCCTCTACGACAGAGCCATTGATCCCTTTCTCCGGGTCGATCTCTTTCGAGACTATTTCAACAACTCCTTCGGTATCTCGAATCTCCCACCTAATATCACGGTACGGAGCGAGTACTTCTCTATCGAGGCTATTGGGATTGTGGGAGAGGCGGAGAAGAAACTCCAAGTCACAGTCCGCAGAGACCCAAACAACGGCGCCCTGGATATCATCTCCTGGAGAATCGAGTGAAGGACGTGGATACCCTGGAAGAGTGGATTCATGATGCCCTAGCCGCCAAGAAAAGTCAGGAGATCCGCAGCGGTGAGCTAACCCCAGCTGCGGTTCTCGTTCCCCTTTTCAGAAAAGGGAAGGGATACCAAATTCTCTTTACAAAACGAACCGAAACCGTCAAACACCACAAGGGGGAAATCTCCTTTCCCGGAGGGGTATACGATCAGGAAGACGAAACCCTGCAAAGGACGGCACTCAGGGAGAGCTTTGAAGAGATCGGACTCGAAGAGAGGGATGTCAGAATCCTGGGATGCCTGGATGACGTCGAGACGCTGACCCAGTACCGGGTCCGTCCTTTTGTCGGGGTCTTACCCCACCCCTATCCTTTTGTTGTGAATACAGAAGAAATCGAGGAACTGATCGAGATCCCCCTCCGAGCGCTTCTCCAGAGGAATCGATTTGAGGAGAAAATGATCTTCCTCGAAGGGGATGAACGGATCATATACACCTACCGCTACGGAAAACACCTCATCTGGGGGGCCACAGCCAAAATCCTGAAGGAGTTTCTGGATCTGTTCTCAGATCTTGCATAGTGGGCCCGGGCTGATCAGAATCCCTTGAAACTAACCACAGAGACACAAAACCGCCTGTTGTGTGTGGTCCGTTGTCCGTTGCTTCATCCATAGATGAATGAGACAAGGAGAGAGTATAATGGCTCGGACGGGGTTTGAGAACCTTCGCGTTTATTGCTTGGCAGAAGAGATAGGAGACCTTGTCTGAGCAACAGTTGCCAGGTGGCATCCATTGTCACAAAATACCATTGGAAAACAACTGATCAATTCGGCCGATAGCGTTGGGGCAAATATCGCCGAGGGAACGGGACGTGGTAGCTTTGCTGAAAACCGAAGATTTGCCAAAATTGCAAGAGGATCTCTGTTTGAGTTAAAGCACTCGCTAAGAAGGGCTTACAAAAGAGAACTGCTGACGGAGGCGGAAGCAGCTTCATTCAAGCAATTGATCGAAGAGCTAACCCCCAAACTGAGTGCTTACATTAATTCAATCGGGAAGAAGTCTACTTTGCCAGGTTAGTGATAGCCCAGAGGTCTTAGCAACGAGCAACAGACAACGGACAACTGACGGCAAAATAGCGTCTCTGTGGTAGATTCAGAATTGTCTTTTAAAAAACGGATGATCATGAAGAAAGAAACCGTTACGGCTATCGGACTGTTGTTCCCTGCCATTGCCTTCCTCTCAGCGGGCACGGTCAGGGCTGGAACTGTCATCGACCAGAATATGACCGATGTTTGGGGAAAGAAAAGCGGTCTTGTCCTCTACTACTCGAAAAAGAGGCTCCGGATCGACCAGAAAGATGGAAGACTCAGCACCATCATCCATTTCAGGAACGACCGCATTCTGATCCTCGATCACACATCCAAGACTTACATTGCCCATCCCCTGTCCAAATGGCAAAAACAGGTTTCTCAGAAAATCGGAAGGCGAGAAACCGGGCCCAAAAGAGACATCCGTGTCGTGCCCACAGGAGCGGAGAAGAACATTAACGGCTTCGAAACCAAGCACATCCAGGTCTTCATTGATGGAGTTCTCTTTCAGGACATCTGGGCGACTCAAGACGTCGATCTTGAAGAGATGTTCACCGCAATCAAAAAGGGATTGGGCCGCTTGAGCGGTTCCTCACAGGCCGAGATGGAGGAGAAGGAAGAGATCTATCAAAAGGTCAAAGAGTCGGGATTTCCCATTCTCACCACAGAATACCAGGCGGTTTTCGGTAAGACGCTGAAAGAAATCACCGAGGTCAAACAGATAGAAACACGGAAATTAAGCAGTAAGCTTTTTGCGGCTCCTCGAGACTACACCCTTAGGACACGCTGATTCCCTGACTCGATCCGGAAAGAACTGGGGGAGGCCATCTCCCATCAAGTGTGCATGATGCCCGCTCTATCGCCCGTGCGATAAGAATGACGATCCCGAAACCGAGTCCCCAGAGGGATATTTCGTCCACTCGCCGCTTTTCCCCTGATCTACATTTTGACAGTTTCGCGCAGTACCAGCCCGACACTGGTTACCAAGTAAAGCAGACACAAACTCACAAGAGTTCTCCAACCCATGCGAGAAAGCGGCACACCCTCTCGGACGAACCGGGACCGAATGCCCCAGAGGCTGATCCCCGCAAACCCACCCGAGATCATGACCGCACCCAACTGTAGCAAAAGTACGAGCTGGATCTGCCCCTGGGGAAAGAGGTGTTCCCAAAAGGATCCTGTCCCGGCGCTAAGGTTTAAGCCAGTCAGAGCCGAAGAGTTTGCCAGATGGAATGCCGCAACTGGCCCCCAGGCCAAGACCAGCAGGGCGAAAGCCACTCGTGCAACCACGGCGGGTTCAGGGTCAGGGTCGGTGCAGAGAAGGCGGGGCAGAAAGAACCGCAAGACAATTGCGAGCGCGACAGCCACGGCAGTACTCACCGTGAATCCAGTCGTCCCTGAGATCCAGATTACTTTATGTGAGGCCAGCATGATGGGAGCAATAAAGAACACGATCACCGCAAAGAAGCTCAGGGTACCTCCAATGTCGGCCTGACTCCAAATCCTTATCAGGGGCGGCCTCAAATATAGCTTGACTGATCCGTGTGGACAGCTCTTTAGACAGTTGAAGCAGAGTTTGCACACCTGTCCGTCGCGGGCGTAAAGCGGGTGATGAAAGACAGGACAGGCGTCATGCTTCTCAGATCCCTTGTGACATTCGTGGGTGTTGCAGAAGGTCGCACAGACGTCTGGATTGGCTCTCACGCTGACCGTGGCCGGGAGCGAGTAGATCGCTCCCAGGTTTCCGAGCGGGCAAAGGTAGCGACACCAGGTCTCACGTTGGTACACCACCGAAAACAGTACGGCCGCCGTCATGAGCGAAAGCAAGAGAATCCCCGATGCTGCGGGGTTCTGTGTCATATGGAAGGTTTGCTCGAACCATATGATAGAGATGAATCCGAGAGGGATGAACCAACCCGAGTATTTCTTAAGCCAACCCGACGGTGGTCGGCCAAGGCTTTTGATCCGGAAGGCCCATCTGCCGCTAGTAGCAAGCGGACAGACCGTACACCAAAGCCGCCCAATGAAGAGAAAGGCAAAGATGAGTACCGGCCACCACAATCCCCAAATCAGTGAGTTCGCGATCTGGCCAATTTCTGTGCCGGCCGCTACAAGGCTCATAAGAACAATCGCCGAGAAGACCCCGAACACCGCCCACCGCAGCCCGGCGAGGACTCGATCGCTCACCAGTCGCTTGACAAAGGGTATTTGTCCAAGATCGTATTCGAGAGGTGTGCCCTCTTCTTTCGGTCCTGTAAAAATGTACTCGCCCAGGATTTCGTGTCCCCCGGCGAAGACGGCCGCCATCTCGACTGCCTCTCGAAGCTCGGCGACGTTTCGGTGGCCATAGCGCCGAGAAACGAGAACGTGTTCGGCCCCAGTGCTGAGTCGGGGGCGCTTCTCGTCCGGCCGTTCCTCTAGGAAAAGACGCGCTAGGGGAAGAATGTCTTTTCGGCGGGCTCGGAGAGTCGGCATGGTGACCACAGTCTGCAACAGTTCCTTGGCAAGTGCAGGATACAATCCATGTTCTCCATGAAGCACTGCCGGACCCTTGCAACTGGTGGCCATCACACGAACTCGAGGGTAACTCAATGACCCTGTCCTTACCCTATTCAGGTAATTGAAGAGATCCTTTTGTGCCGGTGATGCCAGAGCTTCAACGTTCCTTAGAACCAGCGTTCCCTCGTTCGCTAGGTGAATGGCACCATATCGGTGTAGTGAATCGATCCCAGAAGGATCGTCCTGTTCTTCAAGAAAATGGGAAGAGCCGAACAGAAACTCCCTCGCTTCGCTTTCATGCAGGGTCTGGCAGTCGATGACAATGAACGGGCTTCCGGGATCGGAGCCTGCCTCATGAATTTTGGCAGCAACAAAAACCTTTCCGGTCCCTGCCCCTCCAGTCACAAGGAGCGGTCCTTTTTGTTGAGAGAGAGAAGCGATCTCCTCCTCTAGCTTCTGCATCTTACGCGAATCAGCAACGATCGGCCCTTTATGGGCGTGGGCGTCCAGGATCACGTTGAGCGCTTCAGCCCGCTGGTATAGATTCCACAAATCCTCGCTCGAGCCTCGAAGGTTGCTTACAAGCCGGGCCATGATCTTCTCGCGAAGAGGCTTACACTCTGCCATGGCGGTTGAAAATAGTTTTGCTGGAAAGGTGAGGAGTGTCACCTGGCCCATGGCGACCACATCGGCAGAAACCGGATCCCCAGTCATCACCGACATTTCCCCGAAAAAATCCCCTTTCCCGAGCCGCCTCAGGCGGAGTTCCTCCCCATCATCGCCCACGAGACGGACTTCCGCCTTTCCCGATAGGATTACATGAAAGGCCTCTCCAGGTTCTCCACGGCGAATGATGTGGGCGCCCCTCGAATAGGAGAGAACTTGACCTTCGCGGCGGAGGTAATCCAGGATCTGCTTATCCAGAGTGGGCGATGTCGTCTGTTTTTCCATTTCAGGTTCTCGTCTCCTCCGGTTTTGGCAATTGCTCCTCCTGCTTAAACCTCCTCTCGAGAATTCACCCCCACCAGTTTACTGTATGGAATATAAATTGGGAATCCCTGCCGATAGCACGAAAACAAAAACCGGGTTACCCCTTCGGCAATCCGGTTGTCTATGTTGATGCTGCAAATTGGAAACCCGCGGTCTTATTTTGCCTCCGAGCAAAGCCATGGCTTTTCGTCCACGCATCATGACGGGTCTGGCTTTGTCCTGCCACAGTGTAACAGACTGGGATTATCCGTCAAGACAAAAATCGAAGGAACGGTTTTGTTTCCGCATCTTTACGCCAATTTACACTCCTTGTCATTTAGAAGAGGTGAAAGGCATGACACAGCGGTAAATGTTACCTATCTATCGGAGAAGTGGAGAGAGCCGCCAAAGGGATCCAGGGTTTGATCGAGAAATGAACCAAATATGAGGAGAACATTGCCTGATCAGAACGTGTGAGGAAATCCATGTCTCATGTCAAGACCTGACACCGGAGACTGGAGTGCCGGGTCTTTAACTAGTGTGGGCTGAGAAACTTATAAACTTATGAACGTCCCCCTTTCCTTATCCACAATCTTGGGCGTGTATTCTCCCTAGCACTTGGGACATTCCTGCTCTACGCTCAACTTCTCTTCAAGAGGAAATCCAGATTCTTTCCACTCCCTCCAACCTCCCTTGAGGGCGTAGATCTTCTGAAAACCCTTTTCTT
>CAYFYO010000050.1:0-29507 GCA_964347335.1 uncultured Thermodesulfobacteriota bacterium
GAACCGCCAACCTACTGATTACAAATCAGTTGCTCTACCGTTGAGCTACGGAGGCGGAAAAGCAGCTGTCAGGAGTCAGTCTTCTGTAACGATTTTTGCTCTATTTGTGCTTGATGACTGATCCTTGGTGCCCGACCCCTGGTTCTTACTTATACAGCGTTCCCGGAAGTTAGGCAAGTGGAGTGGTTTTCTCCCCTCCCCCTGGACTCATGCCCCGCGGGAGTCATAAAATCATTTTTGGGATTGGGTTTGGCCCCGGGGCCATTCTGCCTGGTATGAAAAAAAGGCATCCCATCTCCTATATTGCGCAGACAGAAAGGGGTTCTAGAAAATGACCTCTCAAGATTTCGTTTTGCCAGAGACTCTCCTGAATATCGTCAAGGCAGATCGCGAGTACAGTATTTTCCTTCTCGAGGGAGACGGGCTGATATTCTATCCGGCCTGACCCAAGGGTGAGTGGAACATCGGCGATGTTCATCAATGCACTCGCCATCGAAGGGCTACCGAAAAGGAGATGCGGCACTATTTCCGGCAAATCGCTCCAGAGATAGAGTATGACCAAGCCAGGCTAGAACTCTGGACGAGTGTGGACGTCTTTGGGGAGGAAGGGACCAGAAAAAAGGAAAGAGCCATTAAGCAGCAAATCCTCGGACGAGGCTGAAGTTGTGTCTCCTGGCTCTCATTCGCCGATGATCTTCACCAGTACACGCTTCCGCCGCCTTCCGTCAAACTCACCGTAGAAGATCTGCTCCCACGGGCCAAAGTCGAGTCGCCCCCCAGTCACAGCGACCACCACCTCGCGGCCCATAATCTGACGCTTGAGGTGGGCATCGCCATTGTCCTCACCGGTCCGGTTATGCCGGTATTGGGACACCGGCTCGTGGGGAGCGAGCTTTTCCAACCACACGTCGTAGTCATGATGAAGACCAGCCTCATCATCATTGATGAAGACAGAAGCCGTGATGTGCATGGCGTTGCAGAGAACGAGTCCCTCCTGGATTCCGCTCTCCCTTAAGCATTCCTCCACCTGGGGAGTCATGTTAATGAAGGCCCGTCTTTCGGGTATATTGAACCACAGCTCCTTGCGATAGGATTTCATCCTTCACCTCTCTCGGTTGACAGGGGCGGTCGTCGGCTGTCGGTGGTCAGCCATTCAGTGCCTAAAACTTTCCCCACAATCATAAACCCGCCTTGTAGTGGACGGGAGCTTCCTTTCTAGTTCGACCCAAAATTCCTGCGAAAAGCTGATTTTCTCGCCCGCTCTCCCCGATTCATGGGGATCGCTAGAGCTCTCGGGGGCCGCAGAGTGACGAGGTTGACCCACGAGGTTTTTGGCCGAATTCTCTGAGAAGGAGAATTCGGCCAAGCGTGCTGCTTTGGATTGGCCTCTCACCAATTCAGAGCAAGATTCCTCTGTGGCCCTGTGCGCTGTGTGAGGGATCATCACCTCCTGCCTTGCCGAGAATGTTGCCCTAAGAACCTTAATTCGCTCTCGGAGCTCCGTTTCGTCTTCTCCAAGAGACCCGATCTACTCATCTCTTCAACGCGCAAATGATTATTCCTCGAGGAACTTTCTGGCGAGGGCGGCTTCCTCTGAATGCGGATCGAGTTCGATGAATTTTTTCCAGTGAGGCCTGGCTCGCTTTTTAAGCTGGAGCTTCTCATAGACAAGGCCCAAGTTGAAATGGGCATCGGCAAATAGGGGATCCACAGAGAGGGCTTTCTTGTAGTAGAAAATCGCCTGGAGGAGAACCCCTTCCTCCTCGAACATATTGGCCAGGTTGAAGTTGGCGGCCACATGATTCGGTTCATAGGAGAGGGATTCCTGGTAGCACGCTTTGGCTTTCTCCATTTCCCCTTTGTGGTAATAGATATTTCCTAGGTTCGTCAGGGCATCTGGAAAATCCGGTTGGATTTCGAGGGCCTTCTCGTATGATTCAATCGCAAGATCGAGAGACGCAGGGATCGAATCAAGGGAACACCCCCTCTCGAACCAATACTGAGCGTCTGAGCTGAGGGGAAATGATTTTATCTGGGATCTCTTCTTCAGATGTTTGAGTGAAAACTCCAGGAGCATCTGACCCTGTGGCTCGAATCGAACACCTCGATGACGAACCACCAAACCGCCTCTTCCATCTGCATCGATCCGAAGTCCTGCGAGGGGGCGGTGAATGGTCGGCAGAATCTGTTGGAGTTCTTTGAGGCTGGATCTGACTTTCCGAAGAGAGATCCCACCCTCCAGGAGTTCCTTGGCCGTCTTGAAAGAAACAAGATCAGTAAAAGTGTAGTAGGAGCGCCCACTTTTTCTGGAGAAACTCGGACGGATAAGGCCGGTTCTTTGCCAATAGCGAATCCTTCCCGGTTTCAGTCCAGTAAGTCTCTCAATGTCCTTTGTTGTGAAAAGCTTATCCATTCAGAACGACCACAGGCCCTCGCCGATCCGTCTCTCTCTGGGACAGCCTATCATAGTGTGGAACCCTGTCAACCTTCTGGGGGCAGATCCACACAGAATTGAAACCAGATTTCGAAATCGTTTCGCCTCGCTCTCGTCTCCCCTGTTTTTGAAGCGGTCATTCGTCCACAGATCCTGGAAAAAGGTCCAACGAGCCGAGCCAACAGGTCCACCCAATTTTGTCCACGCAGTCTCTTACGGCTTGGCAGGGAAATTGCTTCGGTCCAACACTGTCATGCAAAACAGATCATCCGGGAACTCTGCGGAAAGGCGACGACATCCGAGGTACGGCTTTCAGGTCCACGTGAACTGTCGCAATGTTGACAGCGTCTTCCCGGCCGTCACGACCAACGTGAGCAAGGGGGGGTGTTTTGTTCAGACGGATTCACCCCTGCCCAGAGGGACATCGATTTGGCTGGAATTCTCCTTTACGGACATTCCGGTGAAGCTAGGGAGTGTCCAAGGAAGGGTCGCATGGTCAGCCAAGCGGGGCGATCCGACTCCAGGGATGGGAATTGAATATGAGAATGTTCCCGACGTGGTGGGGGACCTGATGGACGAGTTCATCGAATATGTGAAGCGTGGCGGCGAAGGGCCCTGATCTCAGAACGGGTGAGGTTCTTGTACAGGCGGAAGCGCTCACTGTGGTCCTCTGGCTCGTCGAGCTCACCCCGTGCGACGAGCATGCGCTCGATGACCTGTTTCACCAAGAACCGATGACAGGGATACTCCTTCTCCATGCAGACAAGCCAGACGTCGGCCTTTGCCGCTAAATCGGCTATCTCGCCGATGAGAGCGTTTACCTCTTCTTTGGCCTTGAGCTCCTGATAATACCTTTCCACATACTCTTTCCAGGGGATTCTATCCTGGTTCCAGTCATTCAGAAGTTCCCGGCTCGGTGCTAGAGAACTGATATGGCCTTTCTTTTTCCTGAACCGGGAGATGTCGAACACAATGTCTCCCCTGGGGATGACTCTGTTTTTGACGGCGTAGTAGGTTTCTCTGATCATCGAGCCACCGCTCCTTACAGCGCCTCGTGGTGCGTTTTGAGAGGGAAGGACGGAACCCATTATGGCACAGGGAACGCCCGCTTTCAACCGTGACCGACGAGGGGAAGCCGAGCATGGATCCGCCCTAACTTGACAAACTCAAGACGACACTCATAGACTATAGGACACCATTAGCTCTTTATTTCAGATTTTACGGAGTGTTCCATGCCGAAAAAAGAGAGAACGAGTGTCGCTGTGAAAGAGGAGTGTCATGTCCCCTTTGAGACATCTGAGAACTTCAGGAGTCAGCTTCCTCGAGTCGTTGATGCCATTGTCGAGAGTTGTAAAGACGAAGAGAACATCCATCATATTGACGCCGTCTCCATTCCAGATCGAGAATCGATTATCGAATTGATCGAGGATATCAAGGACCTCCTTTTTCCAGGTTACTTTGGCAATCAGGAGATCGACCGAGACTATCTGACCTATCACCTCGGGAGCGAGGTCAATGTCATTTTTGAGAAGCTTTCCCATCAGATCGCTCGTGCCATTCGGCACGAGTGCAATCGGAGCGATATCCTGTGCACCCACTGCCTCAACCGCAGCCAGGCAGAGGCAATGCATTTCCTCGAAAAGGTCCCTCAGCTGAGAAAAATTCTAGCGGGAGATGTCAGGGCCGCTTACAACGGCGATCCGGCAGCCAAGAGTCTCGACGAGATCGTCTTCAGCTACCCGGCCATTATGGCCATCACGACCTACCGGATCGCCCACGAATTCTATCTTCGCTCTATCCCCCTTCTCCCCAGGATGATGACCGAGTATGCCCATAGTATCACGGGGATCGATATCCATCCCGGCGCCACCATTGGAGAGAACTTCTTTATCGATCACGGAACAGGTGTGGTTATCGGAGAGTCAACCCAAATCGGCAACAACGTCCGAATCTACCAGGGCGTGACCCTCGGAGCCCACAGCTTTCAGACATATCCCAACGGATCCCTTAAACGGGGCTACAAACGGCATCCCACCATCGAGAAGGATGTGATCATTTACTCTGGAGCGACCATTCTGGGTGGAGATACCATCATCGGGGCCGGATCGATCATCGGTGGGAATGTCTGGCTCACCCACTCCGTCCCTCCAGGAAGCCATGTGGCCATTGAAGACCCCCAACTCAGAATTATGACGCCTGAGGAGAGGGAGAGTGAAGCGTAGCATTGTGAGGAAGTCCCTGATTCTGACCGTCGTTCCGACGATCCTCTCGATCCACGGCGTTGTCGAGAGCCAGGAGGCCGTGGTGACGGGACCTATTGTCAACGTCCGGAGGGGGCCGGGAACAAATTATGAAGTCGTTGCTAGGGTGAAGAAGGACGATCGTTTCCCCGTTATTAATGTCAAAGGGAGCTGGGTGCAGATCGATATCGACGAGGAGACGCTGAAAGAGCTCGCGCTCCAAGAAGCTGGTGAGGGTCCCCCCCCTCCACCAGAGGAGACCTGGATTTTCAGGGGCCTCATTCAGTTTGTCGGGAAGCCACCCGATTTTGAGGAACGGCAGATCGAGTTCCAGAACTGGGCCCTTGACGAGGTCCCCGTCACGTTCATTGAGTTTAAATCAGATTCGCAGATTTGGGTCCGCCTGCCACCTGAAAAGTACGCGTCCATCGGCAGGGTGAGACAGATCGCCCGCAGAATAGCCCAAGAGTATAAGAGGCAGACCGGCTACCTGGAAAAGAAGGTCGTGGTCAAGGTTCTTAAGGGAGATAGAATCTACGCCACAGCGTCGGAATGACAAGAGAGGTGGGGCATAAAAAGTCCCAGCCAGGGTTCAATTCCCTGGGATTTCAGTCTAGGGCCTTTCCGATGCAGCATTGAGGATAGCGTACTCAAACCCGTCAACGAGGGCCAGAAAGGACGCCTTGTTAATATTCTCCGAGAAGGCCATCACCCGCCAAACATCTCGGCCATCACTAAAAATAATCTCCACTTCCACCTTTGCCGCGGTGCCGGTCTTGGAATCGAAGATCTGGGACTTAAAGTCGATGAGCTTCACGCGGCTGATAACGGGAAATATAGGCTTCAGCGACTTCTTTAACACCTTGGCAAGGGCATCAACCGGACCAACCCCCGTGTCTGCCTCGTGCGTTTCATGGCCACGGGCCCGGAGGATCACGGTTGCCTCAGGACACTCCCCGTTGTCGATGAGTCGATACGCGCCGACAATCTCAAAGGGCGGTGTATAATCCTTTTTTGACCTCAGGATATTGAGAGTCTCAGTGGCATTTTTGATTTCCAGGTTAATCACGGAAACCTCTCCAAAACCCGCCTAGTCGCCTCCGTCCCCGGCGGTACCTCCAGAACTCAGTGCAGCCTCCACGGACTCCATTAGATCGGGATCGGGGGTGATGCCGAGGCCCTTCAGTTCATTAAGCTCGTCCCGTGCCCGATGATACATCTTGGCAAGATAATATGCCAGGGCCAGATTACTGCGAGCGACTCCGTAAGTCGGATCGATCCGCACCGCTTGTTCGAGCATCTCGATGGCAGCACTCAGTTGTCCCTGTCGAATGTAGAGGTTCCCCAGGTTGTTGCGAGCCGTTACATCTCTTGGATCAATGGCAATCGCCTTTTGATAGGCTTCGATCGCCTCGTCGTCACGGTCCAATTCATAGTAGACGATTCCCATATTGAAATAGGCATCCCCATAGTCGGGATAGAGACTGACCGCCTTTTTGAAAGCCGAGAGGGCCCCCTTATACTGCCGCTCCTGGCTGAGGAAAACCCCTTGCTCGTAGTGAATTCTCGCCTTCTCGAAGGAGTCTTTGGAACTCGTTCTCGTCCCGGCCGCACATCCAAACAGAACGACCAACATTGAAACAATCATCGCCCATCGCGTCCGATTCATGGCTCTTCCTCCTTGACTTTCATGGTTCTCGATCGCCCCCCCAAAGAGTCGGCGGCCGTGTCCTTAACACTCCTCGGCCCAATCAGCGAGATCAAGCCTCATCCCGTCTCGGGCAGCGATGACCTTGAGCCCGGTCTCCTCCTCGAGTTTCTCCGCCACTTTCCAGGGCTTCGCCTTGATCATGGTCATGCCGAAGTGGGTCAAAACGGTCAGGCGGGGGCGGCGGATTTCGATGATTCGTTTCACATCCTCGATGGAGAGGTGGTCGATATTGGCATTGCCGAGAGGAAGTAACCTAACAACGTTTATGACCAGCACACGGCCCGTATAGGCATCCACAATATCGGGCGAAAAGAGCGTGTCTGTAATGAAGGAGACCTCGGTCTCGGGGAACTGGAAATTGAAGCCGTAGGTCTCCACAGGATGGACGTGGGCTCGAGCCGTCGAAAAAGTCACGTCACCCAGGGTATAGGTGTTGTTGGCTTCTAAAATCTCGACTCTCTCCAGATATTCAATCACGTATTCAAAAACAACGCCACCGCTTCCCAGGGCATCGTGGGGAGCAAAAAGCGTACCTCCTTTCCTCGTTCCGCCCTGTGACATCGCCTCGATCATGATGTTGACGTCTCCCGAGTGGTCGAGGTGCTTGTGGGAAAGGAGGATTCCATCGAGTCTCGACGGATCCAATCGAGGACGACTGGACAGGCACCGAACAAGCGCCCCGGGCCCGGGATCAAGATACAAATCGGTTTTCCCAGATGAAATCCAGAGCCCTCCCGAAGCTCGAAGCTGCTTCGTGACGACGAAGCGAGCTCCGGCCGTTCCGAGAAATTTGAGAAAACTCCCCTTTCCTTTCACGCCTTTCGCAAAATCCTCCTGAGGCCAGCCTGACCGGGTCTACGACAATCTGTCCGGAGCAAAACCGTTCGGCATATCAGAGCTGTATAGGGCCCTTCCAACTCGATCCGCAAGAAATCTAGGGAGATATTTGAGAATCCCTGGAAAACTGGAAAAGGGAGCGCTGAACCAAAAGTCGTTGCTCGTGGTCCGCTGTCCGTGGCTTTTGGGGTAAAGATCGGGATTTGCGCATTCACGGCGATTCAAGTAACGGGCCAGAGCATTTCATCTTCAATCGAATGATTTGGATTGAGTTACAACTGACCGCTCACAATCGACTACTGACAACACCCAGAAAAGTTTTTGAGCAGCGAAGAGCGACTCTTCATGAAACCTATAGAAGGGAAGCCGCCAAGAGGGGTGGAACTCGGTCTGTCATATCACGAGGTTTCCGGGACCTTGGTGACGAAGATATCCGATAGCCCCATTTTTCGCAGTTCACTTGCGTAGTTCTCAGCTTCTTGGCGAGTGCCGAAGTTTCCGACAGAGACTCGGTGCCATCTCCCCTTTTGGGGAATGTCGATCTCCCAGTCAAAGGCGTCAATGCCCTTTTCTCTCAGCTGCGCAACATATCTCTCTGCGCCATCTTTCTTTCTGAAGGATGCCAGATTAATCGTATAGGCTCCGGCAGAGGGAACCTCCTCGACCACCGTCGCCTCCGCTGGGATACTCGCAACAACCTCTGACTTCTTCTCTTCAGGGGCGGCCTCTGTCTCCGCAGTCACCGTCGGCTCGGTTGACACTTCCTCAACCGACTCGTCCTCGCTTGCGGCTGGGGTGACGGGTTGGGCCTCTTCAGGCTGGACTATCTCCTCCTCCAGCCTCGCGCCGACCGCAGGGGACCCCACCTCCTCAGATTCAGTCGAGGGTTGGATCTTCTTGATAATGATCGATTCATTAGCGGTCTCTTTCTCTCTCAATACGAACATAAACACAAAAACCGCAGCCAGAAAGACCACAATAATGCTTGCCAGCATGACCACCCTTGACGACCGACCCGAAGTCCATCTTTCGGGCTTATCTTCGACACGCTCTTCCAAGCCCCTTTCAAGGTCATCCAGCCCCGTTACTCCCTCAGGCTCTTTTCTCACTGTGGCTTCCTCGCCAGGGCGCTCTCCAGAGGTTCCCTGTGTGGATTCCTCCCCGTCGAGAATCCCCGCCAGATCAAGGCTCTCATGTTCAGGAATCGTGATGACCCGGTCACAAGCTGGGCATTGCCCCTCAAGCCCGGCTTGATCATCGGACGCCATCAACACCTTCCCACACTCACATTTCAATCTAATCGCCATGCTTATTCCTCCTGCC
Organism: uncultured Thermodesulfobacteriota bacterium; assembly: GCA_964347335.1. GTDB lineage: Bacteria > Desulfobacterota > BSN033 > WVXP01 > WVXP01 > WVXP01. Next base: position 8,546 of record CAYFYO010000050.1, read on the forward strand.
CTCGTCGAAGAAAGGGCAAAACGCAAACCATCCAGACCCATATTAGCAAATTGTCCCACCAAGTCAACCCATCCGTCCCTAGCCCTGACGAGAACTGATTTTGGAGGCTCTTTTTACAGAAACCGAGAAACCACCACCAAAACAGCCAGGCCCGCACAGAGATCAATGAAAACTGTTGAGGAAGCTCTGAGTGCGACTCAAGATCTTTTGGTTGATGATTGTTAGTCATCGCGTCGTGTCCGTTGTTCGTTGTCCGTGGTTCGTCGCACAATGATCGAAACCGGGAGATCCACGGACAAAGCCGGGACAGGCTGAGAGCAGCTCACCGTGAATCTCATGGTCTGAATGCGCCGTGACAGCTGACCACCGACAACTGACATCTGCAGAAAAACCTTTTGAGCCGCGAGGCGCTATTCATCGAGGAATCTCCGACAAAATAGTTGACAACAAAATTGCTCACAGCATATTATCCAAATGCCTGCCAGCTTCTCACTGATCAGGAGGATCTCTTGAGGGAGATCAAGAGTATTCTGGTTCCGGTGGACCTTTCTGACCCCTTCGATTCCTGCGTCTCTTACGCTGTTGAACTCGCCAGGAAGTTCAATGCGAAACTCCACTTGCTGCATATCATTCATGAGCCCTCAGAGGCTTCCGGGTTTTCGACGCCTCACGTCTCGATGGACAGAGCCCATGAGGAGACGAAAGGGCGCATGAAAAGACAGCTGCTCCGCTATGCCTCCTCTCAACTTGGAGGGTTTACCAGTTTTGTGGCGGAAGTCGAGATCGGTCCGCCCCATACCGTCATTACCCGCTATGCCGAGGAAAAGGACATCGGACTCATCATTACGGGAGAAAGACGGAAGGGGAGGCTCGCCCATGCCCTCTCCCAGAAGACGACCAGGAAGATCCTAGAAGGTTCAAACAAGCCCGTCCTACGCCTCATCATTTCTAACTGAATCCTCTGTCTTTAGGAATCACCACAAACCCCAGTACATGACAGGCCATGTATAGACCTCCCACCTCTGCCGTGGGACGGCATCTCGATCGGACTGGTCGGCATCTCCAAGTTGTTTGGAGCAGGATGGGCTGTTCTCGACAAATCGATGGGCGGGGGAAAACCGGCTGTCGCCGAAACTCGTCGGCCCGCTTCTAGGTCTTTAGCTCAGGCAGATCCTGGTAGTGATCGAGGGATTCCGGATTAGTCAGAGCGTTCCGGTTGAGGACCGGCCGTCCATGGATCAGGTTCGTGACGGCGCTTTCGACCTTCTTCATATTCAGGGTGTAAGGGATATCCGGGATTTCGATGATTTTCGCCGGGACGTGGCGAGGGGAGGCCTTTTCCCGGAGCGTCTTCTTGATATTGTCTTTGAGATCTTCTGTGAGGCTGTATCCCGCTGCCAGTTTGACAAAGAGAATAATGCGTTGATCCCCTTTCCAATTATGACCGATTGCCAGGCTGTCGGCAATTTCCTCCAATTTCTCTACCTGGTTATAGATCTCGGCTGTCCCAATTCGAACCCCAGAGGGCTTCAGGACAGCGTCCGAACGACCGTAGAAGGTGAATCCACCTGTTTCACTGTTTATCTTGACATAGTCTCCATGGCGCCACACATTGGGGTAGACATCAAAGTACGCGTCCCTGTACTTCTTGTTATCCGGGTCATTCCAAAAGTAGAGCGGCATCGACGGAGCCGGAGCCTCGCAGACTAGCTCTCCTTCCCGGTCAACAACGGAACGACCATTTTCGTCGTACACATTGACCTTCATGGCCAGAGCAGGAACTTGCAGCTCACCGGCATATACGGGATTGATGGGACTCCCCGTACAAAAGCAGCCATTGATGTCCGTGCCGCCCGAGCTTGAATTAAACCATACACCCTCTTTGATATCCCGGTAGACGTACTCGAAACCCTCTGGCGAAAGCGGTGACCCCGTCTGCCATATCTCTCGTAATGATGACAGGTCATAATCCCTTCCGGGCTTGAGTTCCTGACTTCTGATGAAATGGATATAGGTCGCACTGGTTCCAAACATCGTCACCTTTTCGTCCTGGATGAGCTTCCACATGGCCCCCGCATCGGGATAGTTGGGGTTCCCGTCGAACAGGATAAGCGTGTTTCCCACAGCCAGGGAGCTCATGATCCAATTCCACATCATCCAGCTGCACGTCGTGATAAAGAAATGGACATCTTCTCTTCTCAAATCTGTGTGGAGGATTAACTCTTTCAGGTGGTTGATCAGAATTCCGCCAGCTCCCTGAACGAGACACTTTGGCTTCCCCGTTGTTCCTGAAGAAAACATGATGTATACGGGGTGATCAAAGGGGAGCTGTTCAAAGTCGATTTTTAGCCCGGCCTCCTTGGACACAAAATCCTCCCAGTGGGCGGCGTTTGGAATTTGACTGATGTCGGGTTTCGCCTCCGGATATGAAGCGACGATGACTTTCTCAATCGAAGGTATCCCCCTCACAATCTCGGCCGCCTTGGAGAGGGAACTGAAGGATTTCCCCTTGTAGAAATACCCATCCACGGTGAAGAGCACTTTGGGCTCGATTTGGCCAAAACGATCGAGCACCGCCCCTGCACCGATGTCTGTGGCACATGAAGACCATGTCGCGCCGATACTGGTCGACGCAAGCATGGCGATCGCCGTTTCTATCATGTTAGGCATGTAGGCGGCGACTCGATCTCCAGGGGCAACCCCCATCTCCCGAAGTGATTTTGCCAGACGGGCCACGGCATCATAGAGCTCGGCATAGGTCATTTTGGCCGATTTCTGGGTTTCTCCTCTGAAAATAAGGGCGAGATGATCATCCCTGTACCTCAGGAGATTTTCCGCAAAATTCAACCTGGCCCCGATAAACCACTTGGTCCCCGGCATCTTGCTAGGATCATCGACGACGACATCGTATCCCTTGGACGCCCTGATCTTCCCAAATTCCCACATGGTGGCCCAGAACTCGGGGATGTCTTCAACAGACCAACGATAGAGCTCATCAAAGGCCTTGAACTTTTTGCCATACTTCTCGTTGACGTGCTCGATGAAGCGCGTCATATTGGCACGCTTTATCTGGTTCACAGATGGTCTCCAGAGCGGTTGTTTCACATTTTCCCCCCTTTGTTCCCATTAAGGAGCGTGACGAGCGACAAACCTCCGAGGCTCGCTAACTGGCTTTTTGGCTCCCCATTTTTGCCGCGTGTGGGACAGCAGATAATACAGTCATCAGAAGACGTTTTCAAGACTCGTTGAGTCCGTTCTGAACGTGATCTTGGATGAGCGATTTCTATATAGATATAACGAGATGAACAATACAAAGCCCCATCTCAAAACCCTTAACTTGAGCCGCCCAAGAAACCGGGGCTTAAGTATTCCGGGTTGGGATAGGTATAGAATCCCTTGCCGGTCTTGACCCCAAGTTCTCCTCGATTGATTTTCTCCTTAAGCGCCTCGGGAGGCATGTCCTTAGGGTCCTGCGAATCCTGGTAGTACACCATCTCGATATCATGCACGACATCCAGTCCGACCTTGTCCATCAGTGCAAAGGGCCCTTCCTTCCCGCCAGTGAAAACCATCCAGGCCCGGTCGACGTCTCTAAAATCCACGAAACCATTGCCCCACATGTACAGAACCTCTCGCTTAACAGCCCTCCAGACCCGATTAAAACAAAAGCCGGGGAGCTCCTTTTTCACAGTGAGGGGGATACAGCCGAGGGAACGGATCCAGGAAACCCCCTTTTCAAAAACCTCAGGCAGGGTCCGGGTCCCCCCCATAATGTCGACAATGTTTGTTCCTTGAAGTGGAGTATAGAAGTGGATGTTCAGGCAATACTCCGGTCGCCCGCTACTCGATTCAAGACGGGATACGGGTATAGAAGAACTGTTGGTGGCGAGGATGGCCTCGGGGGGTGCCTTTTCGCCGACCTCTTGGAACACTTCCTTCTTCAGTTCCTGGTTTTCAGGGACAGCCTCAATAACCAGCTCCGCATCTTTGACGGCCTTTCCCAACTCGGGCACCTTTTCGACAGCGTTTGCGCAGGCATCCCACTTCTCCCATGGGATGAGGGGCTCGATGCCCTTACCCTTAAGATCTGAACGAATTCTCTCGAAGGTTCGCAAAAATGCGCCCTCCCGGGAATCAAAGGCCTTAACTCGGTAACCGGCATGAGCGGCTACGATGGCGATCTGGGAACCCAAGACACCACTGCCGATCACGGCAACTCTCTCCAGTGGTAACCTACCCGTCATACCCAACCCCCCCTTCAAATGCTAGGTTCGTTTTTATTGCCCTATTCTTAGCCTCTTCAGCGTTTTGCTAAAGAATTCGGGTTCCTCGGTTCCGAGATCACCAAATTCCAGCACGCCCCCCATGATTTCGACTTTCGGCTTCCCTCGAATGATCACTCTCAAACCTGTCTGCACAGTTGGCGATAGACGTCGACCAGCTGTCCGATGTTCGCCTCCATTGTGAAATTGTACCGTTGGGCTAAGACATTGGCCCGGAGCCCGGCCGCAGTGGGCGAACGCAACTTCGCCTCCAATCCAGCGATTGAATCCACAACGATTCCAGCCCGGTTTCTTTTCAAAAAGCGTTGGAGAGACTTATGGAAGAAACTGATGACAGGTAAGCCGCAGGCGAGATATTCAAACAGCTTGTTTGGGATGACCGTATCGAGATGCGCCCTATTCGTTGTATTGTTGAATCCGGCCCAGCCAAAATCATACTGAGCAATTTCAGAAAGTAGGTCCGCGGGGGAACGGTGACCGTGGTAAAAAATACGAGAATTCTCAGCTCCCAGCCTCTGGTAGTTCGGGGCATCTCTGGACGGATATAGATGAACCTCGATACCCTCCCTCGCAATCGCCCGAAAGATACCAGCAAGGTCGTAATGTCCACGGTTGTTGCTCAAAAACCCCTCATATACGATGCGTAGCGGCCGGGAAGGCTGGATTTCTCTCGTGGTCGGCAACTGAGCGGGTATGAGGCGGCGTGGGACATAATTTGGAAAAACATACGTTAACGGAGGTGGAGAATACCGGAGGCGGGTAATGTTGATAATCTCGTCCGAGACGGTGAGAACCGCATCACTCCGTTCTATTGCCAGGCGTTCCTGTTCCTGCCTCTGTTCAGGTGAGCTTTCGTTTTTGAAACCGTCTTCATAGGGGGTCTCACGAATGGTGAGCAAGTCATGAATGTCATGTATAATGGGGATCTTGCCTCCGAACAGGTCGATGCACAGGTTGGTTAGTCCGTCGGGGGCATTGTGGCTATGGATGACGTCAATAGCATGAGTCGTCACAATTTCATGTAGCAGTGTCGCCGGATTCTCGCCCAAAGGCAACCACGCGGCAAATAGCTCATCCCCGTGCCCGTATAATTGGGTGAGTGTCCTGCCCCGATAAGCAAACAGGAGGGCAATTTCCGGGTATCGGGTGCGGATGCCCTCAGCATATTTCAGGGCACGGATACATGGCTGCTGTTCGACAAATAGTATTCGCAAAGCTCTTCCTGTTCTCGATTATTTCCGCTCCTTGATGACTTTGCATGGGTTACCCACAGCGACCGTGTACGGTGGTAGATCTTTTGGCACTACACTTCCAGCGCCGACGATAACGCCATCTCCGATGGTCACGCCGGGTAAAATGACAACCCCCATACCGATCCAGCAGTCTTGCCCGATCGTCACCGGCTCTTTGCTCCAACCCTGTCCAGCAATCGGCCGCCTCGGATCCCTCTTGTGGTTCCCCGTATGAATCATTGCGTACGGGCCGATAATGGTGCGGTCGCCAATCTTCAACCCGCCATAGCCATTGACGTAGACGCCGTAGTTGAATCCGACGTCGTCGCCCAATTCGACCCCGTCACCATTGAGCCAGACGATCCAGTCCAAGTAGAAGCATCGCTTCCCGATTTTTTTGCCGTGCCAGTCGCGAAAGTAGATGATGCTCTTGCTCTTTTCAGTAATCATCATGATACAACATCCTCCTTAACTCAGCGGTGAAGAACGCGCACCTGAGGGTTTACAGAAAGACCTGGCTGCTGGTGAACATCGCCCCCTTTTCGCAATCCATCTGATTTACCCGATCCCCGCCCGCAGCTGCACCTGCGGGAAGACCAAAACCCAAACCGGCTTGTGGAGGCCCTATTTGGAGAGATCGCTCCCCCACCAGACGGCGGTAGGACAGATTTGAGTCGCGCCCTTCTCCAGGATTTTGACCCGGGGAGCTACAGAGGCCTGAAAGCAAGGTAGGTTCTTTTGCCTTCCCCCTCTCCTCGATGGAGAAACTCCACCGTCAGTGGCATCCCCACTTCGATTTGTTCCGGCCTACTGGGATCGACGCCTTCAATACGCGCGTCGACCCGCACGCCTTCCTCCAATTCGACGACACCCGAACAATATGGGTGGTTTCGATCATAACCTTCAGCGATCATAAAGGGAGGTCCCACCGTGATGCAAGTGAATGCACTCAGTTTCCCTCTCCCCTTGATTCCGGCCCATTCCAACTCTGAACCGTGGCACTTAACGCACACGGGGCGAGGAGGCACATACAGGGCGTGACACTTCTTGCATCTTGAGCCCATGAGCTTCTCCTCCTTCAGAAATCGCTCGTAGGAAATATCGCTGAACGGTCTCTCTTCCATTCGCTCATCTCCTTTCAAGGATGGTAAACGTGCATGTGCCGCCGGTGCCTCCCAAATTATGGGCTGCCCCGATCCGCAGATCTTTGGCCGGAACCTGCCGCTCTCCCGCCTCACCCCTCAATTGTGCCCAGACCTCATAGAGCTGAGAGATCCCCGTGGCCCCCACAGGATGTCCCTTGCATTTGAGACCCCCGGACGTGTTGATCGGTTTCGGACCATCGAGTCTAGTCAACCCCTCTTCAACGGCCTTGTATCCCTCTCCAGGTTTAAAGAAACCGAGGTCCTCAATGTGGAGTATCTCTGCAATGGAAAAGCAGTCATGAACCTCGGAAAATTGAACATCCTCCGGTTTAAGACCCGACATGCCGTAGGCCTCTTTTGCGGCATATCTGGTGGCCTCGAAGTATGTCAGGTCGTCACAGGCATGCAACCCTCTACCACTCCCCTGCCCGATGCCCACCACGGATAGCGGGGCATCGGTGAAACGCTTCGCCATATCCTCAGCGACCAGGAGCATACAACTCGCTCCATCGCTTATGGGACAGCAATCGTAGAGGTGCATGGGCCAAGCCACCACGGGATTCGCTGTGGGGTCACGGAGAAAGTCCTTCTCGTCTTTCCACACGGGCACGGTTTTCCCCTTCTTCTTCGCGCTCTCGATTTTTCGGTTCATGATATCGCGAATCGACATACTGAACTGGGCCTTCGGGTTCAGCGGAGCATTATTGTGGCTTTTGATGGTCACATTCATGAGGTGTTCACGGGTTGCTCCGTATTTTGAGAAATAGGCGGTCGCTACGGCGCCGAAAACGCCCGGAAAAGTAAACCCAACTCTCCCTTCATAGGGAACCGTCGCAAGGGCTAAACCCTCCGCAACCTCCTCGGTTGTGCGCTTTGACATCTCCTCAAGGCCACCCACGAGGACCATGTCATAAAAGCCTGATGCGATGGCAAAAACGCCTTCCCTGAAAGCAAGCGCGCTTGACGCACACGCACCCTCTGTTCGTGTGGCAGGCTTGGGTGTCAGTCCAACCAAATCGGAGATAATGGATCCCCAATGGGATTGATGCATAAAAAAGTCGTTGGAAAAATTCCCTAAATAGAGCGCATCGATGTCAGCAGGGTCCATCCCCTTGTCGACCGAAACGATCATCTCCTGGAAAGCTTCAACGAACAGATCCTTTGAGTCTCTATCCCTAAACATGCCAAATTTCGACATCCCAGCCCCGACAATCGCGACACCCCTTCCAAGTTTTCTGCGTTTCCCCATTTTCTTCTCCCTCAGAGTTTTTCCCTGTCCTTATCACGACACTTCCAGAAACTCCCTGATGGCGCGGTCTCTTGTCTCACTCGGATGGTACTTCGTGTAACCCTTTTTAGTCAACTGGCTTCTCGACCTCTCCCATGGCAAAACACGCATTTCCCTTTGCGAGCAAGAGTACTGGTGAGTATTCTGGAGCAGGTCTGAACTAACCGAAAAATAAGGGGAAATGATAAGAATTCCCTGCCCCACGAGGAGCTCCGAGTTGATAAGGCTGAAGCTCGCCGGTAAGATGGACGACTGTGACACCCCGAGTGAGACGTCAGATCATCAAAATGTCAGTCCGAAGAGCGTTACCGATTTTTCTGAGCGGGAGGTTTTGCCCATGGATCAGTCCATTGTCGTCTACGTATCTGCCGGTTCGGATGAAGAGGCCCTGACCATTGCCAGAACCCTTGTTGGAGAGCGGCTTGCCGCCTGTGTCAATCTGTTTTCCAAGATCCGCTCCATTTATCGATGGGAGGGGAAGGTCTGCGATGAGCCAGAGTGTTACCTGATCATCAAGACCCGGAGAGACCTATTCCATGCCGTCCGGGAGAGCGTAAGGCGGCTCCATAGCTATGAGGTCCCCGAAATCATTGCGCTACCGATCGTGGACGGTATTGAAAGCTACCTGGAATGGATTCACAAGGAGACAAAGGAAGCCTGAAGCCATTCGTCCGGAATCACGCTGACAGGAGCAGGAAACGAGAGGATTAGGGATTTTGGAGTGGGGATTTTGGATTTTGGATTTGGGACTGGGGATTGGGGATTTTGGATTTGGGATGGGGGATTTGGGATTTGGGATTTGGGATTTTGAATTGCGGATTTTGGATTCGACTTGACTGACATCTCAGATCCCAGAGCTCACATCCCATATCCCACCGCCCGCATCACACATCACTCCGGATATACTTCACGACCCAATCGCCGACCTCCGTGGTACTCAGGCCCATCATCGATGCCTCCATGCTCTTCATATGGCCCTGGATGACCTTCATGACCGCCTGCTCGATAAGCCCGGCCGCTTCCTCCTCTCCCAGGTGGTCCAGCATCATGCAGCCGGCCATAATACTCGCCAGTGGGTTGATCACGTGCTTCCCAGTGTATTTTGGAGCCGAGCCGCCAATAGGCTCAAACATGGAAGTCCCCACCGGATTGATGTTCCCACCTGCAGCAATGCCCATGCCTCCTTGGATCGTCGCTCCGAGGTCTGTGATAATATCGCCAAACATGTTGTCGGTCACAATCGTATCGAACCTTTCCGGGTTCTTAACCATCCACATGCAGAGCGCATCCACATGGCCATAGTCTGTCTCGATGTCCGGATAATCCTGACCAAGTTCGTCAAAGACCCGTTCCCAAAGGTCAAAAGCATAGGTGAGGACGTTGGTTTTACCACAGAGCGTTAGCTTTTTCTTTTTGTTGCGCCGACGGCAGTATTCAAAGGCATATCTCAAACACCGCTCGACACCTCTCCGTGTATTGACAGACTCTTGAAGTGCAACCTCATCCGGCGTTCCTCTTCTCAGGAAACCACCAGAACCGGCGTAGAGCCCCTCGGTGTTTTCCCGGACCACTACGAAATCGATATCGTCTGGCCCCTTATCCTTTAGCGGGGTATCCACCCCTGGGTAGAGCTTCACCGGTCGAAGGTTGATATACTGGTCCAACGAAAACCTCATGTGGAGGAGAATCCCCCTCTCCAGGATTCCAGGTTTCACATCGGGGTGCCCAATGGCCCCCAGATAGACTGCATCCAATTGACGGAACTCATCGATGGCCGAGTTCGGCAGCGTCTCCCCGGTTCGCAGATACCTTTCGCCACCAAAATCATAATGGGTGAAGTTAAACTGAACCCCCGTCTTCTCGGTCACCGCCTTGAGGACCTTCACCCCCTCTGAAAGAACCTCAGGTCCTGTCCCATCGCCTGGGATAACACCAACCTCATACTCCTTTCCCATCTAGCTCCTCCTCTTGGCGATATGTTCCATCAACCCGCCATCATTGATGATGGCCTGCATGAATTGTGGGATCGGTTCGGCCTGGAATGTCTTACCAGTCGTGTGGTTCTTGATCTCTCCCTTGACCAGATCAACTTCCAGTTCATGGCCATTCTCGGTCCCATCGACGGCCTCAGTGCTCTCGAGAATCGGAAGGCCCATGTTGAAGGCGTTTCGATAGAAGATTCTGGCAAAGCTCTTGGCAATGACACAGGATATGCCTCTTGTCTTCAAGGCGATGGGAGCGTGTTCTCTTGAAGATCCGCACCCAAAATTGTATCCCGCGATGATGAGATCGCCTGGTTTGACCTCTTTGACGAACAGTGGGTCCGCGTCCTCCATGCAGTGTTTCGCCAGTTCCCCCGGATCGGTTATGTTGAGATAGCGGGCAGGAATAATGGCATCCGTATCGACATGAGAGCCGAATTTCCAGGTCCTCCCCCTGATTTTCATTGCCGTGACCTCCCTTTCCTTCGGCGAAAGGTGAAAGGATCGTGCTTTTCCATGTCCCGGTCTTCTTTGCTTTCTCCTATTACCTTTGTCCTCTCTGTCATCAACATTCGACCCCCGATAGGGTCACCACGAGAGCTTAGGAGCGAAGGGCCAGGAGAATCTGCATAAACATGGGATATCCTCTATTTGTCCAACTCTTCTGGACTACCTATCCGTCCCAAGACAGCCGATGCAGCCGCTATGGCGGGGTTGGATAGATAGACTTCGCTCTCTGGGTGACCCATCCTTCCGACAAAGTTCCTGTTGGTCGTAGCGATCGCCCTTTCACCCTTTGCCAAGACCCCCATATAACCACCCAGACAGGGCCCGCATGTCGGGGGACTGATCACCGCGCCCACCTCGAGAAAGATCTCCATCAGGCCCTCCTTCATCGCTTGTCTGTAAATCCAGGGGGTTGCTGGGATGATAATCAGTCGCGTATTTGGCGAGATTTTCCGCCCCCTCAACACCCTGGCAGCCACCCTCAAGTCTGCCAACCATCCATTGGTACAGGAACCGATCACGGCCTGGTCGATCGAGACATCCCCCACATCCCTAATTCCTTTTGTATTGCTCGGGAGGTGCGGAAAAGCAACCTGAGGCTCGATCTTAGATACATCAAACTCCCTGACCTCGCCATACTTGGCTCCTTTATCGCTCGTGTAAATGTGGTATTCCCGTTTTGCCCTTTCTTTCACATAGGCTTCCGTTGTTTTGTCTGGAACAAAGATCCCGTTTTTGGCTCCCCCTTCGATGACCATGTTTGCCATGGTGAAGCGCCCCTCCATCGGGAGGCTATCGATGGTCTCTCCGCTGAACTCTATTGCTTTGTACAGTGCTCCGTCTACTCCGATCTCACCGATCGTAAAGAGGATGAGGTCCTTCCCACTTACCCACGGTTTGAGCTTTCCTCGATATATGAATTTGATTGTTTCAGGTACTTTGAACCAGAGCTCCCCTGTGACCATGGCCGCAGCCAGATCCGTGCTCCCCACTCCGGTGGAAAAAGCACCAAGCGCCCCGTAGGTGCAGGTGTGGCTGTCAGCGCCCACAACCAGATCACCGGGAAGGACAAGTCCCTGTTCAGGAAGGAGCGCGTGCTCGATCCCTGCCTGGCCCACTTCGAAATACTGGGAAAGCTTCTGCTCCCGAGCAAACTCCCTCAGGATCTTACACTGCTCGGCAGATTGAATATCCTTGTTTGGGGCAAAATGATCCGGGACCAGGATAACCCGCTCTTTGTCGAAGACCGCTTTGGCACCGGCCCTTTTGAATTGCCCAATGGCCAGGGGCGCCGTAATATCATTCCCCAGGGCGACGTCCACCCTGGCATTGATCAGTTCGCCAGGGTAAAGCTCGTCTAAGCCGGCATGAGCGGCCAGAATCTTCTCGCTTATCGTCATCTCCATATCCCCAATGCCTCCACACGCCTCGGTTTCATCACGCCATTCGAGGTGACTTCGACGAAACTGAACGACTATTATATCCTAACGACATTCAGGTGTGAAACCAGAAAGCCTCCTTTAGCTCATCCACGGTGAAACATCCGATCATCTGGCACTCATGGCGAAGCATGTGCTACACTAAGTGCCATCGTTGTTCAGGTGTCACAATTGATGGAACTCGTAAGGTCTCTTCGTGCAAGCTCGCGAGGCTTATTTGGTATTGACATCGTCGCCTTTTATGACTAAGATGGGATTCCCTAAGTGCCTGAAACCTTTGGTAGTCCTTTTCTAGGTTCCTGCCTAGGCTTTGTTGGTTAAGACTAACCGTGGATGAATATGGCGAAGATTGAAATCCGTCAAGACAGGTGCAAAGGGTGCTGCCTTTGCACCGTTGTGTGCCCTAAAGAACTCCTCGCCCTCGGCGCGGAGATCAACCGCCAGGGGTACCACTTTGTCACGATTTCTGAGCTTGATAAATGCACCGGGTGTACGCTTTGTGCCCAGATCTGCCCAGATGTGGCGATTGATGTGTGGAAGTAACCGGTCCGACGGAGCGGATGGTTGGGGAAAGTGACCGAAAAACTCTTTGTCAGGGGAAATGAAGCCGCCGCCATGGCGGCCATCGATGCGGGATGTCTCCTCTATTTCGGATATCCTATCACGCCGCAAAACGAAATCCCTGAGTATCTCTCGAGGCATCTCAGACAGCTCGGTGGCGAGTTTATCCAGGCCGAAAGTGAAATCGCCTCCATCAATATGCTTCTTGGAGCCGCAGCGACCGGAACCCGCGTCATGACCTCTTCATCGAGTCCTGGGATTTCCCTGATGCAGGAGGGAATCTCTTATATGGCCGGGAGCGAACTCCCCGCTGTGATTGTCAACATGTCACGAAGCGGCCCTGGTCTGGGTGGAATTGCCCCGTCTCAAGGTGACTATTTCCAGGCGACTCGAGGTGGGGGGCACGGTGACTACCGAACCATCGCCCTTGCCCCGTCCTCTGTCCAGGAAATCTATGACCTCACCAGACTTGCCTTTGACCTGGCCGACCGCTACCGCACGCCCGTCGTCATCCTTGGCGACGCCCTAATCGGCCAGATGAAGGAGCCCTTGACCAAAAAGGGCAGCCTAAAGGCAAAGGTCCCACCAAAAAAATGGGCGCTGACCGGGGCAAAGGGAAGAAAGCCGAACCTCTTGAAATCCCTCTACCTCAAAGACGGCGAATTGACGGAGCATAACTGGAAGCTCTACCAGAAGTATCAAGAAATCAAGGAGAAGGAGGTCCTCGTCGAAACTGAAAACCTCGAAGATGCGGAGCTCGTCGTGGTGGCTTTTGGGAGCATCGCCAGGATTGCCAAGACCGCCGTCGACGAGGGGAGAGACAAAGGGCTGAGATTAGGGTTTATCCGACCCATTACCGTCTTTCCATTCCCAGAGAAGGTGATCTTCAAAGCTTCCCAGAAAGCGAAGAAGTTCCTCGCAACGGAGCTGAATACCGGACAGATGGTCGATGACGTAAGGCTTTCAGTCGCCAGAGATGCGAAGGTTGACTTCTACGGTCGACCACCAGGCTCAATCCCATCGCCAGAGGAGATTTTGGAGGAAATCGAGAAAGCCTACTCAGGGGTTAGTCATCAGGGATCGGCGATCGGCAGAACTAAGAAGAAGCACCGACAGCGAATCCTTAAGGTCTGATTAGGAATGTAAGATTTTGAAGAATCTCCCAGGCTATCAGTATTTTAGAGAGAATGCTGTTGAGGTTTTCAGCGAAGCAACCGCATGCTGCTGTTTTCCATGGAAAAGCTGAACCCCGACAGCTGACGGCTGAACGCTGATTTTCACGGAGTGAAAAATGAAACAAGTCTTTAAGAGGCCGGAGAGTCTCGTCGACGTCCCCTTCCACTTCTGTCCGGGATGCCATCACGGCGTCGCCCACCGCTTGGTCGCGGAGGCGATCGACCGGTTCCGCATACGAGAGCAGACGATAGGCGTCGCGTCCGTTGGGTGTTCCGTATTTCTGTACGATTATTTTGACGTGGACGTCCTTGAAGCCCCGCACGGTCGTGCTTCAGCCGTGGCCACCGGTGTCAAGCGAGCGAGGAAGGATCGAATCGTATTTACCTATCAAGGCGACGGAGACCTTGCCTCGATCGGCATTGCCGAGGTCGTTCACACGGCGAATCGAGGCGAGAATATCACGATTATCTTCGCCAACAATGCGGTCTACGGCATGACCGGCGGGCAGATGGCGCCGACCACCCTCTTGGGGCAGAAGACGACCACAAGCCCTTACGGAAGAGAGTTCACGCAGGATGGCTATCCGATCCGTATGGCCGAAATGCTGGCCACCCTAGAAGGGAGCGCATTTGTGGCCCGGGTCGCGGTGAACAATCCTGCGAATCTCATGAAGGCGAGGAAGGCGGTCTTCAAAGCCTTTGAGATGCAGATCAAACAGATGGGCTTTTCTTTTGTCGAGTTTGTCCTCTCCTGCCCAACAAACTGGGGATTGAACCCCCTGAAGGCGAACGAGAGGGTTCAGGAAGAGATGATCCCTTACTTTCCTCTGGGTGTATTTAAGGAAAGAACCATGCCCGATTATTTGTAACATTTTTTGGTTTCATCGCTTAGGGGAAGGCATGTATCACGACGTGATCATATCGGGATTTGGGGGACAGGGCATCCTGCTCATCGGGAACCTGTTGGCATATGCGGCAATGAATGAAGGGAGGCACGTGACTTTTCTCCCCGCTTACGGTGTCGAGATGAGAGGGGGAACAGCCAATTGCACCGTCGTCATCTCCTCCAAGCCGATCGGATCCCCTGTTGTCGGAAGACCCACCTCGGCGATCATCATGAACCTTCCCTCTCTCGCCAAATATCAGGAGCGAATCAAGCCCAGTGGGCTTCTAATTCTCAACAGCTCACTGGTGGACCCCGGAGAGATCACTCGGAAGGATATCGATTGTGTCGCCGTTCCTTTCAACGCCATTGCAGCCCAAAAGGGGAGTTCCAATCTGGCCAATATGGTGGCTCTTGGAGTCTACCTCGAGAGGACCTCGATCGTTCGGCAAAATTCCATCGATGTGGCGTTCTCTCATGTCCTTGATGCGCGTCACCACCATATGATTTCGGCCAATTTGGCCACTATCGAAAAGGGCCGGGAGTCTGCGAGGAACCGTAGCCTCGGGTCAAGGCCGGGGACCTAAGCCAGAAAAAGGAGCCCACATGGTAGCCCAAGAAGTAGAAGAAATAAAGGTTGGAGAGAGAATCAAGGCGATCCGCGAAGAGCGGGGGCTTTCCCTCAAGGGGCTCGCCGACCTGACAGGATTTTCAACGGCCCTTCTCTCTCAGATGGAGAACCATCTGGTATCCCCCTCTCTCGGGACAATCATCACGATTGCGAGGGCCCTGGAGCTCCCTCTGGGGCATTTCTTTGGGAGGGGCTCAGGGCAGCCATACTCGATCGTTCGAAAGAATGAGCGCAAAAAGGTCTCACGCTTCGCCTCCAAGGAGGGGGTCAAATACGGCTATGCTTATGAATCCCTCGGCTACGATAAGAGGAATCGGCGCATGGAGCCCTTCCTCGTGACGCTCGAGCCGGCCACAGTGAGGCCACAGACACTCTCAACCCACGAGGGCGAGGAATTCATCTATGTTCTTGAAGGAGACATGGAGGTGATCTTGGGAAGTCATACCGACCTCCTCCACCCCGGCGACTCGATCTATTATGACTCGACCATCCCCCACCGAGTCCAGTGCCATGAGGACCGTGAGACAAAGATCCTGGCCGTCCTGTACACCGCAGAAAAACAGCCCAAAAAATAGAAGGGATGTTCGAGAAGAGATCAAAGAGACCAAAGGCCACCCTAAGCAGGGTGGCCTTTATGTTCAAAAGGTGCCGCTTTTGAGCTTTTGAGGCGGGGGGTTAATTCCTGGAGACGAAGGCGGCTGCAAATCCGAGCCTCACAAACAATAGAACGTGCTAAGTCTCTGGACGAGATGCCCTTGCTTTCTCCTCCTCGAGTTGGCCGGACGAGAATGTGGCCCCGCAGGTCGGACAGTCGTAAAATTCCATGCCATACCAGGGAATGTATTTCCAGCGAAACCCGAGGCGCCGCTTCTCTTTTTCCAGGTAAACATCGTTCCCCTTTTCAAGGCATCTCGGGCACTTGTAAGGCGTCGGTATTTTCCTGACCATCGAGTCCTCCCCCAACTGCGCTTGCCGATTGGGCCACACGGGCTTTATGTCGATTTATAATAGCTTGACGGCGATGTCAACAGAAAAGAACGCCGACTCACCCGAGGCCATCCTCCGGCTCCTAAGCAATTTTTCAGAAATCAAGCCGTAGACCGGTTCATTGAGACTCAGTCTACGGCCGCTTCAAATATGATCCAAAGGATTTGGGGAACAACCTGAAAAAGCAGGGAAAACTGAGAAAACCACGGAAATATTTTCCTTGACAAAGAAAAGTACCTCTGCTATAGGTGTGGACTCGACAGGCATCATCGAATTGTAATTCCCTATATATTCATATAGATAAAATAGCGTTCGAATTCATTTGGATTTGAATCGTGCGGGGGGTTCCTTTTATGCAAGAGAGCCCTAAGGACACGCAGCAGAATGCTTCTCTTCTCACTGTTGAGAATCTCCACATGGCTTTTGGCGGCGTGGCTGCCCTGCTCGGCGTCAGTTTCGATGTTAAGGAAGGAGAGATATTTTCGATCATCGGCCCGAATGGAGCCGGTAAAACCGTCCTCCTCAACTGCATCAACGGCCTCTACCATCCTCAAAGGGGCGAGATCACCTTTCGTCAAACGAACATCAGCGGCCTATCGCCCCATCAGCGGGCTGCCATGGGGATCTCCCGGACTTTCCAGAAGATCGAACTTTTTTCCGGAATGACTGTCCTCGATAATATCAGGCTGGGTCGTCACATCCACTTGAAGAGCGGTATTTGGAGCGGGTCTGTCTATGCCGGCAAGACAGCCGCTGAGGAATTGGAAGCGAGGAAGTTCATTGAAGAGGAGATCATCGACCTTCTTGAGATTGAACACATCCGGAACAGCATCACGGGAATGCTTCCCTACGGGTTACAGAAGAGGGTGGAACTCGCGAGAGCTCTGGCCCTCAATCCAAAGATTCTGCTTCTAGATGAGCCCATGGCAGGGCTCAACCTCGAGGAAGTCGAGGACATGGCGCGATTCATTCTGGATGTTAACGAGGAGAAACGGTGGCAGACCACCTGTGTCCTCGTGGAGCACGATATGGGTGTGGTCATGGATATCTCTGACCGGGTCATGGCCCTCAATTTCGGTGAAAGAATTGCGGAAGGGTTGCCCCAGGAAATTCAACAAGACCCGGAGGTCATAAAGGCGTATCTGGGAGAGGTCGAAGATATTGAACTCTACGTCACCAGAAGATAGGCGTCCTGGCGAAATCGAGATCACGCCGGAGTTGACCCTGCCGAAGCTATTTCTCCAAACTGCCAAAATGTATGGCGACAGCAAGGTTGCCATGCGGGAGAAAGAGTTTGGCATCTGGCGGCCCATTACATGGAAGGACTACCTGGAAAATGTCAAATACCTCTGCCTCGGCATGGTGTCTCTCGGGCTGGAAAGGGGGGACAAGGTCGTCATGATCGGGGACAACCGTCCTGAGGGACTCTGGGCGGAGATGGCGGCCATGTGTGCCGGTGCGGTCGGTGTATGGATGTTTCAGGACTGCCTCATGGACGAGGTCCAGTATATTGTGGATCATTCCGATGCCAAGTTCTACGTCGGTGAGGGCCAAGAAGAGGTGGACAAAGCCCTGATGATCCGCGACAAATGCCCCAAGCTCAAAAGGGTAATCTGGGACGACCCGAAGGGCATGCGGCATTATGATGACGCCATGTTGGTGAGCATTTCGGAGGTTCAGGAATTGGGAAGGGAGTTGGAAAAGAAGAGCCCCAATCTCTTCGAAGACATGGTGGCCGAGGGCACCGGCGAGGACATCTGTCTTCTCTTCTACACATCAGGGACCACAGCGCTTCCCAAGGGTGCCCTTCTGACGCATTACAATATGCTCAAGATGGGACAAAATCTCATGCGGGTCGATCCCTGTTCTGAAACCGATGACTTTGTTTCCTACCTCCCCTTTGCATGGATTGGGGAGCAGATGATGTCGATTTCCTGCGGCCTCCAGGTAGGCTTCACCATCAACTTTCCTGAAGAGCCCGAGACAGCCCAGGAGAATCTGCGGGAGATCGGTTCTCACGTCATGTTTGCCCCGCCCCGTCTTTATGAGCAGATGACACGGACAGTCCAGGTCAAATACCTGGACGCCTCCTGGATCAAGCGAAAGGCTTATGAACTCGCCATGACGATCGGTTACCATGTGGCAGATCACGAGTTCGCCAAAAAACCGGTGCCATGGCACTGGAACTTTTTGGAGTCCTTGGCTCACATATGGTGCCACAAGAAGCTCAAGGATCATCTGGGCCTTTCCCGAATCCGAAATTGCTACACCGGCGGAGCGGCGATGGGACCAGACCACTTCAGGTTTTTCCATGCCATCGGCGTCAACCTGAAACAGATCTATGGACAAACAGAGATAGCGGGCATTTCTGTCCTTCACCGAGACGGAGATATCAAGTTTGACACCGTGGGAAAGCCGATTCCTGACACTGAGGTGAAAATCACGGAAGACGGGGAAATCATCTCCAAGAGCCCCAGTGTTTTCAAGGGCTACTACAAGATGCCCGAGGAGACAGCCAAAACGCTAAGAGACGAATGGCTCTACTCAGGAGACACGGGCTTCATCGACACGGACGGCCATCTGGTGGTATTCGATCGAACCAAGGACATCATGAAACTCAGCGATGGCACGATTTCCTCTCCCCAGTATCTGGAGACACGGCTCAAATTCAGTCCCTTTCTGAAGGACGCGTGGATCATCGGAGACCAGAGGCCCTATGTGACAGGCGTTCTCTGTATCGACTACGCAACCGTGGGAAAATGGGCCGAAGAGCGGGGGATCAACTACACGAGTTACCCGGAACTGTCCCAAAAGGACGAGGTCTACGAATTACTGAAAAAGGCCGTCGCCCAGGTTAACCGGGACCTCCCGCCAGCTGCCAAGATCAGGAGATTTGTCAATTTGTACAAAGAACTTGACGCAGACGACGAGGAGTTGACCCGAACCCGGAAGATCCGGAGAGCTTTTGTTGAAAAGCGTTACAATGATATTGTCGATAGCCTCTATTCAAAGGCGGAAACGGTCAACATGGATACGACCATCACCTATGAAGATGGCCGGGTTTCGCATATCAAGACCGACCTGAAGATCCAAGAAGTCTCAGACAAGGAGGCGAGGTAGTGGATCTTTTTGTGCAGCTTCTAGCCACCGGAATCATGTTGGGCGGGATTTATGCCCTGGTGGCGCTCGGGTGGACACTGATCTACAAGTGCTCTGGTGTGCTGAACCTGGCCATGGGAGAGCTGACTCTCATTGGCGCTTATGTGTGTCTGCAGCTCTACATCTGGTTCGTGCCTGTCATGGGAATCACCCTGGGCTTTATCATCGCCTTGCTAGGAACGCTCATCATCGGATTTATCTTGGGGATTCTGACAGAACACCTCTTTTTACGAAAGATGATTGGAGAGCCGATCCTCTCGGTTATCATGGTCACCGTGGGGATCTCCTTTTTCTTCAGAGGGATAGTCTTCTCGATCTGGGGCACTGATATCCGGGTCTTCAACCCCTCAATCTTTGATATTACGCCTTACAGGCTAGGAAATATTATGGTCAGTCAAGTGAACCTCTGGGCTTTTGTTGCTGCGATGGTTCTCCTGGTGGTCTTTGTTGCCTTTTTCAAGTATACCCGGTGGGGACTTTCGATGCAGGCCTGTGCGGACGATGAGATGGCTTCCCTCTCCCTGGGGGTGAGCGCAAAATTCGTCTACGCCATTGCCTGGGCAATCGCCTTTATGGCTGCCGGCGTGGGCGGGACCTTTCTCGGCAACATCAATGGTCTGAATATTCAGATAAGTCACCTTGGCCTCATCGTCCTTCCGGCTGTGGTTCTGGGGGGCCTGAATTCGATCCCTGGTGCGATTGTCGGAGGGATCGTCATCGGGGTTCTCCAGAACTTGGCTGATGGCTATATCAGCCAATTCACGCCTGGAGGCGTGAAAGAAGTTGCGCCCTTCATCTTCATGGTCATATTCCTTCTCTTCAAACCGTTTGGCTTTTGGGGCTGGGAAAGGATAGAAAGGGTCTAGCCGATGAGTTTTCTCCCGTGCGGCGTCTATCATGAGAACTACAGAGAGGATCATGCCTGGTGGCAGACCCAATTCGTTTGGGGAAAGATGATCCTCCTTGGGACCGTGCTCTTTGTGCTGATTCCGCTCCTTTGCGGCGACTACTACCTCTCGATTGCTTACAAGATCGGCTATACGATCCTCGCCGCCCTCGGGGTGCAACTGCTGATCGGCTATTGCGGCCAAATAACGCTGGGCCATGCTGCTTTTGTCGCCGTCGGGAGTTACACCTCTGCCATGCTGATCCTCTATGTGCCGTGGCCGTCGACCCTGGTCAATGCGGGTCTGGTGTATCCGATCAGTATGATTGCAGCCGGTTTTGCCGCTGGAATGTGGAGTGTGCTCTTCGGCCTTCCTTCGGCCAGGGTGAAAGGGTTCTACTTGATCATGACCACGATGGCGGCTCAGTGGATTACCGTCCCCTTCATCATCACCCAGTACGTCAGTCGGATCGGTGCGAGGGGTCACTATTTCTCGCTTCCCCCGGGAACGATCTCGATTGGTCCCTGGGTCATTGACTCGGACCGAAAGATCTATTACCTGATGATCGTGCTCGTGTGCCTGTGTCTCTTTGGACTCGCCAACCTCCTCCGATCCAAGGTCGGAAGGGCCTGGATCGCCATCCGCGATAACGACATTGCTGCCGAGGCGCTTGGCGTCAACATCGTCTGGTACAAGCTCATGGCCTTTTTCGTAGCCGGCTTTATCGCCGGGATCGCGGGTAGTTTCTGGATTAGCGCCCTCTATTTTGTTAGCCCAGAGCATTTCGAATTCTTTTATTCCTT
>CAYFYO010000051.1:0-29136 GCA_964347335.1 uncultured Thermodesulfobacteriota bacterium
TGGGTGAGAACCCTCTGGTCAGCGATCCAGATATCGCCCATCTCGAAAAGGCGATCAGGAAGCTCGACTTTTTGGTCGTTCAGGATATCTTTCTGACCGAGACAGCCCAGTTTGCTCACGTCGTCCTTCCCGGCGTGAGTTTCGCCGAGAAGGACGGAACCTTCACGGCCACAGACCGGAGGGTCCAGCGGGTCCGGAAGGCCATCGAACCCCTCGGCGATGCCCGGCCAGACTGGGAAATTCTGTGCGATCTCGCCAAGCGGATGGGGGGAAAGGGATTTGACTTCTCTTCGCCTGGAGAGGTCTTCGATGAACTCGCTCGAGTGACCCCGATTTATCAGGGCGTAAGCCACGAAAGGATCGACAAAGATGGACTCCAGTGGCCTTGCCGGTCTCCTGAGGACCCTGGAACACCTTATCTCCATAAAGACCAGTTTGCAAAGGGCACCGGGACTTTTCATCCCATTGCCTATCGGGATCCGGCGGAACCGCCCGACGAACAGTTCCCCTTCGTCCTGACGACCGGCCGGATGGGATTCCATTTCCATACCGGAACCATGACCCGGATCTCCCCTTCCTTGAGCAAGGAGACGGAGAAGGCCTATGTGGAGATTCATCCGGAAGATGCCGAAAGGCTCGCCATCACCGAAGGCGAGACTGTCCGGGTGACCTCGAGACGCGGGACGATCGAGATCCAGGCCACTGTGACGGATCGGGCAGACCGGGGTGTGGTCTTCATTCCGTTCCATTTCGTCGAGGCAGCTGCGAACCGTCTGACCATTAGCGCGCTCGATCCCATCGCCAAGATCCCCGAATTCAAGGTCTGCGCGGTGAAAATCGAAAAACTGGATAGAAAATGATATTACTGGAGCAGTCGCTCTTTGCGGCTCAAAATCTTTTTTCGACAGTTCTCAGGACCGGCCTCATGAGAGTTGTCGCTTGTCAGTGGTCAGTCGTCACAACGAACCACGGACAACGGACCACGAGTCATATCTGCTCGGAGCCGCCTTTTCCAGTTCTTCAGGGATTTGCATGAGAAGAAGAGAGGAAAGTTATGGCGAGAATAGGCATATTTATCTGTCATTGAGGAACCAACATCGCGTCCATGGTGGACGTTAAGCGTGTCGTTGAGACGGCGAAAAAGCTCCCGGAGGTTGTCCACGCAGAAGACCTCCAGTACAGCTGTTCAGACCTCGGCCAGGGAGCGATCAAGAATGCCGTCAAGGAACACAACCTGGACCGGATTGTCGTTTCTTCGTGCAGTCCGAGGATGCACGAGGTGACCTTTCAGAAATGCATCGAATCGGCCGGGCAGAACCGATACATGTGCGAGATGGGAAACATCCGGGAACAGTGTGCCTGGGTGCATACAGACCGGGAAGAGGCGACCAGAAAGGCCGAACAACTCACGGCGATGGCCGTCTGGAAGGTGGCCAGGTTAGAACCCCTCGAGCCCTTGAAATCTCCAGTCGAGAAGAGGGCCCTCGTGATCGGGGGAGGAATCTCAGGAATCCAGGCAGCTCTTGATTTGAGCCAGGCTGGCTACCCCGTGACGATCGTAGAGAAGCTCCCGACCATCGGCGGGAGGATGGCTCAGCTCGAAAAGACTTTTCCCACCCTCGACTGTTCCGCCTGAATTCTCACGCCGAGGATGACGGAGTCATCCCAGGACGAGAAAATCAAGATCATCACCTACGCCGAGGTCGTCGACGTCAAGGGGTTTGTCGGGAATTTTGATGTCACCATCCGCAAAAAGGCCCGCTACATTGACGAGACCAAGTGCACGGGTTGTGGTGATTGCATCGAGAAGTGTTTGACCTTTGGGACGAACGAGTGGGAACTCGGACTCGGGAAAAGGAAAGCCGTCTATAAGCCTTTCTCCCAGGCAGTTCCGAATGTCCCCGTGATCGACCCGGAGATCTGTGGACAGTTTACGACGGGTCTGTGCAGTGTGTGTGCCAAGATCTGTACAGCCGATGCGATTGACTACGGCCAGAAGGACGAGGATATCACCGAGAAATTCGGAACCATCGTTATGGCCACGGGCTTCGACCAATTCGATACCAGTGTCTACGAGGAGTATGGGGGCGGTCGATTCAAGGATGTGATCACGGGTCTCCATCTGGAACGAATGCTCGAAAGTTCAGGACCTACAGGAGGGCACGTGATTCGCCCCTCAAATTATAAGGATGCCAAGCGGGTGGTTTTCATCCAGTGTGCCGGGTCCAGGGACGAGGCCAAGGGAGTGCCCTACTGTTCACGGATCTGCTGCATGTATACGGCCAAGCAGGCCATATTGCTCAAGGACCATGTTCCTGATAGCCAGTCCTATATCTTCTACATCGACATTCGGACTCCCGGAAAGGGCTACGAGGAGTTTTATAAGAAAGCCCAGACAGAGGCAGGGGCCGTCTATATCCGGGGACGGGTCTCCAAAATATACGAGAAGGGGGACCAGCTGATCGTCCGTGGCGCCGATACGCTCACCGGAGAGCAGGTCGAGGTGGAAGCGGATCTCGTGGTGCTCGCGGCGGGAGCTGTTCCGAGGGACGGAGCCAAGGATCTCGCCAAATTGCTCAACATCCCTCATGATACCTACGGCTTCTTCTCAGAGGCTCACCCCAAGCTTCAGCCCGTGGAGAGTGTGACCCGGGGAGTTTATCTTGCCGGGGCCTGTCAGTTTCCAAAGGATGTTCCCGATTCTGTGGCCACGGCAGGGGCAGCAGCCATCAAGGCCTGCGCCATCCTGTCTCAGGATGAACTCACCATCGACCCGAAGATCGCATTCGTGGAGGCCGATATCTGTAGCGGATGCCTGAACTGCGTCCAAGTCTGCCCCTTTGATGCGATTCGAGCGGAGTTGGTGGACGGGAGGCAAGTGGCCAACATTGTTGAGTCCCTGTGCCAGGGCTGTGGAAATTGTGCCGCCACATGTCGAACCAAAGCAGCCAATGTGAGGGGGTTTTCGGACGATCAGATCTACGCCCAGATTTCGGCCCCTTTTTCATCGGTAGAAGGGAAGAGCGTTGAAGGTTCTAAATAGCCAGGAAGACATTCACCAGTTCAGAGATGAGGTCTTTGCTCTGAGTCGAGAAGACGCATCCCGCTGTATCCAGTGTGGCAAATGCACCGCGAGCTGCCCGATCGCCCTGGAGATGGACATAAGGCCCACTCAGGTTCTCAGGCATATCCAGCTCAATGCAAAGAGAAAGGTTCTCGAGTGTTCGACGATTTGGCTCTGTGCATCTTGTGAGACGTGTTCTTCCCGTTGCCCAGAAGAGATCGAAATCGCCACGATCATGGATACGCTCCGGAAGATGGCTGTTGAGGAGGGTGTCGCCACAGGTCAGAAACAGATTGTCACCTTCGACAGGATCTTCCTCGATTCCATTCGGCGGCACGGCCGGGTTCATGAACTCGGACTGGTCATGCGTTTCAACATGGCTTCCCGTCAACCAATGAAAGACGCCCATCTCGGCCCACTGATGCTGGGAAAGGGGAAACTCAGCCTTCTGGCCCACAAAATCCGGGACCTTGGCACGGTCAGGCAGATTTTTCGGCAAAGCCGAAGATACCTGGGGAAATAGGAGAACTTCATGAATGTTGGCTATTATCCGGGTTGCTCCCTCGAGAGTACAGCGAAGGAATTTGACCGGTCCTTTCGAGCGATCTGCAAAGGCTATGGCGTTGAACTCGTCGATATTCCAGATTGGAACTGCTGCGGAGCCAGCCCGGCCCATCAGCTCAGCGAAGAGCTGGCTTTTGCGCTGCCTTACCGAAATTTGGTCAAGGCCGAAGAAGGGAGCCTCAAGACAGTTGTCTCTCCCTGCCCCGCCTGCTACAGCCACCTCCTTCACACTCACAAGACCCTAGGGGAGAACTCCAGGTTAAGCGACCGCCTGACCAAGACAGTCGGCCGAGTCTACGAAGGATCGGTAACGTCCAAACACCTGATCGACTTTCTGTTTCACGACATCGGCCTCGAGAAGATGCAGGAATACGCCAAGAAACCACTTGCGGGGCTCCGTGTGGTCAGCTATTACGGTTGCCTGACAAGGCTTCCCGGTGTGGACATTGACAGTGCAGAGAACCCCACCATGATGGACAGAATTCTCTCTGCCCTTGGAGCCGAGCCACTCGCCTGGTCCCACAAGACCGAGTGCTGTGGGGCGAGTCTCTCCATTACGCGCACGGACATCGGCCTCCGATTGGCCAATGAGCTTCTCGAGGCCGCTAGGGACGTCGATGCCGACTGCATGGCAGTGGTCTGCCCGCTATGTCAGTCCAATCTCGACATGCGCCAGCCCGAGGTAGAAAAGCAATACGATTGTCAGTACAACCTCCCCATCATCTACTTGAGTCAACTGATTGGACTGACCCTGGGGACGGGCGCTCGGGATTTGGGTTTTGAGAAACTCGTTGTGGATCCAATTCCATGCCTCCGGAAAAAAGGCCTACTCTAGCGCCTCTCTTCACGAAGAATTTGACGCTTTTGGATTGCGATGAGACGAGAATCATGGCAAAATAGGTAGTCTCGACAAGTCGTTCACAATTCACGGGGAGTTTCTGTCATGTCAAAGGTGGTCTTTGGTCTGACTTTACTTGTTATTCTCGCGCTGTGCATTCTCGCTCTGGAGAACCCCGCCACGGTTCAGTTGAAATTCTTTCAAAAAGGGCCAGCCGAAATTCCGCTCTATATGGTGATCTTTGGGGCTTTTATTCTTGGGGCGCTCTTTGTCTACGTCCTCTTTCTGCTCCAGGGGGTAAGGGAGGTCTTTCTCGGAAGGAAGGAGAAACGGATCAAAAGGCGAGACGAGAGATCTGATGCCTATCGGCAGCAGGCAAGAAAAACACTCCGTCTCGGTGATCACGAAAAATCAAAGAACCTTCTCAAAAAAGCCATCGAACTCACACCAGATAACCTGGAGGAATTCTTGGACCTCGCGGATGTCCTTCTCGAGGGGAAAGAATATGCCCAGGCCTCGGATCGATTTCATCATGTCTTTTCAAGAGACCCGCAAAATACTCGAGCCATTCTCGGGATTGCCATGAGCAGCGAAGGCAGCGAAAACTTCTCGGAAGCCGAGTTCTATTACGCTCGTGCGCTCGAGGGTGAGCGGGGAAATTCCGTGGCCCTCAGGGGCCTCCTGAGGTCGCAGAAGGCACAACAAAAGTGGCAGGAGGCTATGCAAACACTTCGGCGCCTGAATAAGGAAGGCCTCCTATCGGGGGAAGAATTGGAAAACTCCCGGGCAGTCCTTTGGTATGAACAGGGAGTTCAGGAGAGAGAATCTGGGGACGTGAAGGCCAGCATCTCATCCTTCGAGAAGAGCTTGAAGGAAAGAAGCGAATTCCTCCCTGCCCTTTTGAGCCTCGGTGAAGCCTATATTCGAAATGGTTCGCCTGAGCGGGCGATCAAGATCTGGGAAAATGCGCTGATGGAGCATTTCCATGTGCCCCTGGCGAGGGCACTTGAAAACCATTTGATCGAACACGAGGGAGAGAAGGCACTCATCCAGTTCTATAAGAAGATTTCGAGTCGGAGTGAAATCGCCCGCCTCCTCCTCGCACGGCTCTATTTGAGGCAGGATCGGATCGAGGAGGCCGAAAAGGAAATCAGCGGGCTGCCGGATATGGAAGCGTCGCCAGGAGCCCTGCTCATTCTCGCAGAGATTGAGAAAAAGCGCCTGAACGAAGCACTCTCTAACCAGCACTACCACCTCGCCATGGAGTTGCTCCACCATCAGCTTGAAGAATACCGATGTCGTGCCTGCAACGCCTCACATGATAACTGGATGCCCCGATGTCAAGGGTGTGGTGCCTGGAACACCCTGGAAATCCATCAGTTCCTGCCGTAAAGCGGCGTCAATTCCGGATCTGTTTCCTTTCGAAGTGCTGGAAACCGCATGTGGTTTTTTTATTGACAAACGCAAGTCGATCCGATATATAGCAACTAATTAAACTTTTCACAAAGTCTCTCACCCTTCCTGCCCGGGAGCTCCTTCATGTTGATTGAATACCTTCCCATCTTGATATTTGTCGGTATCGCCGTGGCTTTCGGGATCTTCGTCGTTGTCGCCTCCTACCTGGTTGGCCAGCACAAGCCGTCCCCAACCAAGATGGCGCCGTACGAATGTGGGGTGACGACGGTTGGGACCTCGAGACGGAGAATCCCGATCCGCTACTATGTCGTGGCCATGCTTTTTCTCATTTTTGACATCGAAATCGTTTTTCTCTATCCATGGGCCGTTGTCTTTCGTGACTTCAAAGCCATCTTTGGCATATTCATCTTCCTGGAGATGCTTGTCTTTGTGGGCGTACTGATCATGGCGTATATCTACATCTGGAGAAAAGGAGCATTGGAGTGGGAATAGAAGTTTATTTGGGCAACACCGTCATGATGAAGGGTCTAGACGGGCTGGTCAATTGGGGACGGAAGTCCTCAATATGGCCGGTAACGATGGGGCTGGCCTGTTGTGCCATCGAGATGATGGTCTCAGCGGCATCTTGGGACATCGCCCGTTTTGGCTCAGAAATCTTCCGGCCATCCCCGCGCCAGGCTGACCTCATGATTGTTTCAGGCACGCTAACCAAGAAGATGGCCCCCGTCGTGAAGAGAATTTGGGAGCAGATGCCCGAACCGAAGTGGGTGATCGCTTATGGTGCCTGTGCATGCTCCGGTGGGATATTCAAGACCTATAGTGTGGTTCAGGGGGTTGATCAGATCTTGCCGGTAGATGTCTACGTCCCTGGATGTCCTCCGAGACCAGAGACCCTTCAGCTGGCTCTGATGGACATCCAGGAAAAAATCAAGAAAGAGTCCTTGCTCGATCGGAAAGATGTGAAGAGTGTATTCGATACCCCGACGTTCTAGGCCCGTCACCAAACTTCCATGAAATGGCAACTCGCGACGGCCTTCCTCCGGGACTCTGGAACATGAAAGACCCATGGCGGAGGGTTTTTTCGGATTGAAACATGAGGCGTTTCAGGCGCTTCGGCTGGTGAATCGATGGCAGAAAGAGAACTGATCAAGAAGGTTAGGGAAAGATTCCCCTCGCAACTCATTGATTCTCGGGTTTTTCGAGATGAAGTAACGCTCATCGTACAAAAGGAAGCCGTTTTGGAGATCATGCGCTACCTCCATGATGACCTCTCCTTCGACTTGCTCACCGATCTCTGCGGGCTAGATCATCTGCCACATCACCCAAGGTTTGAGGTCGTTTATCATCTCTACTCGGTGGCGCGGAACGACCGGGTGAGGGTCAAGGCCCCCCTCGAGGAGGGAGCGACGATTTCAAGTGTTTCAACCGTGTGGGAAGGGGCCAATTGGTTCGAAAGGGAAACATTCGACATGTTGGGGATCGTTTTTGAGAACCACCCCAATCTGAAACGAATCCTCCTTTGGGACGACTTCGAAGGACACCCCTTACGGAAGGATTTCCCGACCGAGGGAAGGGACTTTGATGAGCCTGTACTGCCGGACACCTAATGTACGCCCCAAATCCCTTTTTCCTAAAACACCCGCTAGGGCAAGCCTGCGGCGAACCAAGAAAACAGTGGAGATTCGGAGACGGAAATATCGGGGATAGGCGCAAACCGGAGCAGTGAGAATGGCTGAGCAGCGAACGATGACGATCAACATGGGGCCGCAACATCCAGCGACCCATGGCGTCCTCCGCCTCATCCTGGAACTCGATGGCGAAATCGTCCGAAACGTGACTCCCGTCCTCGGTCACCTTCATCGGGGGATCGAGAAACTCGCCGAGGTCAAGACCTACCACCAGTGTATACCCCTGACCGATCGGATGGACTACGTCAATGCGATGGGACACAATCTGGGATATGTCCTGGCCGTCGAGAAGCTCCTCGGCATCGAGGTGCCCAAGCGAGCCCAGTATGTTCGCGTCATGCTCACTGAACTCCAACGGATCGCATCTCATCTCATCTGGCTTGGAACCCACGTTCTCGACCTGGGAGCGACAACGCCGATCATGTATTGCTTCCGTGAAAGAGAGGCCATTCTGCGGATTTTTGAGGAGGTCGCTGGCGGCCGGATCACACCGACCTATTTTCGAATCGGCGGGTTGCCGAGGGATCTCCCAGACGGGACCATCGAGCTCGTGAGCGACTTCATCAACGATCTTCCAGGGCGAATCGACGAATACGAAGGCCTCTTGACCAAAAACATCATCTTTCAGCGCCGCACGAAGGGCATCGGCGTACTGTCTCGAGAAGACGCGATCAACTTCAGCGTCACAGGCCCGACCCTGCGGGGGTCGGGAGTCCCGTATGATGTGAGAAAGGCGACTCCATACAGCCACTATGAGGACTTTGATTTCGAGATTCCAGTCGGTGAGAACGGCGACGTTTTCGACCGGTATTTGGTCCGGATGGAAGAGATGCGCCAATCGAGAAGAATCGTCGAGCAGGCGGTCGAAAACCTTCCGGACGGGCCAATCAAGGCCGATGCCCCCCATGTCGTCCTTCCGGACAAGGAGGAGGTCGAAACGAGAATGGACGCCCTCATCCGTCATTTCAAGATCGGATTTGAGGGTTTCAAGACGCCCATTGGAGAGGTCATTCAAAGTGTCGAGGCATCGAAGGGGGAGCTGAGTTACTATCTCGTCAGTGATGGGGGCAACAAGCCGTTCCGTTTGCGGATAAGGGCCCCGAGCTTCGCAAACCTGAGCGCCCTCCCCAAAATGATCGTCGGCCAGATGATCGCCGATGTGATTGCCACCATTGGTTCTATCGATATTGTCCTTGGGGAGATCGATCGGTAGCGTGCACAAAGAGAGCAAATTACGAACCGTCTAGACTTCATAACTTTAAGATCTTACAAATGAGTTGCTGGTCATTAAACTCGAAGCACGAAATTCGAAATACGAAACAATCTGCAAGTCATAAACTCAAATCCTCCAAGCATTGGTTTGGGCTTTGAGTTTCTCTGATTTGCCATTCGAGTTTGTTTCGGATTTCGGAATTCGAATTTCGGATTTTCCAGCGCGCCCGCTGGCTCTAGATTGAAGTATTTCTGCTAATCCTCGATTCGAGCAGGTAAGGAGAGATGACTGAAGAGATTCTTTTCTCAAGCTGGCAAGGACAGATCATTGATAATCGCGGAAAGGCTCGGAAGGAATTTGAAAAGGTTCCAGGGTTGAATCTTCCGATCGAATACGACGGAGCGCATGAGATCGGGGCCTTCATGGGGTGGGACGGGCTGGCCGTCCGGGATGCTGGGGTGAACATCGTCGATATGTGCCGGGCATACATGGAGGCGGTACAACAGGAATCCTGTGGGAAGTGCATCCCATGCCGGGTCGGAACCCGGGTGATCCTCACAACCCTCAAACGGATTACCGGCGGAGAGGGCACTCGGGATGACCTCAACGTCCTGGAATCCATTGGAAGCATGATCCGGGAAAGCTCCAAATGCCAGGTTGGCCAGACTGGCACGATTGCACTCCTCCACGCCCTCCAGTATTACAGGGACGATTTTCTCGAACTGATCGACAACAAGAAGCGTGCACCATCCGGAAGTTATCGAGTAAAGACCGTTGCCCCGTGCTCAAACGCCTGCCCCGCCCATCTGGATGTCCCCACCTATGTCGAGTATATCAAGGAGCGCAGGTTCGACGAGTCCCTCCATGTCATCCGAAACATGACCTGTCTTCCGGGTACGCTGGGCCGAGTGTGTGTCCGACCCTGCGAGTCCGACTGTCGACGGGCGAATCTCGACGAATCGATTTCTATTAAATACCTGAAACGCTTTGTGGCCGACTGGGAGCTGGAGAGGCGCCACGTGCCTCGCCTCCGGCCACCAACCGAGAAGAAGGAAGACCCTGTTGCAATCATCGGAGCTGGACCGGCTGGACTTTCCTGTGCCTTTTATCTGGCTCGGATGGGGTACCCGGTGACTGTCTTTGAAAGGTTTGGAGCCCCGGGGGGAATGGCAGCCTGGGGGATTCCAGATTACCGCCTCCCTCGGGATATTCTCAATCGGGAAGTGGAAATCATCCAGGATATGGGCGTTGAGATTCGCTATAACACAGACGTTGGAAAAGATATCACCCTGAAAGAGATCGCCAAAGACTACAAGGCCATATTCATCGGTGTGGGGGCCCAGACCAACACACCGATGAGAGTGGAAGGAGAAGACGCAGGTTACAAGGGCTTCATCCCGGGAGTTCAGTATCTTCTCGAGATCAATCAGGGAGAGGACCCCTATTCAGAGGGGAAGAAGGTGGTCGTCGTCGGCGGGGGAAATGTCGCCATCGATTGTGTCCGCTCTTCTTTTCGAATTGGAAAAACGGATGTGAACCTGGTTTATCGGAGATCTCGCAAG
Organism: uncultured Thermodesulfobacteriota bacterium; assembly: GCA_964347335.1. Lineage (GTDB taxonomy): Bacteria > Desulfobacterota > BSN033 > WVXP01 > WVXP01 > WVXP01. The sequence continues at coordinate 10,346 of CAYFYO010000051.1, forward strand.
GAGATGCCCGCCGATGACGTCGAGATCAGGGATGCCGAGGAGGAGAAGGTCAAATTCCATTTCCTGTGCAACCCGGTGAAGGTGTTGGCCGAGAAGGGGAAGGTCGTCGGCGTGGAGTGTATCCGCATGGAACTCGGCGAGCCGGATGAGAGCGGTCGGAGACGGCCGATCCCTGTTCCCGGATCTGAATTCCGGATCGATTGTGACATCGTCATTCCAGCCATCGGTCAAGCCGTGGATTTGCAATTCATGGAAGGGATGACCCAATTGGAGACGACAAAATGGAAGACCCTCGTGATCAATTCTGAGACTTTTGAGACCTCAGTCAAAGGCATTTTTTCGGCGGGTGACTGTGTGACCGGCCCTGATGTGCTTGTCCGGGCTGGCGGGCACGGAAAGCGGGCCGCAGATAAGATCGACAAATACCTGAGAGGGGAGCCTGTCATGCCTCCCGAGGAGGACAGGTTGGAAGATCTCCTAGCCACCATTGGGGTCTACAACCGGGATGAGAATGTGGGAATGCTGGGAGGACAGGAGAGAAAGCATCTGGAAATGCTCGACCCCGAAGAGAGAAAACGAATGTTCTCCGAAGTGGAAAACGGGTTTCCCGTGCCGACGGCAACGGAAGAGGCTGAGCGGTGTCTGAGATGCTATCGAATTGGCCTGGTGGCGATAAGCCCGAAATCATGAGACCCTTTTCATAGACTGAGAGATATGTCTACCACAGAGACACTGAGAACAAGGAGCTCTGGTTTTTCCTTTGCCGGGAGAGGGCGGCAAACGAAAAGTGTCATCCCCATCGGTCACAGGGGCGATTGTTTTTCGGAGAGGGTCGCTATTTATGTCCATCATCGTCTCCCGGTTGAAAAAACAAAGCGCTCTGCGCCCTCTCGAACTCTGTGCTGCGTGAAACCTGCAAATGGTGAGAGTTGAGGATGGCTACTCTGACGATTGACGGAAGAGAGGTTACGACGCGAGACACGGCGACGATTCTCGATGCAGCTGGAGAGAACGGCATCTATATCCCAACCCTCTGCTACCTCGCCAAGTTGAGCTGGCTCAAGTCCTGCCGGATGTGCATTATCGACATCGAGGGCGTTGAAAAACCGATGCCCGCCTGCGCAACGCCGGTCACCGAGGGGATGGTGGTCCACACCCGAACAGGACGGGTGGAGAAGATGCGAAGGGACGCGCTGAAGTTCCTTCTGATTCAACATCCCCTGGATTGTCCCGTCTGCGACGCTGGAGGGGAATGTGACCTTCAAAACCTGACCTACCAGTTCGGAATCCAGGAACAGGACTACGTTTCCGAGAAGGTCGAGCGGCCGGATGTTCCTTTTGGAACGCCTCTGATCAAGCAGTGGATGGATCGCTGTGTCATGTGCATGCGCTGCATTCAGGCCTGCATCGAAATTCCGGGCTGCCATGTCCTCGATGTGGCCGACCGGGGATTCGAGTCTCATGTCGAGGCTGTCAACGTCGAGGCCTGCATCTCCTGCGGCGAATGCCTCCACGTCTGTCCAGTCGGTGCCCTCACCGAAAACGTCAGTCCCATCAAAGGCCGCGTTTGGCAGATGGACCGCGTCCAGACCACGTGCACCTTTTGCGGCTGCGGATGTCAACTGGATCTCAATGTTCTGCACGGCAAGCGAGTCATCAAAGTGACGAGCCGTGACGGCGTGGGAATTAATGACGGGAGTCTCTGCGTGCGAGGGCGTTTCGGCAATGATTACGTCCACCACCCCGATCGGTTGACTCATCCAATGGTCAGGGAGAAGGGGAACCTCAGGGAAGCGACCTGGGAAGAGGCACTCTCCCTGATATCGGAGAAGCTTAAGACGCTGAAGGAGAATGCTGGTGGAGAGTGCATTGGCGTGGTGGCCCCGGCAAGGGGAACAAATGAGGAGATCTATCTCCTCCAAAAATTCACGCGCCTCGTTCTGGGATCGAATAATGTCGACAGTGCTGCCCGCTTGGGAAGCGGGCCGACCCTTCTCGGCTTGTCGGAAAGTCTCGGCTATGGAGCGATGACGAACGGACTATCTGACGTTTCTGAAGCCGACTTGATCATTGTGGTCGGGGCTAACCCGGACGACGACAACCTGATCTTCGCTCATAAGGTCCGTCAAGCCATTCAGAAGAGCGATGCGCGACTGATCGTCGCCAATCCATCTCGGATTCCACTCGAGAAATACGCCAACATCTGGCTCCGTCCCCTCCCCGGAAGTGACGTCGCCTGGATCAATGGGTTAATAAAGATCCTCATCGATGAAAAGCTGGAAGATGCTCGCTTCATCAAGGAAAGGACTCAGGGGTTTCCGGAACTGAAGAAATCGGTCTCTTCTTATGATCCTGAGACCGTGAAGGGGCTTACGGGTATCCCACCCGAAGAACTCCGCAGGGCGGCCCGTCTTCTCGGGAAAGCGGATAGCACGGCGATAGCCTATGGCTCCGGGATCACGCAGCATTTGACGGGAGCGGACGGCGTGCGTGCCCTCGCCAATCTCGCCTTGGTCACTGGAAGCATTGGAAAGGAAAGGGGAGGCCTCTTTCCGCTATGTTCCCAGAGCAACTGCCAGGGGGCCTTTGACATGGGCGGTCACCCGGGCTATCTGCCGGGATACCAGAGCGTGGACGATCGGAAAGTCCGAGAAAAATTCGAAAAGACCTGGGGAGGAGAGCTTCCATCGCGAACGGGGCTTTCCATTGGAGAAATGTTCAACGCCCTCCAGACCGGAAAAATGAAGGGCCTCATCGTGGTCAGAGAGAACCCCATGATTATCCTTCCCGATACGAAACGCCTCGAGGAGGCCTTTAAGAAACTGGAACTGCTCGTCGTCGTTGACACATTTCTCACCGAGACGGCTCAAAGCGCCGATGTGGTGCTTCCGGGGACGACCTTTACAGAAAAAAACGGGACCTTCACCAGCATGGAACGGAGGATTCAGCGGGTGCGTCAGGCCATTCCACCCCTATGCGGAAAGGCCGAATGGGAGACTTTCGCAGAACTGGCCTCGCAGATGGGGCATAGCATGGACTACGATGACCCGTCCGAGATTTTCTCCGAAATGGCCTCCCTCAGCCCGCTTTTCAGCGGCATAGACTACAGAGCCTTGGCACCGGACGGGGTTCAGTGGCCGTGCCCCGAGGCCGGGCACCCCGGGAGCCCGGTTCTCTACAGAGAGGGGTTTCCTTCCGGGAAAGGCCGGTTCTCTCCCGTCAAATACCAGGAGCCAGAAGAGAAACCCAACACGGACTTTCCGCTCTGGCTATCGGTCGGCGGAACCCTCTATAACTACGAAATCGGATCGCACGAGCGAAGGGCCCTTGGATTGGCGGAATGGTTCCCCGAAACGGCCCTCGAGATCCATCCCGAAGATGCCGCAACACTGGAAATCTCTGAAGGCGACCGGGTTCGTCTGAGTTCTCCCAGGGGTCAAATCGAAACAAAGGCGAGGATCTCAGATTCCATTGCCAAGGGGACGGTCTACCTCGCCCCATCATTCTATGACATCAACGTCATGGCGATTCTCTATCCAGACCTCGAGCCCCTGACGGGGACATTTGCGTACAAAGCCTGTGCCGCAAAAGTGGAAAGGGTCTAGCATGGAGCTTCTGTACACGCTAATTGAAATCGTTGCCAAGAGCCTGCTGGTTTTCGTCGGGCTGCTCCTTCTGACCGCTTACAACACCCTTTTCGAGAGGAAAGTGCTGGGGCATATTCAAGTCCGGTATGGTCCCAACCGGGTCGGGCCTTTCGGGCTTCTACAGCCGATTGCCGACGGAATCAAGGCATTCTTTAAGGAAGATCTGGTGCCGGCCAGGGCGGATCGGGGCGTGTTCATGCTGGCCCCGGCGATATCCGTGATCTCGGTGCTCTGTCTGGCTGCAGTGATTCCCTTCAGCAATGACGTTGTCCTGAAATCGGGACGGGTCATCAAAATGGTGGTCGCAGACATTGACATGGGACTCCTCTACCTCTTTGCGGTCAGTTCCGTTGGAGAATTTGGCGTGGTCCTGGGAGGGTGGTCGTCCGGGAATAAGTATGGTGTAACCGGCTCTCTGCGCGCCGCCGCGCAAATGATCAGTTATGAAGTCTTCATCGGGGTGGCCGTGATCGGCGTATTGATGATTTCCCAGACCCTCAACCTCAGAGAGATCGTTTTGGCCCAGGCAGGAGGGTTCTGGCGTTGGAATGTTTTCCTCCAACCTCTGGCCTTTCTCCTCTACTTTGTCGGCGGGTTGGCGGAACTCTCCCGTGTGCCTTTCGACATGCCAGAGGCGGAGTCAGAGCTCGCGTGTGGATTCAACATCGAATTCAGCAGTATGAAATTCGCCCTCTACTTTATCAGTGAGTACGCCCATATGATCATCATGCCGGCGATTGCTGTGACACTCTTTTTGGGAGGTTGGCAGCCGATTTTGCCGGCCCTGTCATTCATTCCAGGATGGATCTGGTTTCTGGCTAAGGTTTCTGTGCTCGTCTTTGTCTGCATCTGGATCCGGGCCACCTATCCTCGGCTCCGGTATGACCAGATCATGAAATTCGGTTGGAAGTTCATGCTTCCCCTGGCTTTGGCGAACGTACTCGTTACGGGAGTCGTGCTTCTATTGAAGTAGACTCGTTGAGAGAGGAAAGACGATGATTCTTCCGCTCTTGAAGGGCTTGGCCATAACCCTGAAATACTTCTTTTCGAGGCCCTTCGCCATGCAGTATCCAGATGAAAAGATCGAAATGACCGATCGGTGGCGGGGGATCCATTATTTCGAGCGAAGAGAGGACGGATCGACCCAATGCGTGGCCTGTGGACTTTGCGAGGCGGTCTGCCCCTCCGATTGCATCTACGTTGAGGCAGAGGAATACAAAACGGGAAGGCGATTCCCTCGGGTCTATGAAATCGATGGAACACGATGTATTTTTTGCGGTTATTGCGAGGAGGTATGCCCAGTCAATGCAATTAAAATGGGCAAGAACTACGAATACGTGAAACGCGAACGGTCCGATTTCATTTTCAACAACAATTTTCTGATCGATCAAAAGAAGCTGAATCCCTGAATGCTCGAGGTGCGATGAATCGCAAATCAGAAATGACCCATCACGATTGACAGAGACTTGAGGCACTCTATGTCCGAACAGAACATCAGTATGGTTTTTCAATGGCTCGTTTTTCTCGGGACAACCTTTGTGGCCATCCTTGCCTCGATCCTCATGGTGACCCGGAGGAACCCAATCCACTCGGCCCTCCTGTTGATCCTCACCTTTCTCTGTACGGCGATTTTCTTCTTCCTCCTCCAGAACCCATTTATCGCGGTGATTCAGGTTCTTGTTTATGCAGGGGCCATTATGATGCTCATTGTCTTCGTCATCATGCTCCTAGAGCTTGAAGAGGAACTCCGCAGTCCGCTGAAGATCTCCTTTTCGAAAGGCGTTGCCGTCACGACCGTTCTCCTTATCATGTTGGGCCTCTTTTTTGCCGTTTTCGGGGGGGCCAGGGGACCGAGCGGCGGATACAGCCCTGAGAAGGTCAGCGAGCTCGGATCCGTCAAAGTCGTTGGGAAGATGCTCTTCACGGATTATCTCCTTCCCTTCGAGATCGTTTCGATTCTTCTCATGGCCGCGATCGTCGGGGCGATCGTTTTGGCCAAACAAAGACCCTATGAAAGGGAGTAGTCCATGACGATACCCCCTGTACCGTCGGCTGCCTATCTCATTGTTGGCGCCATCCTGTTTGCCATTGGGGCCATGGGCGTGTTGACGAGAAGGAATGGCATCATTGTCTTCATGTCCATCGAACTGATGCTCAACTCGGTGAATCTGAGCCTGATCACCTTCTCCCGGTCTCTCAACTCCATGGATGGCGTCCTGTTTGTCTTTTTTGTCATGGCCGTGGCAGCCGCCGAGGCTGCCGTCGGGCTGGCGATTTTTGTGCAGCTTTATCGAACGCAAAATACCATCCATGTCGACGAGGTTCACCAGTTGAAATGGTGAGGGTCAGATTCTCATGGCCCTACCCGAAAAAGGGAGAGACAACCCGAGTGCTTTTCTCCTGAGGAGATCTTTATGCTGGAATTTGTCTGGTTGATTCCGCTTTTTCCCGCTATCGGGTTCGCGATCAATGGACTGTTCGGGAGGCAGATGAGCAGGAAGGCGGTGGGCCCCATTGCATGCGCCACGATCGGACTGTCAGCAATCTTCTCGTCTCTCCTTCTCTTCGAACTTCTCAAACAACCCGACCACTTCTTCCAGAAAGACATCTTTACCTGGGTCGTTTCAGGGGAACTCGTAACGACAGTCGGCTATCAGGTAGACGCCCTCTCGATTGTCATGGCCTTGGTGGTCTCGTGGGTGAGTTTCTTTATCCACATATACTCTATCGGATACATGTATGACGATCCGGGGTATCCCCGCTATTTCACCTATCTGAACCTCTTTGTCTTCATGATGCTCAATCTGATTTTGGCCAACAATTTCTTGCTCATGTTCGTCGGATGGGAAGGGGTCGGTCTGTGCAGTTACCTACTGATCGGATTCTGGTTTGAAAAGGATTCCGCTTCCAATGCTGGCAAAAAGGCCTTCGTTGTCAATCGCGTGGGAGATTTCGGATTTCTCCTGGGCATGTTCTTGCTGGTTCTCCACTTCGGCACCCTGAATTTTGGCCAGGTCTTTGCCAGGGCTCCTGAGGTTTTGACCACCTCAACAGCCACGGCAATCGCCCTTCTCCTCTTCATCGGTGCGATAGGAAAGTCGGCACAACTCCCCCTGTACGTTTGGCTGCCCGATGCGATGGAGGGTCCCACTCCAGTGAGCTCCCTGATCCATGCTGCCACCATGGTCACGGCGGGGGTCTACATGGTGGCCCGATGCCATGTGATCTTTGGGATGGCGCCAGTGGTTCTCGCTATCGTCGCCATGGTCGGCGTACTCACGGCAATCTATGCCGCCTCCATCGGTTTTGCCCAGAATGACATCAAGAAGGTCCTCGCCTATTCGACCATCAGCCAGCTCGGCTACATGTTCCTTGGCGTCGGCGTCGGGGCATACAGTGCGGGCATATTCCATCTCATGACCCATGCCTTCTTCAAGGGCCTCCTCTTTCTGGCCGCCGGGAGCGTCATGCACGCCATGAGCGGTGAACTCGACATGAGAAAGATGGGCGGGTTGAGAAGGCTGACGCCCGTGACGTTCTGGACTTTTCTCATCGCGACCCTGGCGATCGCAGGTTTTCCTCCCCTGTCCGGCTTTTTCAGCAAGGACGAGATCCTCTGGCATACCTTCAACAAGAGCCGGGTTCTCTGGGCGATCGGCTTCGTCGCCGCAGGCATGACTTCCTTTTACATGTTTCGGGCCGTCTTCATGACCTTTTTCGGGGAAAACCGGGCCCCTGAAGCGGTGAAAAAGCACATCCATGAGTCCCCGAAAATCATGACCATCCCATTGATGATTCTGGCCGGACTGTCGATCGTGGGAGGGTGGATCGGGATTCCCCATGCCCTGGGAGGCGTCAACCGATTTCATCAGTTTCTCTCCACTGCCATCAAGGGCACCGGTGAGACAGCGGGACATGCGGCAGTCCAGGCGCACGTCCTTCTCGCCTCCAGCCAGACGACACCTGGAATTGCCGGGCATGGTTCAGGGTCGGGCCACCCACCGGTAGACCCTCTGGAATATGTACTCATGGTCGCTTCGGTGGGTATTGCGCTCGTCGGCCTGGCGAGCGCCTATTTCCTATACATCAGAAAACCCAGCGCTTTGGAACGGCTGGTGACCAATTGGCAGAGACTCTATAAGATCGTTTTCAACAAATACTATATCGACGAGATCTACGAGTTTCTCTTTGTCGACTCCTTGAAGGGTCTTGGTACAGGTCTGTGGAAAGGCGCTGATACCGTTGTTATTGACGGCAGCGTCAACGGGGTAGCTTACATTGCTGGAGTTCTGAGCAACCTCGCGAGAAGGATCCAGAATGGCCTCGTTCAGACTTATGCGCTTTCGATGGTCGTGGGAGGCGCCGTCGTTGTGGGATACTACGTGATTCGAGCCATTTTCTTCTAGAAACGGCAGGGGCCAGGGAACAGTGGCCGGGAGAGACTGAAAGCCGGCTGTCAGCTGGACTCGACATGAAACGACGCGTCATGGACCGGGCATTGGCCGTTCACTGAATCAAAAAAAGCGTCAGTGCTGATCACCGCCAACCGATCCCTGACAACTGAGACAGGAGTAAGTTAATGGAAGGATTTCCCATTCTCTCTCTGGTAACGTTTTTTCCCCTGATCGGCGCCTTCATCCTTCTATTCATAGATAAAGAGAACTCCGCGGCTCTGAGAACGTTGACACTGGTCGTCTCCCTGATTGAGTTTCTCTTCTCTCTGCCCCTGTTTTTTCTCTTCAATAACGCCACCCATGAGATGCAGTTTCAGGAGTTGCACCCCTGGATTGAGAATTACGGGATCAGCTATCATCTCGGCATCGATGGGATTAGCCTCCTTCTGGTGCTCCTTACCACCTTTCTCACCGTTCTTTGCGTTCTGAGTGCCTTCAGCGCCATCCAGGAGCGGGTCAAGGAGTTTATGATCTCCTTCCTCTTCCTCGAAACCGGTATGGTGGGAGCCCTGGTGGCCCTCGACCTCGTCCTGTTTTACATATTCTGGGAGGTCATGCTGGTCCCCATGTATCTCCTGATCGGCGTCTGGGGCGACCCGAAGCGAAGGGTGTACGCGGCAATCAAGTTCTTCCTCTACACCATGGCAGGAAGCGTTTTGATGTTGGTGGCCATCATCGCGATCTACTTCATCCATGGGAAGGCAACGGGAAACTACACCTTTGATCTGCTCGAACTCTATAAGTTCGATCTTCCCATCAGACCCCAGTATTGGCTTTTTGGTGCCTTCGCCTTGGCCTTTGCCATCAAGGTTCCCATGTTTCCTTTTCATACATGGCTTCCTGACGCCCACACCGAAGCACCCACAGCCGGAAGTGTGATCCTGGCGGGGATCCTTTTGAAGATGGGAACCTACGGTTTCATCCGGTTTGCCATTCCCCTGTTCCCCGTCGCGGCGACGAAGTTTCTGCCGCTTATCTGCGTTCTCGCCTTGATCGGGATCATCTATGGGGCTCTGGTTTCAATGATGCAGGACGACCTGAAACGCCTGGTCGCCTTCTCGAGCGTAAGCCATCTGGGTTATGTCATGCTCGGCATGTTTGCCTTTAACATGCAGGGTGTAGAGGGTTCTATTTACCAAATGCTCAATCACGGAATCAGCACGGGCTCGCTTTTTCTCATCGTTGGCATTATCTACGAAAGGAGACATACCCGGATGATCGCCGATTTTGGCGGACTGTCCAAGGTTATGCCAATCTATGCCGCCATCTTCATGATTGTGACCCTCTCATCCATCGGCTTGCCTGGAACCAACGGATTTGTGGGAGAGTTTCTCATCCTCCTCGGGGCTTTCAAGGCCAGGACGGTCTATGGAGTCCTCGGGGCCACCGGTGTTGTCCTCGGTGCTGCTTACATGCTCTGGATGTTCCAGCGGGTCATGTTCGGAGAGATCAAAAACCCAGAGAACCTAAAGCTCCAGGATCTCAGTATTCGGGAAATCGCCTACATGGTCCCAATGGTCATCATGATTTTTGTCATGGGAATCTATCCGAAGCTCTTCTTCCAGAAGATGGATGTCACGGTGGAGCACTTCCTGGAGGATGTGAGGACCAAATACGAGGCAACGAGTGAACAAGCCTCCTCAAAGGCGTTTCTGGCAAAGCAAATTAGACTGGATCAACGCCGAGAAAACGGGGGAAGAGGAGAAGAGGACTTCAGTGTAGACGGAGAATCAAATCAAATAAATCCGAAACACGAAATTATGGCGAAGCGTCCCGCAGGGACCCATCGGAAACGAGTTCAAAATCTCGGCCATTTGGGACTCCAATCCGCTTCGGCTTTCGATATTCGAGTTTCGAATTCGTTGATCATCAGTTCCCGGGCGACCCCACCCGAAGCTAACCTCATCATACGATAGTTCTGCGGCGGAGGAACTTTAGATGGATCTTTCAGGTCTCCAGATTAGTCTTAACATCATTATGCCAGAGATTGTCCTTTCGGCCTTCGGGATTCTGGTGCTTCTCCTGGGTGTCTTCTCTTCCTCAAAGGAGGAGAGTAAGGATCACCTCGGATATATCAGCCTTTTCGGCGTGATTCTGGCCCTCATTCTGTCCATAACGCTTTTTGGAAAGGTTCAGTCCGGCTTCAGCGGCATGGTGGTCGCCGATAACTTCGCCGTTTTCTTTAAAATCGTTTTCGGAGTGATTTGCCTCCTCACAATCCTCATCTCCATTGGGTACATCCGCGGGCAGGGGATCGGTGTCGGAGAATACTACGTTCTCGTTCTCTTCGCCACGGTTGGAATGATGCTCATGGCGGCCGGCACTAACCTCCTCACGATCTTCCTCGGCTTGGAAACCATGTCCATTTCCGTATACGTGCTGGCCGGCATTATACGTCATGACCCTCGGTCTATCGAGTCGGCCATGAAGTACTTCATCCTGGGTGCCTTTGCGACGGGTTTTTTCCTCTACGGCGTAGCTTTGATATACGGCTCGACCGGATCCTTCAATCTCAGGGAGATCGCTTCTTATCTCGCGACGAGTGGTGAGGGAGGTCGAAGCGCCCTCCTGATCATCGGGATCGCCTTACTCACCATTGGATTTGGGTTCAAGATCTCTACGGTCCCCTTCCACATGTGGACACCTGATGTCTATGAGGGGGCACCCACTTCGATTACGGCTTTCATGGCCACGGGAGTCAAGGCCGCGGCCTTCGCGGGCCTTGTCCGTGTTTTCTATTCGGCCCTCGGAGCTTTTCAGCCAGACTGGACGGCCATCATGTGGTTGCTATCGGTCGCCACCATGACAGTCGGCAATATCGTCGCAATCTCTCAGTCCAATATCAAACGAATGTTGGCGTACTCGAGTATCGCTCACGCGGGCTATATTCTCGTCGCATTTACGGCGGGTAATGACCTGGGGGCCTCTAGTATGCTGTTTTATCTGGCAGCCTATGCTTTCATGAACATTGGGGCCTTCACGGTCGTCATCCTGCTGGGTAGGACGGGAGAAGAGAACACACTGATCACAGACTATTCGGGGATTGGCTTCAAACACCCCCTTCTGGCGGCTGCAATGACGATATTCATGCTCTCCCTCGCCGGAATTCCGCCCTTAGCTGGCTTCATGGGGAAGCTTTACATCTTCAGCGCTGCGGTGAAGGCCAAATTCTACTGGCTGGCCATCATCGGGGTCTTGAATAGCGCCCTGTCGGTGTATTACTATCTCCGGGTGACTGTTTATATGTATTTCCGGGAAGAGGAAAGGGAGATCGCTGGCCTGACATTCGCGCCGGCTGCAGTCGTCGGGCTGATTATCGCTGTGGCGGGTGTTTTTTATCTCGGTATTTTCCCCTCCGCCTTCTTAGCCCTCGCAAGGAATTCGATCGGGGTACTCATGTAGCGACCCCACGCAGCTGAATTCCATGTCAAAATCCACGGGTCTCTCCGACCCTGCAAGGGGCGGGAACCATCCGGTTTGAAGTGGCGAACCCGCTATGCGCCAGTCGAAAAGAAGTCCCTTTAAGCTCAAGAAAAACATATTCTTTCTGGGGATCGTCAGCCTCCTCACGGATGTCAGCAGTGAGATGATCTATCCCTTGCTTCCGTTGTTCCTTTCAACGGTGCTCGGGGTGAGCATCCCCTTCATCGGCTTGATTGAGGGTGTCGCCGAAAGCACAGCGAGCCTCATGAAGGTCGTTTCCGGGTGGCTTTCGGACCGGGCCCGCCGCCGAAAGCCTTTTGTTTGGATCGGCTACAGCCTTTCCACTGTCGTCAAGCCGCTGTTTGCCATATCCACAGCTGGATGGCAAGTCCTCCTCCTCAGGTTCGGAGATCGGGTTGGAAAGGGGATCAGGACCTCCCCCCGGGATGCGATTATCGCCGATAGTTCGCCTGAGAAGGAAAAGGGGAAATCATTTGGCTTTCACCGGGCAATGGACTCCCTTGGAGCCGTCTTCGGGCCTTTGGCCGCCTTTTTGTTGCTCCCATTGTTTGGGGGAAGCCTGAGGTGGATCTTCTTTCTTGCCTTCATTCCCGCTGTGGCGGCCGTATTGGTCGTCTTTCTCTTCGTCCGGGAACCCGAACGAGACGTGTCGGTCTCGACCCAAACCCCGAAGGCTGAATCACAAGGGCTGCGGGCGCTCGGATCAGAATTCCGATACTTCGTGGTGATTGTGTGCCTCTTTACCCTGGGAAACTCCTCGGATGCTTTTCTGGTCTTGCGGGCCAGAGACCTGGGCGTTTCGGTCGTGACCATTCCACTCCTCTGGTTGTTCTTCAACGGGATCAACACGATTTTCTCGATTCCTGGCGGGATGCTATCGGACCGGGTCGGCCGAAGGCGGGTCATCTTCTGGAGCTTTATTTTCTACGGCCTTGTGTATCTCGGGTTTTCCATGGCTCTAACACCTCTCCATGTGTGGCTCCTTTTCGCCCTCTATGGAGTCTACTACGGGTTCTCCGAAGGCGTCCTGAGGGCCTACGTGGCCGACCTCGTCCCCTCGCACCTCAGGGGAACGGCCTACGGGATATTTCATACCGCTTCTGGGATCATGGCGTTTCCGGCAAGCCTCATCATGGGCATACTCTGGGATAGGCTCGGCGCCTCATGGGCTTTTGTCTTCGGCGCTTTTCTGGCCTTTGTCTCGGCAATCCTTTTGTTACGGCTTCCCCATCACACGTCTCCTCAAGCCGTGCCGGACGAATCGGACTCCCCTTCTCCCCCGCCCATCAATCCATAAACAGAGCGTTCCAGGACGGCTATTCCAGGAGAGAGGAAACCGGTACAAGTTCAACACCATTTTCTCGGAGGGAAGGGAGGGATTCGCGAATGGCTTGTATCGTCTCCGGGTGGGGGTGCCCGATCCCAATGGCATTCCCATTTTTTTGGGAAAGGTCAATCAGTTCGGAGATTCTCGCCTTGATCTTCGAGACGTCTCGTTCGTTGTCGAGAAAGACACTCCGCCGGCCCGTTTTGAGGCCCAGCTCTCGGGCTAATTCGAACCCAACGGTTCTGGGCGTGGTCCGACTATCCAGGAAGAAGAGGCCCCTCCGCTTGATATCTTGCAGGACAACCCGCATGAGCTCAGGATTTTCAGTAAACTTCGATCCCATATGATTGTTGACACCTTTAACATCGGGAACGGCGGAAAAGCTCTTCTCCAGCTGTGAAAGCAGCCTGTTTTCTCCCATCGAGGTCAGGAGTACGCCCTTTCCGGGGTCGTGCGTTGGATATTCTTTGGGCTCCATAGGAAGATGAAGAAGCACATCTCTTCCCTCTTTGCTCGCCTCTCTGGCAATTTCCCGGGAGTGAGGCGCAAAAGGGAAAACGGAGAGACTCAGGGGGGCTTCAACCTCAAGCAAATCCATGGCTGCCCGCTTGTCCTGACCCAGATCGTCAATGACAATCGCAATCCTCCCTCTTATCGGGATCTCGGGCTTTACCACCTTGGGCTGGTAGAACAAGAGATTATGGGCCACGAGGTCATTGACCCTGACCTGAACCTCGAGAACACCACCGCGATCCCTTTTCTTGATGACCCAAAAATCCTTCCCCAGGGCTCCGATCTCGCGATTGAGTCGTCCAAATAGGCGGTGGGAAGGTATAGGCCTCTGGAGTTGGATCCTGGTTGTAGTTTGGGTCCACTCCTGCCTACCCTTTCTCTGGATTCGAGATTCACGCCCGACCACATTCTCTTCAGAGAGGCCGAGCGAGTAGAACTGGCCTCTGATAGCCAGATCGACGACGTGGATTTTGTGGGATAAGGGAACAACAGGTGCTTTCGGTGGAGGCGGGTAAACCCAGCGCGCGATCAAGAACCCGACCGCGACTGAGACAATCACCAGAGCGAAGCCAGACCCGGAGAATTTCCTCTGTTTTCGGGCGACCTTTCTCCGAGTAGGGGTTTTTCTAGAGGTCTTAGATCTCGGTTTTGTAACCTTTTTCCCCCTCGCGCTCGATAGTCGTCGCATCGTTGTTTTCGACTGGGCCCCTTAATGACTAACTCACTTTTCTCTCGCTCCGGAGATAAGCCTGAAAGGTGCTCCAGTCCTTTAGGACTTCAAGGGCTATCCATTTCTGACCATCGACCTCTTCGTCGCTCATCTTTGTCTTCAGCGCATCGATAAACCTTTCCAGCTCTGGATTCTTAGGTCTTTTCTCTGAATCCGGCTTTTCTTCCTCTGTCGGCTCCAAGTGCCCTTCGAGATCCTTTTCCAGGAACTGTCTGGGCGCTGTCTCTCCCTCCGCTCTGCTTTCCTCTTTCGCGCTAAAAGGAGGTAGAACGACGTCAGGCTCGATCCCATCGGCCTGGATGTCTCTCCCATTGGGGGTGAAATACCGGCCTGTTGTCAAACGGAGACCAGACCCATCCCTGAGCGGGTAGAGCGTCTGGACCGATGCCTTTCCGAAGGTTTTGGTTCCCATGATAACCGCTCTGTGATGGTCCTGAAGGGCCCCGGCGACGATCTCGGAACCACTTGCACTTCCGTTGCTCACGAGAACCACGATAGGATAACCCTCTTCTGTCCCCTTAGCGCGAGCCGTGTAGGTGGCCTTACTGGCCGGAAGACGTCCCTTGATGGAGACGATCACGCCCGAATCGATAAAATTATCAGCCACTTTTACGGCTTGATCCAACAGTCCTCCCGGGTTGTTTCGGAGGTCAAGGATCAGGCCTTTCTGAGGACCCTTTGCCGACGCCTTCCAGTCTTCCAGGGTCTTCTTGAATGCACCGTCTGTCTCCTCCGAAAACTGGGAAACTCTGATGTATTTGAATCCATTCTCCGGGGTCTCAGATCGGACGCTGACGATCGGGATGACACCCCGCGTGATCGTGAAGTCCTCGGGACTTTTATACCCCTTCCGCATGATGGTGATGGTGACTTTTGTCCCCTTGGGTCCTCTGAGTCTGTGGACCGTTTCGAGGAGGGTCATATTCTTTGTCGATTCTCCATTGATCTTCAAAATCTGATCCTCTGGCTTGATCCCTGCCTTCCAAGCCGGCGTCCCTTCAATCGGCGCAACAACAGTGAGAATCCCTTCTCTCATCTCAATCTGTATCCCTAAGCCCTCAAATTTCCCCTTCGTATCAACCTGGGTTTCCCTGAATAGATCGGGCGGCATAAAGGAGGAGTGGGGATCCAGCGTGCCTAGCATCCCCTGGATGCCTCCGTAGACCAGTTCTTGGCTCTCCGTCTTTTCCACATCCACATAGTCCTTCTGAATGATAGAAAGAACATCAGAAAAGACCTTGAGGTTCGCATAGATGTCGTCCGTAACAGCTCCGACTTTGCCACTCTTGGCCATTCCCAGGGATAGACCCAGGAAAAAGACAAGGACTACCAGGAAGACGTATTTCGGTCGAAATGAAATCCTCGACTTAACCATTGCACTCTCCTCATCTCAAATGCGAGTTATCTATAGTAGTCTAACTTCTGTTCTCTCCTATTGTCAATTATTCCGGGCTTGCCTGGCCCAAATGCGTCGCATGAGTCTGCACTCTGGGCTTTATCATCTGCCATGGACCGTCCTCTCCCTACTTCAAAGCCAGCTGGTCTTTCTTTGAAAACCATTCCAGGGGATTTAACGGCTTGCCGTCCTGCCGGATCTCGAAATACAGGGAGGCGCCTCCCAGCGATCCCGTGCTTCCGACTCTGACCACAGACTCGCCAACACCGACCCATTCATCCTTCTTCTTCAAAAGTTCCGAAGCATGTCCCATAACCGTATGGAATCTATCTCCATGATCGATGATGAGCAGATTGCCATACCCCCTAAACCAGCCCGCGTAGACGACACGTCCCCTGTAAACGGCCCGAGCAAGTGTGCCATCGGGTGCCTTCAACGTGATGCCTCGAAGCCCCTTTTGAGGATTTTCCTCAATTTTCCCCCGGACTGGAAGGAGCAGTCTACCCTTCTGGGCTTGAAAGCCAGAGAGTTTGAGAGGAGAGGTTTCTTCCTGGCGGGTCAGGTCCTCAATGAGGGTTTGGAGTCGCTGCGCCTGCTTTTCCAGATCTTCGATCAGCCTCGCATAAGAAGTTTTGGCCGCTCTGACTTCCCCGAGCGTATCCTCTTGCCGTTGCTTTAGCGCTTTTACCTCCGCTGCTTTCTTCCGAGCCCTCTCCTCTCTCTCCGACAGCCGCCTCTCGGTGGAGGCCAGTTTCTTCTGGAGAGTCTCTCGTTGTTCGATTTGGCCCTGAAACGTCCTGAGCAGACCCATATCGTAGTCCACCATGGTGGAGAGGAAGGTCACCATGCGCAGAAAATCACCATAGCTCTCGGCTGAAAGAAAGAAAGCCCATGGACCGGCCTTTGACATCCTGTACAGCGCTGCAGCCCTGGTTTGAATTTGTCTCTGGGTAGTAGACATCTCCTCTCGTATCCGGCGCATCTCGCTCTGCTGAGATGCCATGCCTTTCTTGTTCTGAGAGATCTCCTTTTCAAGGGACTGGAGTTCTTTGCCCCGTCGGTTTAAGACAAAGGCCAAACGATCCAGATCGTGGATGAGGGATTTTTCCTTCTTTTCCAGCCGATCATGCTTCCCCCTTTTGATCTCGATTTCCTGGATGACCCTCTCATACTCCTCTTCCACGGAATCGATTCGACGACGCGAATCCTCTGCAAGAGCCATTCCAATGGAGAGGATGAACAGAAGGCATACGATCTCCCATATTCTCTTCATGTCGCGATCAACTCTCCTTGAGTTGGACAAGCGAGAGAAAACTCCCCAAAAACCCCAGTAACCCTCCGCCAGCCACAATCGACATGATCGTTGTCGGTGTCAGGAAGTGAATTTGGAGATAGAGTTTGTAGAAGCCAATTCTATAGGAAAGCTGGGAGAGAAATAGCAAATAAAGCAGTAGCAATATCCCGATCGCCGCAAAAGACCCAACAATACCTTGTAGACCGCCTTCAATGTAAAAGGGAACCTTAATGAAACCAGGACTTGCTCCAACCAATCTCATGATCTCCAGTTCCTCACGCCGAGAATAAATAGAGAGTCTAATGGCATTGGACACAATAAAGGCTATGGAGACCGAGAGCAAAAGACCGAGCAACCACGTCGAAAACCGGTATACGCCCAGAAAAACGGAAAACTTTTCGATCCACTGCTGACCATACTGAATATCAGAGATTCCATCGATTCCCCCGAGCAGCGAGGCCACATGCCGAACCGCCTCAGCATCTCGATAGGGACGCTGCAATTGAATTTCAAATGAAGCCGGTAGAATATCGGCTGTGAATCCCTCCAGAATCTGTTCTTGCTCGCCAAGATTCTCTCTTAGGGTGGCCAAAGCCGCCTCCTTGGATACGAAGCGCACTTTTTCCACCTCGGACATACTGACGAGACGGTCGCGGATCTGTGCGATTTCCTGTTCATTCAGATCATCGGTCAGGTATGCGATGATTTGGATCCTTTTTTCCCATAATTGAAGGAAACTGTTAAGGTTTTGGAAAAGCAGAAAAAAGGCCGAAAAAATGAGAAACGAGAGGGCAACCGTTCCCATCGCCATAAGATTAATAAAGACATTTTGCCGAACGTGTTGAAAACCCTTTCTGAAGAAATAGACGATTCGATAAGTCTTCATGAGATCTGCCTAGGGCGAACCGTCCGAAGCCAGTTCGCGAAACGAATGGAAAGCCTGGGTATTTCAGAAATCCTCCATGTTTCGTTGCTTCAATTTGCCCAACCCCCCGAATTCACGAACGAGAGATCTCGGGCAAATCTTTTTCGGCTATTGGAGCGCGTTCTGCCTGCTGTCGAACGATTCTACCCCGAGCCAGGAAGACGACCTGCTTTCGATACCTTTGAATCAAATCTGTGTCATGGGTTGCCAGCACAACCGTCGTTCCCTTTGAATTCAAAAGGATCAACATGTTGATGATGTCTGCCGTCAGGTCGGGATCCAGATTGCCAGTCGGTTCATCGGCCAGGATGAGCGGGGGATCCTTCACCAAAGCTCGGGCGATGGCAACTCGTTGTTGTTCTCCCCCAGAGAGCCTCAGGGGAAAGGCGTCCATTTGCTCATGGAGCCCCACAAGGCGTAATGCCTGCCACGCTCTCCGTTTGATCTCCTTTTTATTATATCCGAGGATCTCAAGAGCAAACGCGATATTCTCGAAGACGGTCAGGTGGGTAAGGAGCTTGAAATCTTGAAAAATCATCCCGATCCGCCGCCTAAGGATCGGGATTCGCTTCCCATCGATCTTGGAGACATTGATCCCGTCTACCAGAATCTCTCCATGGGAGGGCTTTTCCTGGGCAAAGAGGAGCTTGAGCAGGGTGGTCTTGCCAGCCCCGCTCGGGCCTGTGATGAAGACAAACCCGCCCCTTTCGATCTTGATATTAATATCGGAGAGCGCCGCGTTGCCGCCCGGATAAGTCTTGTATAGGTGGTAGGTTTGAATCATGTCCAGATGACTGAGATTAAGGGTGAAGCTAACACATCTGAAAATCGTTCGCAAGGCGTTTGACTTTTCGTGAAATGCGGATATAATCTAACGGAAAAACCGATTAATTCCAAAAAAATCACAAAATCACGAATCCTACCCCTTCTCCTTCGGACGGTGGATCCGAGGGAGGGAAATGCAAAAAAGGGTATTGATTTACGCTGAATTTTGTGATAATATAATAGTTTACCCTGGAGAGGTTCCCGAGCGGCCAAAGGGGGCAGACTGTAAATCTGTT
>CAYFYO010000052.1:0-28823 GCA_964347335.1 uncultured Thermodesulfobacteriota bacterium
GGGCCCCCCGAGAACGGGTCAGAAACTCCGTTCAGGGAGCGGAATGGGCATTTTTCAGTGGCAACGAGCTAGCATATCTGAGGGCCTCAGGGGAGGAGAGCTAATAGACTACACAGGCGATCTCTCTGGTTTGATGGTTTTCGGCAACTGACGACTGACAACCGACGACTGACATCCACAGCAGAGCTCCTGACGGGCGAAGGACGGCTTTTTGAGAGATCTTCGGATCTAGCTGTTAGGGACTGAATGAAGGCAATGTCATCGAAAAGTGATGTGCTGCTTACTGTTGAGGATCTTAAGGTCTTTTTCCACAGTGATAGCATCGTCTCCAGGGCCGTAGACGGGGTCAGCTACAAGATCGGAAAAAGCGAGACGGTTTGCCTAGTGGGGGAGTCTGGCTGCGGGAAAACCGTTTCAGCCCTGGCGATTCTCGGACTCATCCCGCAACCTCCAGGCGAGATTAATGGGGGAAAGATCCTCTTTAAGGAGAGAAACCTCCTGGACCTTGATGAAGAGGCCCTTCAAAAGATTCGAGGCAGGGAAATCTCCATGATTTTCCAAGAGCCCATGACATCCCTTAACCCGGTTTTTACCGTAGGCGATCAGATCGAAGAGGTGATCACAACCCACGAGACTGTGGACCGGGCAGAAGCTCAGCGACGGGTCATCGAACTCCTAAAAGATGTGGGTATCCCTTCTCCGGAAGAACGAATCAAGGACTATCCTCATAGTCTCAGCGGTGGGCAACGTCAACGTGTCATGATCGCCATGGCCCTGGCCTGTGGTCCGGAAGTGGTCATCGCCGATGAGCCAACAACGGCTCTGGATGTGACAGTACAGGCCCAGATTCTCCAGCTTTTCAGGGAGCTTCAAGCCAGAAGGAAGATGGCGGTCCTTCACATTACCCATAACTTGGGAGTAGTGGCTGAGGTTGCCGACAGAATATACATCATGTATGCCGGAATCATAGCGGAAATTGGCAATGCCGAGGAGATCTTTCACGACCCCTGCCATCCATACACCATGGGGCTTCTCGCCGCCCTCCCGAGTCGCTCGAGAAAAGGTCAGTCTCTCTACTCCATCCCTGGAGCCGTTCCAGACCCTGCCCATAAGCCTCGAGGGTGTCCCTTCCATCCACGATGCCCCTATGTTGAGGAGAGCTGTCGGCAGGAGTTTCCAGAAATGTGTGATTTCGGGGCCGGACATTTCGCCAGATGTCCCATTATCCGCAGACAGAGGGAAGGAAGTTGACTGAAGGGAAACTTAGCGACAACTCTATCTTGCTTTCGGCGAAGGCTTTGAAAAAGCACTTTCCAGTCCGGAGAGGGTTTCTCCAAAAGATTATTGGCTGGATCAAAGCCGTCGATGGGGTGGATCTGGATATCCTGCAAGGAAAGACTCTCGGGCTTGTAGGCGAAAGTGGCTGTGGGAAAACCACGGTTGGGCGACTCATACTCAAGCTTCTCGAGCCCGATGGGGGAAATATCACGTTTCGGGATCAGGACATTACCTCGCTCTCACCAGAGGCTATGAAACCTCTGCGTCGGGAGATGCAGATCATTTTCCAGGATCCTTTTGGTTCACTTAACCCCAGGATGACCGTGGGTCAGTCCATCGAGGATGGACTCAGAACACTTGGGGACGGAAGCCGGGCATCACGGCGAGAGCGAGTCAAAGAGCTTCTGGTGATGGTCGGCATGCCGGCGGATGTCGATGACCGATACCCTCACGAGTTCAGCGGTGGGCAGCGCCAGCGAATTGGGATTGCCCGAGCTCTGACTGTCGAGCCCTCCCTCATCATCTGTGATGAGCCTATTTCAGCCCTCGACGTCTCTATTCAGGCCCAGATCCTTAATCTCCTCGAGAGCCTCCAGGAGAGACTGGGACTCAGCTACCTTTTCATTGCCCATGATCTCAACGTGGTCGAGTACATCAGCGATACCTTGGCGGTTATGTACCTCGGCCACATCATGGAGTATGGACCCGCAGAGTTAATCTATGATCAGCCCCTCCATCCCTATTCCCTGGCCCTTCTTTCTGCCGCTCCCGTGCCGGAGCCAGGAGGAAGGCGGGATTGGCATCCGCTGCAGGGGGATGTCCCAAGCCCTTTTGAACCTCCTCCTGGCTGCAAATTCCAGAGTCGCTGTCCTCTCGTAGAGGATCGTTGCCGGAGAGAGGAGATCCAGTTCTATCCCCTGGAGGACGGCCGGCGGGTGCGGTGCTGGAAGGTTCTTGGAAAATAGGCACCATCTCTCGGTCTTATACCCCTCGCGAGCTAATCCGAGCCAAAAAAATCCAGGAAGCCTTCGGAAGGCGGCCACCACAAAAAGGCCTAAAGATCGTCACCCTTTTGGCCGATGATTTGCATGGAAGGGTGAAACGAAAGAGGGGGGTGCTTTCCGCGATAAGTAGCCCCTCTAAAGTCTCTACGGGCTTTGATTGTGGCGGAGAAAAGAGAGAATACGAATACTTCCCGTCAGAAAATCTGCAGAGATACGGGTGTGACTGCTTCTGTGAAGTCAGTTGAGCCTCAAGGGAAGAGGCTTAACGAGGAGCTGGCGCGTCTGAGGAAGGCCAATCTGCGTCTTCGAAAAATGGAGAAGCTCCGCGTGGACCTGACTCATATGATTATCCACGACCTAAAAGGACCCCTGGCGGAGATCATTGCGAATCTTAGCCTCTTGCAGGAGGAGACGCTCTCAGCGGATCAGAAAGACTATCTCAGCTCAGCGATTCTGGGAGCCGAGGAACTCTTCCGGAGAGTCCAAAACATACTGGAGGTTTACCGCCTGGAAGCGAAGAAGAAGATGATCCGCCGGTCCCTATTCGATCCCGTGGAGACAATTCGAGGCGTTATTAAGGGACTGGCTATGCTGACTTCCATGAGGGAAATCTCCATATGCATTGCGAGTCGGGATGGTTCTCGAGCCCTCTTTGCGGACAAAGATCTGTTTGCCCGAATCGTTCTCAATCTGCTGATTAATGCCATTGAACACAGCCCATCGGGAAGTGAGATCGATGTCGATCTATCGTGGAGTCAGGATCGAAAGAGATTCCACGTTGGCGTTTCAGATCGAGGATCGGGGATCAAGAAGAGCGACCGAAAGCGCATATTTCGAAAATGGTCCACGGCTCGTCACGGTCGGATACCAGGTCAATTGGGGCTCGGTCTCCCGTTTTGCAAGCTCGCGGTTGAGGCCCATGGAGGAGAAATCTGGGTCGAAGACCGTGTTGGTTCTGGGAGTCGTTTCCAGTTCTATATACCCCGACAAACCTTGGGCGTGTTCGGGTAGGAGGAGGTGTAGCCACTCTGATGAATCGGTCGGATAGAGCAAAGGTGAGCATTCTCGTTGCTGAGGACCAGTTCAATATGAGGCGAACTATCCGGAATATGCTTCAGAAGATGGGATTTTTCCATATCGAGGAGGCCGAGGACGGTAAAGAGGCTTGGGACAAAATGCAGACCGGGGAGTTCCATCTGGTCATTGCCGACTGGATTATGCCGAAAATGCAGGGGATCGACCTCCTCAAAAAAGCGAGACGTTCAGAGAAATTCAGGAATCTTCCCTTCCTCATCGTTACCGGGGTGGTGGAGGAGGCGACAGTTGCCGAGGCAGCCGAAACGGATGTCGATGCCTACGTGATCAAGCCGTTTGTTGCAAAAACCCTGGAAAAAAAGCTGGATGAGATCCTCAATCTCCACTTTCACCCCGATGAACTCGAGATTCTTCTGAGGCTCGGGAAGGAGCATATGGTGGCAGGACGTTACGAAGCAGCCCTTCAAGAATTCGAACGGGCCAAGTCAGTCTCACCGGGAACACCGAGGGTCCTCTGTTTTCTCGGGGAAGCCCATGAGAGGCTCGGGAACCTCAAAAAGGCTGAGCGGTGCTACAAGAAGGCAGTGGACATTGGACCCCTCTTCATCAAAGCCCACAAGAGGCTGGCAGACCTTTATGAAAACCAAGGGATGGCGGAAAAGGCTACCGAGCAGTTAAAAGAGGCTATTCGAATCAGTCCCAACGATACGGATCGTCGGATCAGGCTGGGAAAACTCTTGCTTGGATTGGGAGATGTGGCTCGGGCTCGTGAAGTGTTTTCTGAGACGATGAAAGCAGCGAAAGAGGATGCGAATATTCAAACCGAGATCGGGGAGCTTCTCCTCGGTCACGAGATGGCAGAGGAAGCCGTCGACGCCTTTGAGGGTGCCCTTAAGGTCGATCCTCGGAATGTCCATGTCTATAACCGACTTGGAATCGCTTATCGGAGACAGGGAAAATACACTGATGCGATTGACCAGTACAAGCGGGCCCTCAAAGTCGCTCCGAACGACGAGAACATCTATTACAATCTGGGAAGGGCGCTCCTAGAGGCAGCGAGGAGCGAAGATGCGAGGAAGGCCTTCGAGTCGGCTCTCAAGATAAACCCGGATTTTCGGGAAGTCAAAGAAATCCTCTCCACCCTGTAGGCGGCTGATTTGTGATATCGCCTGGCTATCTGGTTCGAATTAGCCCAGTAAATGCGAGCCTAAATTGAAATGATTTGAGATCTGGTATTTGCGATCTGGGTTCCCATATCTCATTTGGCCTTTACCATGTCTCGAACCACAACTCCCGGATCCAAAATCCCATATCGCAATCCCCGCCCCCCTAATCATTGGGTTATGGCGTCACAATCTCTCAGAGAATGAGCTAAGTCCCGCCCTGGCAAGCCAGTGAATCATGCAACCGTATTCAGTCAGATTCCATACGATCCGTTGTGAATTCGGTATTGCATGGCCCCGAAGGGGCTGAGTGGGTGGCCTGATTCTCATCTCAAAAGATCAGGCCAGAGTCGAAATCATCTCGTGGGAACTCTGTGGGCTGAAGCAAGCCTGAGCAGGGCCGAATGGCCTGCCCTCAGCAAAGTCGAAGGGGAGCGGGCGAGAGAGAGTCGTCGGGCATTCTCCTGAAAAGCTCATATAGAAGACATTCAATGCGTCCGTATGAGTTATAGGTTAGGCACCCACCTGTTCCAGGGTTTCAAAATAGGCCTCCAGCCTCGTCTTCACTTGCACCTCAGAATAGAACCTGGGGTCTCCCATGTCGCTCTCGAAGACGAGGGCAGGGATTCCTGTCTTCTGGGTGAGAATTTCCCGCAATTCATGTTCACCAAAAGTCACGGCTTTACAGCTCCGGTTAAGAAACATGATGTTCCCGTTCAGGTCGTACCGCCGGAACAGAACAAGGGCCCTCTCGGCACGTTCCTCCAGCTCAACGTTAGAGAAGACGGAGGCGTAGTTCTCTGCCAGCGTCCCGACGGGATCGGATACATCGAAGTCCCAACTCCAGGCATGGACGTAGAGGGAGGTAAGAATGACCGCTCCATAGGAGGCGAGGAGATTCGCGTGCTCTCTGAATTTGAACCAAACCGGAAGATTTTCCCAGTAGAGGCGAAATCGTTCATTTGGGATGACCCCAATCCCATTGGCCACTTTCTCTCGTCGAATTTCATCTAATAGTGTCTGATAGTACTGGACCGCCTGAGGGGTTCCACGGAGGTAGACAATGATGGCCATATGGATGAGAGCATCGAAAATGCTGATGGGCGAGGGTTTGTGAGTAGCTAGATCGAGGAACTCTTTATACAGCCGGCAGGCGTCCCTGGAATAGACAAGCACCTCCCGCAGGCGATCGTAGTCAAACTTTTTGCCCGTCAGGTCCTCTAGCGCTTCGATCATTTCGAATATTTGTGCCTTCCCGTATCGGATAATGTTCTGGCGCGCTTTCTCATTCTGTATGTACTGGGGAGTGTCAAAAACAAAAAGCGGTGCGTCGTATCTTCTTGAAAGGACTTCAAACCATTTGGTCAAAGTGAAGCATTGCGCGTTGCAGGCAAGGAGGAAATCGGGATCGGGAAGCCCCCCGATGGGACTCTCACCGAGTTCTCGGTAGCCGAGGTCACTTCGCGCATACGAGCACAGGTGACTGGTATATCCCTTCTTCTCTATGGCCGTTGAGAGTCTCGGGGTCATCCGGTTGGTGATACACATGACGCTGTGATTCTCGGGATAGATGGGGATTACATCATGGGCCACGAACAGTTCTACCGGAGACACGGCAGTGGTATAGGCGACGAATCGGTTCTCCTTGTGAGCTCGTTTGGCCCTCCCGTAGTAGTCGCGTGTAAGTGCTTTCATCAACTCCTTGGCACGAGGTTTCTCTGGCATGGTCAGCCTCCCTTTATCGATTCGGCAAAGGCTTGGACGCGGGTCTTCATCTGAGCCAAGTGAGTGGTTTGATATTCCGTATCCAGGACGTACATAGGGATGTCCTCCGCTTCCATGACTCGCTTTAGATCGGGCAGGTCGTAATCCTGGGATTCAAAGAATTTGAGATGAAGGTAGAGGATCGCATCGGCCCCACATCGACGAACCAGATCGATAAGATGGTGCTGGATTGGATTGGCTCGGTCATAGATTGGAGAGAAGGGGCCTTTTTTGAAATGGCGCTCTACGATGGCCTCAGTTGGATCTCCCTCAACGGAAACATCATTTGCAATGTAACGGGTTCCAGTGCAGAGATCGTCCCCAACCACGTTGATTTTCAGATCATCCAATATGGTCATGATGGCCGGAGGCTCCCAGACAATCCCTGCCACCACGAATCGTAGATTCTCATCTTCTCCAGAGGGTTGTCTCTTCTCCAGCTGTGGAAGGAGGTCCTGAAGATATCGATTATGCATCTCTTTGGGAACAAACATCGAAGACTTGACCAGTTCAAAGTACGGCCGATTTCCGATGATGTCGCTATCTTGGCGTTTCAAATCGTAGATCCGTCGGAGGCGGCCCCGGTTTTCATTGTAAACTGTTATGCTATGGCGCAGCGCATCTTCTGGTATTTTCCTCTCCGTGAACCTTTCGAGACTCTCCCTGAGTCGGTTCGTTTCGTCCAGGAGCCATTGTCTCGCACTCGGACGGTCCACCTGGCGGGGGATCAGGAAGCACTCAAAGAAGGACGCTGGTATTTTTCTCCGCCATATGTCCGAGAGATGTTGCGTCGTATCGTCGACCTGAGGAAGGACAAAACCATCGAACAGGTCGGTCTCGTAAGTTAACACCACTTCGAGATCGCTCCGAGAGAGGGAGCATGCGTTGTCTGGAAGGAGGGCGCTCGCTCTGCGGATAGGCCGGTTTGTCCCCAAGATTGTGAAGGGGAAAAGCCCTGCGGCGTGGATCAGCTCTTCAGGCACATCGGTCAGGGTACTGCCGATGATCCGTTGTCCTGAATCTGCCTTCCACTTCCTTGCCATCTCATAGGGATTATTGGCGATGCCCGAAAGCTCACGGATGATCCGGTTTTCCATAGCCCAATTATCCCACGAATGATGCAGCCTTTCAAACAGGAAAGCCTGCCAACAACCACCGCCTAGATTTGGAAAACCTGGAAATGATACCAAAATCCAGAACGATTGCTCCACCCAAGAGCCTGTTCATGTAGCGACAAATCAACCACATTGCGCACACCGGAAGATGGCCGTGAACGAACATGACAAAATTTCGGGGCTTACCCGTCTGGGTGAAGGGAGTGCACCCGAAGGGGCGAGTCTCTGCTGTCTGATCCGCCGAAGGCGGAGGGTTTAGGAGGTTGAACGCTGGAAGCCTGAGAACGGGTCAGAAATTCAGTCCAGAGCGTGAGGGGGGCATTCTTCAGTGAGAATCCGTTATGAACTCGGAGGTGGATCAAGGCCTGCCCCTTCAGGTCAGGCTCTCGGGACGTTGTTGGGGTTAACACCCAGAAACCGAGAGAGGACGCGCACGACATGTCGTGCCCGTGATCTGTTGTCCGTGGTTCGTCCTCTTGGAAACAGATGATTCGTCAAAAGGACCCGGATACCCCATCAGCAACCTGATGCTTTCATTTCGTACATGCAACTGACCACTGACAACCGACAACTGACCTCTGGACTACATGCCTCGCTGGTCAAAGACGCGCTTCGCTTTACCCTCGCTTCGGGTGATCGTCTTCGGTGGGACGATTCGGACAGCCGCACTGATCCCGATGATCCCCTTAATCTTTCCGACTATCTTCCTCTCGATTTCAGAAATTCTCCCTTTTCCCGCCTCGTAGACATCGGGTCTGCTTTCCACGTCGATACTGATGGTGTCGAGATACCCTTTTTTCTTGAGGACGATAACATACTGAGGCTCCACCTCCGGGATGTCCAAGAGGAGACTCTCAATCTGAGAGGGGAAGACATTGACCCCGCTGATGATCAGCATGTCGTCGCTTCGCCCGTACACCTTGTCCATCTTGACCAGCGTCCTTCCACACGCGCATTTATCCCGTCTCAATCGGGTGATATCCCGGGTCCGATAACGAATCAGAGGCATTGCCCGTCTTTGGATTGAGGTGAAGATGAGCTCTCCCTGAGTTTCGAGGGGGAGTACCTCTTCTGTAATGGGATCGATAATTTCAGGAATAAAGTGGTCCTCACTAATATGGAGACCATTCTGCTCCGAACAATCAAAGGAGACTCCAGGCCCTCCCATCTCAGTCAGGCCGTACGCTTCCATCGCATGGATATCCATTCGCTCCTCAATCTCCTTGCGCATCTCATTGGTCCAGGGCTCTGCGCCGAAGACGCCCACACGAAGGGGAAGTCCTCTCAGGTCGACCCCCATGTCTTTGGCCTTCTCGGCAATGGTCAGGGCATAGGAAGGGGTGGAGAAAAGCGCGGTGGTGCCAAAATCCTGCATCAGGAGTACCTGCCGCTCGGTCATTCCTGAAGAAGCTGGGACGATGGCGCACCCGATCTTCTCGGCTCCTTGGTGAAATCCAAGACCACCTGTGAAAAGCCCCATTCCGTAGGCATTCTGGCACACGTCGTCGGAACGAATCCCTGCGGCATAGAGATTTCTGGCCATACACTCAGCCCACTGGTCGATGTCCTCTTTGGTGTAGGGGCCTGTGATCGGCTTACCTGTTGTCCCCGATGAGGCGTGGATCCTCACAACCTCATGCATCGGGACGGCACAGAGTCGAAAGGGGTAGTTATCTCTCAGATCTGCCTTGATCGTGAAGGGAAACTTCGCGAGGTCCTGCAAGGTTTTGCAGTCTTCGGGCTTCACCCCAGCACTGTCGAACTTGTTCTTATAGTAAGGTATCTTTTTATATGCCCACTGCAGTGTTTTCCGGAGATTCTCCAGCTGAAATTTCTCCATCTGTTTCAGAGGCATGGTCTCGAACTTGTCGTCCCAACACTTCATGGCGACCCCCCTTCCACGGATTCCTCAAATGAGTTGGAACTCGCTTCTTCCCACTGCAGACGTACGCCGAATCTATGAACAAGGCAGGGCAGAACTCCGAATTTCCCTTCCAGACCTTTTCTGCTATAGCACGGAGCCCTTTGCCTGTCAAGCCGAGATGCCCAGAAAACTCTCCATGACTCCCCGGCTTTCCGTCAGCTCCTGTCCGGTCCCCTCGAATTCGACCTTGCCCTTGTCAATAATGTAGTGCCGATCGGCTGTCTCTAGAGCCATCCGGACATTCTGTTCTGCGATGAAAATAGCGACGTCTTCTTTTTTGATGTCCAGGATGATGTCTTTTATTTCTTGCACGACGAGCGGTGCAAGACCTTCGGTGGGCTCGTCCAGGAGAACTAACCTCGTTTTTCCAAGGAGAACTCGCGCAATGGCCAGCATCTGCCTCTCTCCTCCGCTGAGATGCCCCCCTGGCTGTTTCCTCCTCGTTTCCAGAATGGGAAATTTCTCATAGACCCTTCGGAGACTCGCCTTTTGTCCTCTCTCGATGTCTGCCTTGAGCAGGGCGAGCCTCAGATTTTCTTCGACTGTCAGGGTCGGAAGGATTTGTTTTCCCTGTGGAACGAGTTTGATTCCCAGGCGGAAGATTTGGTGGGGAGGCTTCCGCGCGATATTCTCGCCCAGGAAGAGAATCTCCCCCTCCTTTGGGGGAGTGAGTCCCATGATACTCCGGATCGTCGTTGTCTTGCCCGCCCCGTTCCGGCCAAGCAGAGAGACGACCTCCTTGTCCTCGACGTGGAGGGAGATGCCATGGAGGACATAGCTCGGACCGTAATAGGTATGGATATCTTGGACGCGAAGCACTACAGTCCTCCCAGGTAGGCCTCTCGGACTCGCGGATCTCTTTCCACCTCCCTGGGCGTTCCTTCCGCGATCTTTTCCCCATAATGCATGACGAAAACCCTTTCCGATAAGCTCATGACCACGTCCATTTTGTGCTCTATGAGCAGGATGGTCAAGTGCTCCGCGAGTCTTTCGATGAGGTGAATCGTATCGCGCGTCTCAAGGGAAGACATCCCGGAGGTCGGCTCATCCAAGAGCAGCAAATCCGGCTTCATCGCCAGGGTGATGCCGATCTCCAGGTGCCGTTGATCTCCATACGAGAGGTTCTTGGCCAGATGATTCCTGTGCTCAATCAACCCGATCTGTTTGAGAATCTCCTCGGTCGTCTCGTTGATTTCGCTGAGTGTCCAGGCCAGAGTAAAAAAAGCCGATCTTTTCTTGTGTCTCTGTTGGACCGCGATTCGGACATTCTCGAAGACCGTAAGATCAGGGAAGATGTTTGTGATTTGAAATGACCGGGCCAATCCCTTCTGAGCAATCACATTCGGAGGGAGAGCCGTTATATCTTCTTCCTTAAATTTGACCGTGCCGTGCGTTGGGGGCATCTTACCGCTAATCAAATTGAAAAGCGTCGTTTTTCCTGCCCCGTTCGGGCCAATGATCGATTTGAGTTCGCCCTTTTTCACCTGAAGGCTGAGGCGATTGACCGCCACCATGAGTCCAAAAGCCTTTGAGATGCGATCGGTCTCTAAAAGTACAGGCGTTGTTCGATTACGCTCCGGCATCGTCGCTCCCCTCTTATTCAAGTTCTGAGGGTGATTTCTCTCCTTTCGTATGATCTGTTTCCTCGACCACGGGTGAGAATGATCCAGCGGTTTTTCTCCCCAATATTCGGCGGATTCGGGGAATCATGATCGGAACAACCTCTTCCTTGCACCTCCGTGAAAGGCCTACGATTCCCTGAGGAGAATAGAGGACAAAACCCACAAAGATAATTCCCAATATAAGCCGCCAGTGTTCCGTATAAGAGCTGATGATATCTTTGGCAAAGAGAAATACGATGGCACCAATAACTGGGCCGTAAAGGGTCCCCATGCCGCCAAAAAGATTCATCACAAGGGCTTCCGCCGAAGTGAACCAGTGGATGACATCGGGGTCAACAAATCGCAGGAGTGCAAAGAGAGATCCTGAGAGACCTCCAATAAGGCCGGAGATAACAAAAGCGCGACGCTTAAAGAGGCGAACATTGTAGCCGATGAACTCTGCTCGCTCCTCATTGTCTCGGATCGCTTGGAGGATCCGGCCAAAGGGGGAATTCACCAGCCTGACGGACCCATAATAGACGAGAATGACCACGACAAGGACAAAGTAGAACAACACGTATGAATTGCCAAGGCTGAGAACAATTGGAGAGATGCCGATTTCTGGCCGTGGAACCCCAGTGAGTCCGTCGGACCCTCCGGTGAAACTCTGCCAGTTGAAGGCGAGTTCGTGAAACATTTCGGCAAAGGCCAGGGTCAGCATGGCAAAGTAGACCCCCTTAATCCGAATCGAGAGGTACCCGATGAGCCAGGCGACTATCCCGGACAAGAACAACGTAATCGCGATGGCAAGCCAGATGGAATTGGCCAGCTTGATCAGCGTGAGAGCCCCTGCATAGGCCCCGATGCCGAAGAACGCAGCAGGGCCCAAAGAGACAAGCCCCGTGTAACCCATGATGATGTCGACGCTCAGAGCAAAGAGTCCGAGTATCAAGAGTTCTGTTCCAAAGCGAAGATAGAAGGTCGAATAGATCTTTGCAGCGACCCCTAGGGGGAAAAATGCTAAGAGGAAAAGGAAGACGAGAAACCAATAGTAGCTGCTCTCGGGGCCCCTAAACAGTGCTGAAAGGCTCGGCTTCATCGAATTTCCTCTATTCCGAGAAGGCCTTGAGGTCGAACCAGAAGGACGATCACCATCACCATGTACATCATGGCCCCGGTAAAGGCCGGAAATAGGATGACACTGAAGCTCTCGAGAACTCCAATGAGAATCCCCGCCAGGGCGGCCCCAGAAAGGCTACCCAGCCCCCCGACAACCACAACGATGAAGGCCGTGATGATGATGCCGTCCCCCATGTGGGGGTGAACGCTCAGGATAGGACCCATCAGCACCCCGGCAGCGCCGGCAATGGCCACGCCGAAGCCGAAAATTGTGGTGAAGTATCTTGAAATGTCAATGCCGAAGGCGCTGGTAATTTCACGATTGTGTGTGCCTGCCCGAATGATCAACCCAAATCGCGTCTTTTTGAGCATGAACCAGAAAAAGACCGATATGCCGACGCCGACGATGAGTACGAACAATCGGTATGCGGGATAGTTGATCCCCAGGAACGCAATATTCCCGTCGAAACCCTTGGGCCTGGGGAATATGTGGTAGGCCTTGCCCCACACCAGCTCTGCGGCATTGCCGATAATGAGAACGAGGCCAAAAGTGAGGAGTATATGGTAGAGGGGACTCCTGCCATAAAGGGGTCGAAAAGTAGAGTATTCCAGCATCATCCCGACAGCACCAACGATGATGGGAGCAACCAAGAGTGAAAGCCAGAAGTTCCCCGTGAGTTTGAAAAAGGTGAGTCCAAAGTAAGCACCGAGCATGTAAAGGGCCCCATGGGCGAAGTTGATCACCTCCATCAGACCAAAGATCAGGGAGAGCCCAGAAGCAATGATGACATACATGAGTCCCAGGGTGAGACCGTTGAGGAGTTGCTTGAAGGCAATATTGATCGTCATCTTTGGAAGGATTCGATAGAAGACAAGCCAGACCAGCCCAGCGCATACCCCGGCCAGGATGAGAATATTGAAGAGTGTCTTACTACTTTTCAAATCTTCCACCCGCAGGCGCTTTCTCTCTGACGTTTTCTGTTTCGATAAATGATAAAGGGGGAGAGAAGAAAGCTCTCTCCCCCCTTGTGCTGCAAAGCTTCTATTTGAACTTACATTTCTGCTCGATACCCGCGATCGCCTCCCCGCCGTCTATCATTTTACCGATCTGTTTCTCCACAGGAAAATCGTATTCCGGGACTTTGATGATTTGCCCCGCCGCGATGTTTCGAACGATCTGGTGATCGCTTGCCCGAAAATAGGATCTTCCCATGGGAGCATTGTATTTCCGTTCCTTCTCGAGTTCGACCATGAGCTTATCACGGTCAATCGAGTTGGCGGCCTTGATGGCCTGCCCCATCATCTTGACAGCCACATAGGCATTGTGAGCGAAGTTCTCAGGATACATGCCAAACCAGCGTTTATTGTAGGCCTCCACGAACTTCTTGTTGGTTCGTGACTTATGGATCACCGAGTATCGAATCGTGGTGTAATGGCCCAGAGCGATATCCCCGATCTCTCGGACGTTAAACTGAAGAATTGGATCGAAGACAGGTAGCTTACCCGCTTGTTCGAGGCCGATGAGGTCGGCCGCATGGGCCTGCTGCATAAATGTTACAAGGGGTGATCCCAATAGACAGGTCACGATGAAGTCTACCTTGTTGGCATCCTTTGCAGCAGATATTTCGGTGATAATCGCCGAGTGGTCCATCAGACCAAACCCTTTCTCGCCGCTGTAGCCAACTTCGGTGAGAAAGTCTTTTGTCATCTGCCGCCAGCTTTCCCGCATCGACAGACCGTAGGCATACTCGGGAATGACAAGCCAGTATCGTTTGCCGAGCGTCCCCTTCTCCACGAGGCCTCTCACCATATGGACCAAAGCGCCGACAGCCTGCCAGGTCATCAGTTCCGAGCGAAAGCCGTAGCGGCTACACTTGTCATCAGCAGTGTTGAACATGTTGGTCCCCACGGTCGGGTTGAAAAACACCTCGTGGCGATCAATCACCTCGCGAACCGCCAGGGCAGAACTACTGCTGATCGTCCCTGTGATAAACTGGACACCGTTCTTCTCGATCAGCTTCTCGGCCTTTTGGACGGCGACAGGGGCTTTGAGGGTCGTGTCTTCCTGGAACCACTTGAGATCCTCGAAGACCCCACCACTGGCCTTCAGTTCTTCGAGAGCCAAAATAGCTCCCTGCACCTGGTGTTTTCCCAAGCTCGCAAATGGCCCTGTCAAAGGTGGAAGAAGTCCCCATTTAATGCCTAAGCCGGCGCCGTGAGATAAAGACACGGAGAGGAGACTTGTAATAAGGAAAAGCATCCCCAAGATTCCAATCATCCTTCGATTTCTCTGCATGCGACACCTCCATAGTTGTGTGAATTCGAAACCCCTAAATGGATCACCTCCTTTCCCTCAGGCATCCCTTTCAAAAGTGTCCCCTGGCAAATGCAAAAACCCTCTTTCGTAGCCTCTCAATCTGCGTTACCAGCGCTGCTCTGAGAACCGGCGGCGGGAAGGTTGCGCGTGAAGCAAGAGGATCCTATCGGGTTGATGCCCGAAAGCATGGGCCAAAATACCATAGTTAGTGGAAATGTCAAGGGTTTCGTTACGAATTTGCAGCGAGGTTGATCTGGTTTTCGGGTGTCTCAGACTCAGAAGATTCGGGTTCACTCAGTTTGACCGAGACAACCTTGGAGATACCTGGAGATTCCATCGTGATTCCATAGAGCGTGTTTGCGACTTCCATCGTCTTTTTGTTGTGAGTAATGAGGATTAACTGTGACTGATCGGAAAGCTCCCGAATCATATCGAGGAATTTAGCCACATTCGCATCATCGAGCGGGGCGTCCACTTCGTCGAGTAAACAGAAGGGGGTGGGCCTGTACAGGAAGAAAGAGAAGATCAGGGCGATGGCCACCAGCGCTTTTTCTCCTCCTGATAGGAGATCGAGGCGTCTCAGCCGTTTGCCCGGGAGCTGGACCAAGATCTCTATTCCAGTGTTGAGAATATCCTCTTCATCTGTCATAACCAGGGCAGCCTTTCCGCCGTCGAATAGGCGAGGAAACAGGATCTGGAACTTTTCGTTCGTCCCTTCAAAGGCTTTGCGGAAGCGTCTTCGGGTGGTCCGATCTATTCTTTGGATCGCCTTTTTCAGCCGGCTCAGGGAGGCCTTCAGATCATCCTGCTGGCCCACCAAGAAATCGGCCCGCTCCTTGAGATCCTCGTATTCCTGGAGCGCCACGAGATTGACCTCACCGAGGCTGTCAAGAGAGGCCTTGAGACGTGTCAGTTCCGTTTGATTCAAAACCTCCCTCGTTTGGATCTCCTCGAGAATGGGCGAGACGCGGAGGTCGATTCGATACCTCTCACGGATGCCCTCCACTACGTGATTAAGGTTCAGATGGGTTTCTGCAAGCTGGAGGTTTCTTTCATGTATCCTTTTCTTGAGATCCTCCATCCGAAGGTGGTCTTGACCGCTCAAATCCTCCAGATTCCTCAGCGTCTTGGACTTTTCCTTCAAGCCTCGTTTTTCCTGTGCGAGTTGTTCCTTCACCTCCTCTTGTTTCTTCTTGTATTCCTGGACTCGACCCGTGACCTCGACGATGTCCTGCTCTGTCTTCTGAATGGTTTTTCTGGTCTCTTCTAACATCTCGAGCCTCTTCGATATTTGCCCCCTCACGTCCCTTTCCTGCTCTTCCAGGGCATCGAGATTTCTCTGTGCGCC
Source organism: uncultured Thermodesulfobacteriota bacterium (assembly GCA_964347335.1). Classification (GTDB taxonomy): domain Bacteria; phylum Desulfobacterota; class BSN033; order WVXP01; family WVXP01; genus WVXP01. Next base: position 15,669 of record CAYFYO010000052.1, read on the forward strand.
TTTTCTCTTTTCTTGCCATTCAGCGATTTTCACTTTGACCTGGGTCATCTCCTTGTCCATCAGATCTTTCTGACTTTGCGATTCCTCGAGTTTGTGCCTTGCGGTCTCGATGGCGGCTCTCTTTGTCTTCAAGGAGCTCTCGAGATCTTCCATCTCTCGTCTTGCTTCCAGGCTCTCCCTCTCTGAACGGGCAATTTCAGATTCTAGCTGTTCTTGCTCGAAGACTAGGACTTTCTGCCGCCTCTCGTGATCCTCGATTTTCCGAGCGAACTGTTCGATATCCCTCTCCATGGCCACTTGATCCAAGGTCAGCGCCTGTTTTTCTCTCTGCTTGGAATCGATGCGGACGCGCACGTCAGCAAGGCTTTCCCGTGTTTCTTCGAGACCAGTTCTGATGTTGTTCAGTTTTGACTGATTTTTGGCGACCTCTGCCGTGAGGCTTTTGATTCTGTTTTTTCTTCGGAGAATCTGGAAAGCCTGGCCATTCCGACTCCCACCCATAATGATTCCGGACGTGTCGATGACTTCTCCTTCCAGGGTCACGAGACAATGGAAAGATCCGCCGTTCTGCCAAACCCGAATTGCCTTGTCGAGGCTTTCAACAAGCCAGGTGTTCCCGAGAAGCAAATGACCCAGGTGCCGGTATTCCGATTTCAATCTCACATGCTTGAGAAGAGGGCCGATGATTCCCCCCTGTGATTCGAAGCTTGGCGATGATTGGGTTTCTTGCCCCCGTAGATCCATCGGAATCAGGCCGATCCTCCCGCTTCCCTGTTTACGGAGCAAATCGATTGCCTCGATTCCGTCTTTGTGGCTTTGGACGATCAGATATTGGAGGCGATGATCGAGGGCGGCACTCACGGCGACTTCATAGGGTGGTTCCGTTTCGAGTATGTCGGCCACGAGGCCACGAATCCCACCGAGTTTCGATCCCTTAAAGCGCATGACGGTCTTGACTCCCTCATCAAATCCTTCGAAGCTTTCATGGAGTTCTTCAAGCGACCGAAGCTTCGACAATGCCATCTGGTGTTGATGATCTATCGCCCTCATATCGGATTCCTTCTGTGAAAGCTTCTCCTCCAGGGAAATGATTTTTCCTTCGAGGGCCTTGGCCTCCTCATTGCATTTCTGCTGCTTTTTCTTGAGAGATTCTCGAGCGGCCTCTCTCTCCAAAAGTGAGGACCGGGTTTTCTGGAGATCCTCTGTCGATTCCTTGATCTCCTGGCTGTTACGTTCCTTTCGACTTTTCAATTCGTGGATGGTTCGCTCACAGAAGGTGATCTGGTTCTTCCTCTCCGATTGCTTCGCAAGCAGTTCCACGAGATCGGCCTTCTGATCCTCTAAATCGTGGGCTGTCTCGTCTGAGCGCTCGAGGAGCGCCTGCCATTGCGCGTTTCTTGCCCTGAGTTCTTTTTCCCTTTCGATGATGAGCGCCCCCAGTTTCCCGAGTTCCTCCTGAAGGACGGTTCGTTGTTTTTTGGCGGCTCGCAATTTAGCGTTCAATTCATCGATCTCTCCGCCGTACTGTGCATCCAGACGACTCAGATTCGCGAGCTCTCGATTGGATGCCTCAATTCGTCCTTCCTCCCGGTCGATCGTTGCTCTGATTTCATAGATCGTCCGCTCAGTCGAATCAATTCGCTCCTCCCATTCGGCACACTGGGCCTTTGAGGTCCCTATGACTCTCTCCCTTTCCTGAATTTGAGCTGAGAGGGAAGCCTCATCGTCTTTCAAGCGGGTCAGATTCCCATCAATCAGCGTCTGTGCTTCCGTCAGGCGGGTGTATTCGGTGTGGGCCAGGAGGAGTTCGGCTTCACGAATCTCTTTTCGGAGCCGTTTGAATCGTTCAGCCTTTTTCACCTGTCTTTCGAGGGATTGAATCTGACGCCGAATCTCGCCGATCACATCCTGAATCCGGAAGAGATTCTGCTCGGTGTGTTCCATCTTCAGGAGAGCCTCTCTCCTTCGTTCCCGGAATTTTGCAATACCGGCGGCCTCCTCGACGAATAATCTTCTTTCTTCTGGTTTGGCGTTAATGATGGTCTCTATCCTTCCCTGCTCGATCAGAGAGTAGGCCTGATGACCCATGCCCATGTCGAGGAACAGGTCGACCACATCCCTCAGACGGCAAGGGGCTTGATTGATGAGATACTCACTCTCCCCAGAACGAAAGAGGCGACGGCTCACCATGATCTCATCGAATTGCTTATACCTCTCCGGACACTCGTCATTGTCGGCTGCCAGAATCAGGTTGACTTCGGCCATGCCCAATGGTTTCGCTCGATCTGAGCCCGCAAAAATCACATCCTCCATGATCTTGCCCCGGAGGTGTTTGGCGCTCTTCTCGCCAACAGCCCACAGGATGGCATCGAGGATATTACTCTTGCCGCACCCATTAGGACCCACTATGGTGGTTATTCCGGGAGGAAAGGAAAAGGTCACCCGGTCGCAGAAGGACTTAAACCCGTGAATTTCGATGGATTTCAATCTCATGATTCGGCTCCCCTTCTTTCCAGGACTGAACCAAGGCAACGCGGATGAATCGCCATAGGTTCACCCGTTTGCCTTCCGATGCTTTCTGATGTGATCAATGGCCCGATCCAGCCTCGCCAATACCTCACGCTTTCCGAGGATGCCCATAACCTCGAATAGACCCGGGCTTGTCGTCCTTCCAGTCAGGGCCACGCGGACGGGCTGGGCGATCTGGACCAGTTTGAGTCCCATCTTTGCCGTCAGATCCCGGAACATCGCTTCGAGTCTCTCCTGGTCGAGATCCTCCATGCCTTTTATTTGTGTCATTAACGTCTCGAGAATGACGAGGATCTCTGGGGTGAGAAATCTCGCAGCAGCATCCTCTTCGTATTCAACGGTCTCACGGAAACAGAATTCGGCTAGGTCGGCCATTTCAATCAGGGTCTTGGCTCTCTCCTTGAATGTCTCGATGATTCTGGAGAGTCTTTCTCCTTTCTCGGCGGTGTATCCTTTTGCTTTGATGAAAGGAATAAGTGGGTCAGCAAGATCCTCTGGTCTACTTGCCTTCATGTGGTCGCTGTTGATCGCTCGAAGCTTTTCGGGATCGAACATTCCAGAGGATTTGCCCACGTTTTCCAACGTGAACTTCTCAATCATTTCCTGGACCGTGAAGAACTCCTGGTCTCCGTAGGACCACCCCAATCTGACGAGGTAATTGGCTAGGCCCTGGGGGAGATAGCCCATGTCCCTGTATGCCAGGACAGATTCGGCCCCGTGGCGTTTACTAAATCGCTTTCGGTCGGGCCCGAGAATCATGGGAACATGGGCGAATTCGGGCAGGGAATACCCAAGTGCCTGAAAGAGAAGGATCTGTCGGGGCGTGTTGTTTACATGGTCATCCCCTCGGATCACATGGGTAATCCACATCGTCCCGTCGTCCACCACGACGGCAAAGTTATAAGTCGGCATTCCATCACTTCTGAGAATGATTAGATCGTCAAGCTCGGAATTCTCGAAGACGATCTCCCCTCGAATCAGGTCTCGAAAAACGGTCTGTCCCTCTTGAGGACATCGGAACCGAACCGCGTGAGGCCGGTCAGGGAAAGGAGGTCTAAGGTCTCGACATGTCCCATCATATTTCGGCTTTCTCTTCTCTTTAAGCGCCTGCCTTCTTTTCTTCTCAAGGTCCTCGGAGCTACAGTAACAGCGATAGGCTTTACCCTGGTCGAGAAGCTGCTGAACATGGCCCCGGTAAATCTGCAGCCGCTGGGATTGAAAAAATGGGCCTTCATCCCAATCCAGGCCCAGCCATTTCATACTCTCGAAGATAGCCTCGACCACTTCCTTGCTCGAGCGGGTCACATCCGTGTCTTCAATGCGAAGCACAAACTTCCCTCCGTGATGCCGAGCAAAAAGCCAGTTGAACAGGGCGGTCCTGGCTCCGCCAATATGCAGATATCCTGTGGGGCTTGGAGGAAATCGGGTTCGAACCCCATTCTTCACTGAGGTTAAGTCTTTCTCAGGCATAAGCAAAACCAGGGCACAACCTCATGACTCGGCTGGCACCCTCAAATAACGTGGACGACCCAGAGAGACCGCCACGGATTTCTCATATCTTCACCATCCAGCCCTTGGCGGGACAATGGGCAGGAAAACCCGGCCTTTATCGGAAAGAGAGCGTACACTTTGTTCGCGTTCTTTGCGGCGCTGTGGTGAGTGCATCTGCGATAACCGGAGGTTCATTTCTTCTTCGAAAAATCGAACCGCGTCTGGGCTGCCTCCGTCTCATACTTGGAATCCTTTAACCAGTTGATGATATCACTTTTGAGATAACGGTACTCTCTACCGACCTTGCCGTAGGGCAGGTTGCGGTCTCTTCTGAGCTTCCATAGAGTTGTTCTGGAGACTCCGAGGAACTCCATTAACTCTGATTCATTGAGTATCTCCTTATCCTTTAACTGCATCCCAGGCCCTATCCCTCGGAGCTGAAAGTGCCCTCTTTCACTCAGATCCTGCTGTCAATGGCCACTTTTCCGTGCCTGACATGTGTGCTTTGCTGCCCGATCTTGACTCGAGGCATTTCCCCGGGTAAAGCGGACAGGATTACAATGATCGATGGGTTGATATGCGTTAACATAAATTAAAACATATTAACTAAAATAATCATAAAAAAACAAGAAGTCAAACCTTTTTAGAGGGAATCCCCTTTTTTTGAGAAGACCTCCCGTCTCTGAGTGATCCCGCCTGGGGCGGGATGGGGTTGTCAGAAAGTCGAGAGACTCGAGACGAGAGATTGGGGACCGGAGACTGGGGACTGGAGACGAACTCTGAAATATTCAAAAAAATCCGTAGCTTGTGAGACATTTCATTCGGGATATGGGGGAACTCCTCCCCCTTTTTGATCCTTGACAAGTCTCGTGAAATGTGGTAGCAATCTGGTCCATCTTTGCAGACAGACCTACCCTACAAATCCTTTAAAATTAATAGCTTATCTCAGGTGTATCGAACATGATCGAAATTAACCAGAGTCTTGTTATTCAGATTGTGAATTTTATCATTTTCCTCTGGATTCTGAACTACCTGATCTTCAAACCGATTGTCAGAGTTCTTAACGAACGCCGCGAGCGAATCCAGGGGACCTCCGAAAAGGCCCGTCTCATGGAGGCTGAGATTCAGAAGAAACTCGAGGAGTATGAGGCGAAAATCCAAGCGGCCAAGGGCCAAGCCGCAAACGAGAAGGAGCGGGTTCGAAGGCAGGGCGAAGATGTTGCCAAAGAGATCGTCGAAAGGGCGCGAACAGAAATGGCGCGGGATATCCCAATTATCCGAAAACAGATCGCCAGTGAAGCCGAGCGTGTGAGAGGGGAGCTTGAACAGAGGGCTCAGGAAATGGCACGAGAAATCGCCTGTCGTGTCCTGGGAAGGGAGATCTCATGAAGGAGGGGCGAGGCCGAACAACAAGAGCGGCTGAAATGATCGGAATTGGCCTTTTCTTCACGGCTTTTTTGTCCGGGTGCGCTCTGGTCGAACGTATCACACATGATCCGTGGCTGAGTTTTGCCTTTAAGGTTGTTAACTTCGCGATCCTCATGGCGATATTGATTAAGGTTCTCTCAAAGCCCCTCGGGAATTTCCTCAAGAATCGCCAGGCCAAGGTCAAAGAGACTTTGGAGGAGGCTGAAAAGGCCAGAGCCCAGGCTGAGAAAAAGATGAAGGAGTACGAAAAGCGACTTGCCCAGATCGATACGGAGATCGAGGAGATCCGGCGCGTTTTGCGAGAAGAAGGGGAAAATGAGAAGGCCAAGATCATTCGTGAGGCCGAACGAACGGCAGAGAATATCAAGGCGCAGGCTCGTTCAACAGCAGAACAGGAGATCCGCCAAGCCCAACGAATTCTCAGAGAAGAGATGACAGACTTCACCGTGAAACTGGCCGAGGAGATATTGAAAAAGAGTATGAGCAAGTCGGACCAGAAGAGATTGGTGGAAGAGTATGTGAGGAAGATGGAGACGCCGTCATGACCAAAATGGCGATTGCCCGACGTTATGCAAAAGCTCTCCTCATTACCGCGAAGAAGGAGAACCGCATTCAAGAGATCAATGATGAACTGTGGTCTCTATCTGTTTTGATCAATCAGGTCAGGAAGTTTTGGGAGGTGATCAACAACCCGTTATACGATCTGGATCGACGGCAGGAAATTTTGACAGAGGTTGCTCGAGTAACCGGGATGAGCCCGGCCGTGCATGGATTGCTCAGGCTTCTCCTGGTCAAAAATCGCATGAGATATTTTCCTCTTATCGTTTCGACTTATCAAGAAATGGCCGATGAGGCACTTGGACGCGTTCGGGCCAGAGTTTTCGCTGCCGCAGAACTCACAGAGACGGAGAAGGAAAAAATCAGAAAGAGGCTCATCAAAGCGACGGGAAAAGAGGTCATCCTTGAGACTGTCCAGGACAGCTCCCTCATTGGTGGCGTGGTGACGAAGATCAAGGGTTTGGTATTGGACGGGAGTCTCAGGACACAACTCACAAGAATCAGGGAGAGCTTGGCGAGGGGGTAGTTTCATGGAGATCAAGGCTGAAGAAATCAGTCGCGTCATTGAAGAACAAATCAGAGGCTACGAGCGGGAGATAGATATCAGCGAGACGGGTGTCGTGCTGACGGTGGGCGATGGGATTGCCCGGATCCATGGTCTGGAACAAGCCATGGCTGGAGAGCTTCTAGAATTTCCCCATAACGTCTTTGGGATGGTTCTCAACCTGGAGGAGGACAATGTTGGGGCAGCCCTCCTCGGAGAGGATCATCTCATCAAGGAGGGAGACCTGGTTAAGAGAACCAAGCGGATCGTTGAGGTCCCGGTCGGAGATGCCCTGATCGGCCGCGTCGTCAACGCCCTCGCTCATCCAATTGATGGATTAGGACCTGTAGAATCGAGTGAGTCCCGGAGTGTTGAATTAAAGGCGCCCGGGGTCGTCGTTCGCCAACCGGTGAAAGAGCCACTCCAGACTGGGCTCAAGGCGATTGACTCGATGATTCCCATCGGGCGAGGACAGAGGGAACTGATCATCGGAGATCGGCAAACCGGGAAAACGGCCTTGGTGTTAGATACCATCATCAATCAGAAAAACACGGACGTGATCTGTGTCTATGTGGCGATTGGGCAGAAGCGTTCCACGGTGGCCCAGGTCGTGGACAAGCTGAGAAGCTTTGACGCCATGGATTACACGATAGTGGTTTCTGCGACAGCCAGTGAATCGGCTCCAATGCAGTTCATCGCGCCCTATGCAGGATGTTCGATGGGTGAATATTTTCGCGACAACAAAAGGCATGCCCTCGTGATCTATGATGATCTCTCAAAACATGCGTGGGCGTATAGACAGATGTCACTTCTTCTGAGAAGACCCCCTGGCAGGGAGGCCTACCCTGGAGATATTTTCTACCTCCACTCGCGACTTCTCGAGAGAGCGGCCAAGTTGAGCGATGAATTGGGAGGAGGTTCACTTACGGCCCTCCCCATTATTGAAACCCAGGCAGGGGATGTTTCAGCCTATATCCCGACGAATGTAATCTCCATTACCGACGGACAGATCTATCTCGAGACAGACCTCTTCTATTCGGGTGTTCGTCCAGCCGTTAATGTTGGACTGTCGGTCTCGCGAGTCGGAGGGAATGCCCAGATCAAGGCGATGAGGCAGGTCGCCGGTTCTCTTCGTCTGGATCTTGCTCAGTATCGGGAGATGGCCGCTTTTGCGCAGTTTGGAAGCGACTTGGACAAAGCGACCCAGGCCCAACTGGCCCGAGGTTCCCGGTTGGTGGAGGTGCTGAAGCAGGGACAGTACAAGCCGCTCGGCGTGGAGAAGCAGATCGTTATGATCTATGCCGGAGTCAATGGCTGGCTGGATGAAATTGAGGTCGGGGGCATCGCCAAATTTGAGAGAGAACTTTATGATTTTCTCGATGCGAAGTACCCGCAAATCGGTGAAACTATCCGAGAGAAAAGAGAGTTGGACGAGTCGATCCAGGCGAAGCTCGACAAGGCGCTCGAGGAGTTTAAGGATCAGTTTTCCGTCTAAGTAAGGAGAAAGGCCAAGAGATCAGGGATCGAGGTACAGACGGTGTGATAGAGTTACAAGCGCAGAAGAAGGGCGCATGCTGATTTTACCGCTATGATCCTTTCACCTTTTTCCTCTTTAATCGACTGAGAGTGTAGATCCGTCATGGCAACCCTGAAGGACATTCGGCGAAGAATCTCTAGTATTCAAAACACCCAACAGATCACCAAGGCGATGAAAATGGTGGCGGCAGCGAAACTGCGACGGGCCCAGGAAAGCATATTAGAGACGAGGCCATACACCATCAAATTGCAGGATGTCTTGGGAAGCCTCAGCCTGAGGACCGAACCCAGGGCTCATCCCCTCCTTGCGAGAAGGGAGGTTCGTCGGGTGGAGCTCATGCCGATCTCGTCGGATAGGGGGCTTTGTGGCGGGTTCAATCAGAACGTGTTTCGCGCGACAGAGCGATTCGTCCGTGAGAATCAAGAGATCTATGAGCAGATTACCCTGAGTATCGTGGGGCGAAAGGCCCTTGAATACTTTTTAAAGCGGGATTATTCGATCCGGAAACACTACGTTAACCTCTTTGGGGCGCAGATCTATGAAAACGCTTCGACGATCGCCAATGAGGTCATCGAGGCTTACACCACCGAGGTATTTGATGAGATCTATCTCGTGTACAATGAATTTCGGTCAGCGATCTCCCAGCGTCCTGTCGTCGTTAAGCTCCTGCCCATTGATCCTATACGGGTTGAACCGGGATATGTGGTGACCTCCTACATCTATGAACCCAGTGAAGAGGATATCCTGGAGACGTTGCTGCCCAGGTATGTCGTATTTCAAATGTATCGGGCTTTTCTCGAATCTCAGGCGGGCGAACATGGGGCGAGAATGACGGCTATGGATGCAGCGACCAATAATGCCGAGGAGATGCTCGAAAAGCTGACGCTCAACTATAATCGGGCTCGCCAGGCGGCGATAACAAAAGAGCTTATGGACATCATTGGGGGAACGGAAGCACTGAAATGATCGGGCCAATAATTGGCAGAAAAAAAACTTGGGCGGCCTGATTTTTCCTTTCAAAAAACCAGGCCAGAGCCAAAATCATCTCTCGCGAACTCTCTGGGCTCGAGGGAGAGAGAGCGTGAGCAGGCATTGTTGTGAACAGCTGATGTACCGAATTGGACTCATCGGACCAAAAGAACAACCATCCAGACACAGGAGGATCGATGCGAGAAGGAAAGATAACGCAAATCATTGGGCCTGTCGTTGATGTCGAATTTGAACCGGGAGAGCTACCAGAGATTTACAACGCCCTGAGAATAACCAACCCCTCAATTAGCGACAAAGAGGGGAATTTGATTGTGGAAGTCGCTCAGCATGTCGGAGAGAATACGGTTCGCTGCATCGCCATGGACTCGACCGACGGACTCGTTCGAGGCATGAAGGCCGCTGACACGGAGCAACCCATCACGATGCCGGTGGGCCGGGAGGTCTTAGGACGCGTCTTAAATGTCGTCGGCGAGCCCGTCGATGAGGGACCACCGATCAGCGGCGAGAAGCGATACCCCATCCACCGGCCGGCGCCAAGCTTTCTTGATCAGAACACACGGGTAGAGGCTTTTGAAACCGGGATCAAGGTAATCGATCTCCTCGAACCATACGCAAGAGGGGGCAAGATCGGGCTGTTTGGTGGAGCTGGAGTTGGAAAGACCGTCGTGATCATGGAATTGATTCACAACATCGCCATCCAGCATGGTGGGTTCTCTGTTTTTGGTGGGGTCGGAGAGCGGACCCGAGAGGGGAATGATCTCTGGCTCGAAATGAAACACTCGAAGGTTATCGACAAAGCAGCGCTGGTTTTCGGCCAGATGACTGAAACACCTGGAGCTCGAGCCCGGGTCGGGCTCTCGGCGCTTACGGCAGCAGAGTACTTCAGAGATGAGGAAGGCCAGGATGTTCTCCTCTTCATCGACAACATCTTTCGATTCACCCAAGCGAATTCTGAGGTCTCGGCTCTTTTGGGAAGGATGCCCTCGGCTGTTGGATATCAGCCGACTCTGGCGACGGACCTGGGAGAGCTTCAAGAGCGGATCACTTCGACGACAAAGGGATCCATCACCTCGGTTCAGGCGATTTATGTACCGGCCGATGATTTGACGGACCCTGCACCGGCCACGACATTTTCGCATCTCGATGCGACAACCGTTTTGTCTCGGCAAATCGTTGAAATGGGAATCTATCCTGCCGTGGACCCTCTGGATTCTACCTCTCGGATTCTCGATCCGGCTGTTGTCGGGGAAGAGCACTATCAGACTGCGCGGGCAGTTCAACAGATCCTACAGAAATACAAGGACCTTCAGGATATCATCGCCATTCTCGGAATGGATGAGCTTTCTGAGGATGACAAACTGATTGTTGCGCGGGCGAGAAAGATCCAGCGATTTTTGTCCCAGCCCTTTTTTGTTGCCGAGGAGTTCACAGGAACTGATGGCCGATATGTGAAACTACCGGACACCATCAAGGGTTTCAATGAGATCGTGGAAGGCAAACACGACGATATCCCGGAGCAGGCATTCTATATGGTCGGAACCATCGAGGAAGCCCTGGAGAAAGCAGAAAGCTTGGCGGGCTAACAGAGAAGCTTAAAGCTGGTTGCGATGAGCTCATAGCTTGAGTCATCGGATGAGCCGGCCTGGAACGAACAATGAAAGGAAAAATTCTGTTTGAGGTCGTAACTCCCCAGCGGATGGTCCTGAGCGAGCAAGTCGATGAGGTGACGGCTCCCGGAGTCGAGGGGGAATTTGGAGTCCTTCCAGGGCACATTCCCTTTATGACCAGTCTGAAAATCGGAGAAATTATGTACCGTCAGGGGTCCTTGAAGCGGTACATGGCTGTCACATGGGGATTTGCTGAGGTTCTCTCGGATAAAGTTACAATTCTGTCTGAGACGGCCCAGCTGGCTGATGAGATCGACATCGCCAGGGCCATGGCGGAAAAAGAGAGAGCCGAAGCCCAACTCAGAAGAATGGGAGTCGCTGATAAGGATTACTGGACTGTCAAAGCCTCCTTGGACAAGGCAATCACAGAAGTGGTCGTATTCGGGAAGAAGAGTTAGGAACTGAGGTGTGGGGGTGCCAATCGGTCTTCGAGGAACTGTTCATATTCCTTGGAGGCTTTTTTGTTTCGATGCGCGGCCAAGGCGTAATGTTTAGAGGTGCTTTGGAGAACGCGTTCCTCACGGGCTTTGATCAGCGGTCTTCGCCTGACCCATTTGCTCACGCGATAGAAAGGAGAGTCGCATGTCTTCCTCCTTCTGGACTTACCTTCCCCGGACCCCGAGCGGACCACTTGTGGTGGATAGAGGGTTTTACAGACGCCTAGCCCAGGAGAATAAAAGGCGGACGCTCTCTGAGCAGTTTGTGGTCCCGATTCGTTCTGGAAAGGCATGGCCGGTTCGAGCCGGTCAGCTCTGCCGAATCGTTGTGGTCGAAGGCCCCCAGGTCGCCGACTTTAACTGCTGGAACCTGAGTAATCCGCGCGAGCACTTCTGGGCGGCGCGGACGAGGCAGCTCCAAAGCTCCCACGTGACGACCTTCGACCGACTGTGGTCGGTAAACCCCTATCTGCGGCCAATGCTGACGACCACGAATGACACCATTGAGTACGGTGTTGATGCCGACGGCGGTCGGTGCAACGACCTTCTTGGTTCGCGCTGTGACCCTTATGTTCATAAAATGCTTATGGGAGAAGAGTTCGACTACTGCTGCCACTCCAACCTGACTCGAGCGATCCTTCCTTATGGCCTGACCGAGTTTGACGTTCATGACGTGCTCAACATCTTCCAGGTAACGGGTCTGACGGACGACGGGAAGTATTTTATGAAGGCCAGCCCTGCCAAGAAGGGAGACTTCTTTGAGTTCTTTGCCGAGATTGACCTCCTCTGCGCAATTTCAACGTGCCCGGGTGGAGATCTGTCCATTCCCCTCTGGGGACCGGAGGCAGGGGACACGCTTTCAGTGTGTCGCCCCCTCGGCGTGGAGGTCTACGATGTGGACAAGGAACTCCTCAAGGGCTGGAAGCCACCGCGGCCGTCTGATTACGCCGGCAATCATGGATTGAAATTCCCTGGTTTTCGCCCACCCTAAGGAAGCAACCCCCTTAAGGCATCTGACCGATTTCTGAATCCAGAATCCATCGGCGCTTGTCCTCTTGATTCACTCCCTAATAATCAGAATTGAAAAACTCAATGGTTCGCGCTTTTGATCTTGCATCCAACAAAAAAGCAGGGCCATTTCTGCCCCTGCCGCACAGCGTTTGATAAGTGAACAATTCCTACTATGGCTTATTTTCTCCTTTTATGGTTTGGACTTCCTCTTCTCTTGGGAGATCTGCTCAATCATTTTTTCTATTGCGCCCATTTGCTTTTTCACTAATTTCTTCTCCGATCCAGGACGGATATACGGCGATCCTAGGTTCACAGGTTTGAGTTCAACCAGCCTTCGGGCCGAAATGTCGACTAGTTTTGTATAGCCCCTCCATCCACGCCCCCTTTCGTAGACAATTGCCACCCCGATTACCATGTCAACCTCATACGCCTGTCCCAAAGTCCTAGCCTTTTCGATGTCCAGATCGGGATAACCTTTTGACTCCGGGACTCGTAGCACCTCACGATTTGGTTTTCTCCCGATTTCATTTCTTAAATGGCGATGGTAACTGTCATGGTATTGATCTTGGCCAGTACCTCGACTGGCACCAGTACTCAGAACTCCAATTCTTATCGCCATACCTTCTGATATTTCACCGCTGTTTGCATTAGTGACACCCAGCAAGAGAGCAAACCCAACGGCCCAAGAAAACATTCCGATCTTCTTCATCGCAACCTCCGTCCGTCAAGGCAAAGAATATTCTGGGAACCTCCAGAACGGAAAGCGTATCTTACATCAAAACGAGGCCAGGAACTACTTCAATCCACAGGTGTCTAGTACGGTGACACGAGTGGTTCGGCTTTCTCGGCTTTGAAAAGCAAAAAAGCCCACTCCTTTCTTTTCGGAAAAGAATAGGCTTCAGCCCAACTTCAGCTTCCGATCCGATTAGCCTATTTCAGCCCCCCTTGGCATTCAGCAGGAAC
>CAYFYO010000053.1:0-28817 GCA_964347335.1 uncultured Thermodesulfobacteriota bacterium
ACGCGACAAGTTCTCCGTCGATGATGTAATTCAGGGAAAGGTCAAGATCGATTTCGCTCAAACACCGACGTAACCTAGGCTATTCCGACGCGCTTTCGAATGTCCTCCTTGAGGGCCCGCTTGTCGACTTTTCCGACTTTGGTTAAAGGGAGGCTGTCGATGAATTCGATTCTCTCGGGGAGCTGAAGCAGAGACGCGCCCTTCCGTTTCAGAAATGCTATGATCGCATCAGAACTTGGCTTTGTCCCCGGAGCAGGTTGAATATAAGCACACGCCCTCTCTCCCAGTTCCTCATCAGGCATTCCAATGACGGAAACGGCTTCAACATCTGGGTGATCAATAATCAACCCCTCTATTTCAGCAGGAATGATATTCTCGCCACCCCGGAGAATAATATCCTTGACCCTTCCCTTCACGCGGATATTTCCTCCATCATCGATGGTTGCCAAATCGCCTGTCTTGAAGAACCCGTCTTTTGTGAATGCCCGCTTGTTCTCCTCGGGAGATTTGAAATAGCCGGCAAAAACGTCCGGTCCCTTAATGGCGAGCTCTCCAACGACGTTGGCGGGGAGCGCATTCCCATCCTGGTCAATGATCTTGAATTGAGTATCGGGGCAACACGGTCTTCCCGAAGTGTTACACACGGTATCCAGATCATCGTCCAGCCTCGTCATCACATTCAAGCCTTCGGTCGAACCGAATCCAATCACGTATTTACATCCGATTTTTTCGTCAATAGCTCTGATCAGATCAGGCGAGCTCGGAGCACCGCCGACATGCAGTTTCACCAAAGAGCTCAAATTGTAACGCTTCAGGCCATCAAAATTCGCGATTCTCATAGCGAGCGCCGGAACCATGACGGCACAGGTTGCCTTCTCTCCTTCAACGACCCGACAGAAGTCCTCTGGCCTGGCAGAATCGAGGAGAAGCAGTTTGCCGAAGGCGAAAATCGTACCACAGATGGCAACAGTAAAAGTCATGTCATGGCCTGCAGGAGCCATGGCGATACAGGTGTCACTGCTCATTAGTTCCCATGTCCTCGTCTTGCACGCAATGTTACAGATATGGTCATTATGTGTCCGGGGCGCTAGCTTGGGTAAGCCCGTGGTTCCACCCGTTGGTCCCATGTGGGCGACTTCCATTGGATCAGGCCTTCGATCCGTCAGCTGTTGGAGGTTACTTTCGCTGAGATCCGCCTCGCGGATCAGGCTTTCCAGGTCCGTGAATCGACCGGGCTCTTTTCCTCGCACGAGGATGACATGCTTTAATTGAGGATTTCTCTCTAGAACCTCCTGGATAACAGGGAGGTTGTTCGCTTTTCGGTATTGCTCTGGAACGATCCAGGCGACGGCCTCGGTCAAACCCGCGATGTGACTGATCTCCAATCGCCCATGCCTGGGGAGGAGGAGAACGACAATGGCACCGATTCTTTGAAGCGCAAAATAGGAATAGACAAACTCACTCCAGTTCGGTAATTGAAGTAGAACGCGATCCTGTTTCTCAATACCGACTTTCATCAAACCGATGGCCAGTCTGTCCACTTTTTCCCGAAGCTCTCCATAGGTGAACCGGTTTTCGTCGTCAACCAAGGCCTCTCTATGGGGATATAGATCCGAGGCCTTATCGAAGATATCCCCGAAAGTCATGCCCAACCACGACCTGGACCGACTGTATCTCTTGGCATCCTCCTTTTCGTACCCACGAAAACCTTTCAGTGGCATGATCACCTCCGCAACCAAAAACCCTTCTTTCAGGGGTCAAGACTGCTTCCCGACTGCACGCGTAAACGACGACAGGGCAAGGAAGCCAGCCGGATTTAGCCTCGCCGGGGAAAACCGATATAACTCCCAATCACTCCCTTCCCGCCTACTTCTGGTTGTCGGCTTTCCCCTTGAGGGCATCGAGGATCTTCTCCGGCGTTATGGGAAGCTCGGCAAAATCGATTCCGATGGCATCGTAAATGGCATTGGCGATGGCAGGAGCTGGAGATACCTGGGTCCCTTCCCCAGACTCCTTGGCTCCGAAAGGTCCGAGCGGATCGTCTGTCTCGACCTCGATCGTTTCGATCTCCGGCATCTCTCTTGTGGTCGGCATCCCGTAGTCGAGAAATGAGGGGTTCATCACTTGCCCTTTTTCCATCACAACCTCTTCATACAGAGCCTGTCCCATTCCACCCACAATGGAGCCTTCAAGCTGACCCTCGACGAGCATCGGATTGATCGCTTTTCCACAATCATGGGCCGTCACCATCTTCAGCACTTTTACCTTGCCGGTGAGTGGATCGACGTCGACTTCTGCCGCCTGAGTCATGAACGAATAGTTTGGGGCGAAGTTCCCGTCCTCTCTAAGGAGCGTCGTTGGCTCTGTGGTTGGAGCCATCCACGAGCCTCTCCCTACAATCGGCATAGGAAGGTCCGCATATTGATACGCCTTCAGGGCATCGGAGAGGGCGATTCCCTCGTCTGGAGAATCCTTTACATAGATTCTTTTTTCTTTCGCTACCAAATCTGCTGGCTTGACTTCGAGTTTTTCGGCAACGAATTCGAATAACTTCTTTTTCACCGATAGCGCTGCCATTCTCGCTGCATTTCCCGCCCTAACCGTCACACCGCTTCCAAAAGTCCCCGGATCGAGCGGGGTGATTCCCGTGTCGGCGGCCGTTACCCTAACATCCTCAAGTGGAACACCGAGTTCCTCCGCGACAATCTGAGCGATCACCGTCTCTGCTCCCTGGCCAATATCTGCAGCCCCGGTCAAAACATTGACAGCCCCGTCCCGGCCCCATTGCACCACAGCCCCCGAGCTGATGTGACTCATATTACTGACCCCGCTCGGAAAGGCTCCGCCCGCAAGTCCGACACCTCTTCCAAATGGCAGTTTTCCTCTCTTTTCCCGCCATCCTATGGCCTCAGCAGCCTTTTTGACGGTATCTGAAAATCCACAGGTATTCACAATGAACTTAGCCGGATGGGATTCCCCGGCATGCATGCTGTTCTTGATTCTGATCTCTGCTGGGTCCATGCCGATCCGATCCGCGATCATATCGAGCTGACGTTCGACGGCAAAACGGGCTTGAGGGACACCGTGCCCCCTCATCGCACCCCCCACAGGCTTATTCGTATAAACGTGATGCCCCTCATAGAGCAGGTTGGGCACCCGATAGGGTATCATCAGAAAATACCCGAGAAGCGTGATCATCAGTGGGGCTGTACTGTTATAGGCCCCACCGTCAGCATGAGCCCAGAACTGTTGCGCCACGATCGTTCCATCTTTTTTCAGACCGGTTTTGACCCGAAGATGCACAGGGTGTCTCTGCCTCGTGGCCACAAAAACCTCCTCTCGTTCGTACAGGAATTTAACGGGTCTGCCAAGCCTCATGGCAAACCAGCATGCACAGAAGTCCTTGGCGTAAAGGTCTATCTTTTGACCAAAACCTCCGCCCACCTTGGGCTTGATGACGCGGATCTTGCTCTCCGGAACAAGCAGAGTCGTTGAAAGATTTCTTCTCAAGAAGAACGGAATTTGCGTGCAAGACCATATCGTCAGCTCACCCTTGAGCGGGTCATACTGAGCAAGCGCTGCATGGGGTTCGAGCGGAGCATGGTTCACTGGCTGAGTGTAGAAGGCATCTTCAAAGATGAAATCGCTTTCTTTGAAACCCTTTTCTACATCACCAAACTCCTTCCTGATGGATGCAGATATGTTCCGTGATACGTTATCGTGGATGACAGGCGCACCTTCCTTTATGGCCTCCAAGGGATCAAACACGGCCGGGAGTTCCTCATATTCCACCTGAATCTGTTCCAGGGCCTCTTCCGCGATCTCAGGCTCAACCGCACAGACCGCCGCCACCTCATCCCCAATGAAACGAACTTTCTCTCTGGCCAGCGCATACTCGTCCTTTGCCTTGGGCACGATCCCATACTTTCGATCGGGAATGTCCTTCCCGGTCATGACCCCTTTCACTCCCGGGAGTCTTTCTGCTTTGGAGGTGTCGATGTGAAGAATCCGGGCGTGGGGGAGAGGACTCCGCAGTATCTTCCCATAGAGCATCCCCGGAAGGATCAGGTCATCAGTAAATTGGGCAGCCCCTTTGACCTTGGCTGCCGCATCGAGCATCGGCATTCTGGCGCCGACTGTGTCCAGTTCCTGTTCCATCTAGTCTTCCCTCTCAATTCGCGTGGCGACACTCAAGACCGCTTCGCATATTTTCTTATATCCAGTACAGCGGCACAGGTTGCCCGCCATCTTCTTCCTCACGGTTTCTTCCCTGGGCCTTTTTTCGTCATTCAATATCGCCTTGGCCGTGAGGATCATGCCCGGGGTGCAAAAGCCACACTGAATTGCCCCTTTGTGTATGAAGGCTGTTTGCAGGGGAACAAGATCTCCGTCCTGGCTTAACCCTTCAATTGTCGTTACCGCTCTTCCGACAACGTCCACGGCAAGGGTGAGGCAGGAGAGGTACGCCTCCCCATCGATGAGTACAGTGCAGGCACCACAGGCGCCTAAATCACACCCTCTTTTCGTTCCCATAAGCCTCAACTGATCCCGTAATACTTCGAGGAGTGTCTGGTTTGGGGAAATAAGGACTTCATAGGTATCCCCATTGATGTCCAGCGCAACGGCCTCTTTCATCTCCCAACCTCCTCCAGGGCCCGACCCAATCCGCCTTCCAGCAAACGGCCCATGATCTCTCTCTTATGGGCGGGCGAATAGATCGATGTCTTCACCGGTTTCGCCTCCTTGGAAGAGAGGGCCTTGGCTTCTTGCAATGTCTTTTGACTGAGTTCCTTCCCCCTCAAAAATTTCTCCACTTTTCCGGCTCTCAACGGTTTCCGATCGACAGCGGTGAAGGCGATTCGAACCTCTTTCTTTTTGATCGAGGCCCAGAGTGCAGTCCCGACGATTGGAAAATCGATGCTTTCACGGTTCGCAAACTTCAAATAGGTCGAGAAGACCTCTGACGCCTCCCGAGGAATCGCAATCTGGGTTAGAATCTCCCCGCTTTCCAAATTCAGTGGGGCCTTTCCGTTTCCAGAGAAGAGACGCTCCAGAGAGATCTCCCGTTTGCCCTTCTGACGCTCCAAAACGACCCTCGCATTGTACGTCAACAAAACGGGGGCCAAATCGCCGCAGTAGCTCGAATAACATATCTCTCTCTGATTCACGACGTAACAGATTTCTCCACCCGTCTTGAAACAGAGCGCCCGAGAACTCCGCCACCATTTGGACTGGTTAAAGTATTTACACCGGTTTTGCTGGCATATGTTTCCCCCGATTGTCCCCATGCTTTGATGGTGGTATGAACCCACCAACGATGCTGCCAACGCAAGGGCGGGCAGCTTTTCTGCGATGAGGGGGTGTGTAAATATCGTCTTCAGAGACGTCAGCGACCCGATCCTTAGGACGCCATTCTTCTGTTCGACGAAGTTTAGTCCAGATATCCGTTTGATGTTCACGATGAGAGGCGGCGTCTCAACCCGATGTTTCATGTTAACCAGAAGGTCCGTCCCTCCAGCGAAGATCTTGGCCTCCGGATTATCAATCAAAATGGTCGAAGCCTCCTGAATACTCTTTGGTTCCACGTGGTCGAATTTTGGAAGTCTCACAGGCTTACCCCACAAGCTTTAAGAATCTATTTCTCCAACAGGGCGCGCAGCTTATATCTCTGGACTTTGCCGGTCGCCGTCCGCGGCAGCTCAGCAGCAAAACGAAACCAACGCGGACACTTATAGTGGGCCATCCGGTCTCGAACAAACTGCTTCAGTTCCCCTTCGAGTTCCGATGAGGGTGTGTACCCCGAGTTAGGTACCACAAAGGCCATCGGTTTCTCTAAGCCCTCGGCATCCGGTGCGCCGATCACTGCACACTCGTTCACCGCCTCATGTTCCAGGAGGACGCCTTCTACCTCCAAGGGAGACACCCATATCCCTCCAGCTTTGAAGATGTCATCAGCCCGTCCCACATACCAGTAAAACCCATCTGGATCTCTGTAAAACTTGTCGCCCGTATTAAACCATTCCCCATAAAAGCTTTCCTTGGTTTGCTCATGCTTGTTCCAATAAAAGGCTGCTGTCCCCTCGTTTTTGACCCATAGGGTGCCGACTTGACCCTGTTCAACGTCACACCCCGCTTCGTCAACCAATCTGGCCTCGAAACCGGGCAGAAGCTGGCCGCTGCTCCCCGGCTTGATTGAGCCGGGTCTGTTCGACAGATACTCGGCTCCCACATCGGTTGATCCGATGGTATCGAGTATCTGGATTCCAAAGATCTCTTCCCAGCGATCAAAGATCACCTTGGGCAGGGGCTCGCCGGCCGAAATGCAATGGCGGATAGAGGATAAATCGCATTTCCGGTCGGTCGTGTCCAGGTATTTGAGAATCGCATTGTATGAACTGGGAACACTGTAAAGGAGGGTGGGGTGGTACGTCTCAATGACATTCAAGACTTTTTCCGGGTCCGGCCGCTCGGAGTAGAGAACGACAGCGGCTCCGCACAAAAAGGGGGCTTCGAGTGAGTTGTTTCTCCCGTAGGAGAAGTAGAGCTTCGAGGTCGAGAAGACGATATCCTTCTCTGCCATGGAAACCACCTCACAGTGCGGGGGCATAAAGTACAGCACATCGTGGTGCAAATGGACGACCCCTTTGGGCTTACCCGTCGTTCCAGAACTGTACATCCAGAAGGCCATGTCGTCTTTTGTCGTTGGTGCCGCGATCAGGTTCGCAGAGCTATTGACAACCAAGGAGTCATAGTCGAATTCCCCACCTCCGGCTTCTCCGAGAACCACGAAATGCTTGAGGTAAGGGAGCTCGGGGCGGATCTCTCGGATACTGCGCGCCAGGCTCTGATCCACAATGAGTACCTTCGCCCGGCTATCATTGAGGTAATAGAGATAGTCCTGCGGGACGGCCATGGTGCTGACGGGTACAGGTACAGCGCCGATTTTCATGGCACCGAGGTAGCTCGTCACGAACTCCGGGGAGTCATGGAGGCAGATCATGACCCGATTCTCCTCCTCGACACCTAAGCCCAGCAAAGCGTTTCCCATCCGGTTGGCCGCCTCGGCAAGCTCAGCGTAGGTAAGGGTCTCACCCTCATAATAAACGGCGACTTTATCCGCTCGACCTTCTGCCAAGTGCCGATCGAGAAGGAAGACCGCGAGATTGAACTGCTCGGGCACGTCAGGAGAAAACGTCACGTTTCGCCGACCTTTCAGGGATTGGCGCAATCTAGCATGATGAAATTCTCATTGTCAACAAGGGTGAGAGAAGGGTTCAGGCGCTATCCGCTGAGACAAATATGATGGCCCCCTTCTCACAGACCTCCACGCATCTGGGGCTTCCGTCACAAACGTCACAGACCAGAATCCTTCCGTCCCTCTCAAAGACAGCGGAGAACGGGCATTCGGTGACGCAGAGGCCGCATCCATCACATTCATCTTCGATGATCCTGACGACTCTCGTCTCTTCGTCCCATTGAAATGCGCCGGTCGGGCAGACCTCTGAAGGCGGGCATTTCTGACATTGGAGACAGACTCGAGGGTGATAACGACTCTCAGAGAAGGGGTCGATCTGAATTCTCGAAAGCGTTAGATTCATCCTTCCCTCATGGGAAAGGGAGCAAACCGTCTCGCAGAGACAGCAGCCGGTGCATCTCTCCTGTTCCACTTCCATCTTCTTCAACTTGATTCTCCTATCTTCAGTCGCTCTAGGGTCTGGTCCGTTGGAATTCCATTCAGATCCCATCCATGGAGGTCATAGTAGCGATCGAGAAGTCGTTCGAATGGCTCGGCCTCGATTTTCGTCCCGGCCCGGGGACCGTGCGTCCATGGCCTGAAGAATTTCTCAGGCACGACATCATCCTTCCGAGAGATTCCCTCTCGAACAAGGAAGAGTCTTTCTGTGGTGTAGATTCGCTCCGCTATTTCCAACAAATCATCAGAGGAAAGTTTGAGACCGGTCACGGCTTCAATCGACTCGATGAACTCTTCAAACCCCAAAAGCCCGACGCTCAGCCATTTGGTCATGAACTTACAGACACCGAGCGCGTCTGCAAGCGAGCAGAGGCATTCGGTCCAGTAACAGGCCCATTCCTTTCTCTCGTATGTGGTGGGATCCCGAGGAATCGGCCTTCCAGTCAATTTCTCTGTAGCCTCCTCGGGTAGGGAGAATTCCTCCAGGGTATATCGGTTTCTGAGATGGCAGGCCCCACGAGA
Source organism: uncultured Thermodesulfobacteriota bacterium (assembly GCA_964347335.1). Classification (GTDB taxonomy): domain Bacteria; phylum Desulfobacterota; class BSN033; order WVXP01; family WVXP01; genus WVXP01. Next base: position 8,216 of record CAYFYO010000053.1, read on the forward strand.
AGCGACAGCCAGTCCGAGTGTCTGGGCTCGGTGGCCTCTGACATCGTCACATTCGATGGAGAGGCCTTTCACATGATCCATATAGGACTCACTATTCTGCCCAATCCATTTGGCTGCTTCGCTCCAGCCTCTGGCCAACAACTTCCCAATCCCCCGCTTTTCAACAACCTGTTGAATCAAACCGATGATCGCCTCAGAACTCCCCCAATCGAGGGACAAACCACCGGTTTCCTCCTCGGTAATGATTCCTTTTTCGAAGAGTTCCATGAGCCAGGCCGTGTAGGCGGTCATAGAACCAACATCGAGCCCATATTTGGCGCAGAGATTCCACGCTTCAAGGATGGTCTCCCAACTCGAAGATCCACACTGGGAACCCCATCCTCCACAGCCGTAATACTCAGGTCCCTCGCACTCCATCCCCTCATAGGTCCCCCTCGGCACTTTGAACATGTGTTTGCAGGCCGTGGGACAACCAAAGCAGGTGGCCTTTCGGGTCTCATACTTTTCGATAAACACCTCGGCGTCCAGCTCCTCGCCCCCAGACTCCATCATGTTGAATTGGTGATTGAGACCACCCTCATACCCCTGGGTCCTCGTATTGTTGAGCCTGATCATCGTCCCATAAATGGAGGAGGCGAGAAAGCCCTTTGTTCGTGTGACCTGCTTGTACTGTTTTTCAACGACACGGAGAAGCTTCTCAGCATCGTGGACTGGAATGGTTCCTGTCCCCCGGGCAGCAATCGCCCAGAGGTTTTTCGAACCCATCACTGCTCCCATCCCCGTTCGACCTGCAGCATGGGAGAGCCCGTGAATGATGCAGGCAAAAGCGATCCCTTCCCTCCCGGCAGGGCCAACACAGGCAACCTGAATCTTGGGATCCCCGAGATCTTCACGGATCTTTGTTTGCATCTGGAGGGTGTCGAGTTGAGACAGACTCGCGGCGTCCCGAAACTCGATTGTCCCATCATGAATCCACAGGTAGGTGGGTTTTTTTGCCTTTCCCTGTAGCACAAGGTGATCGAATCCAGCATAACGGAGCTCCGCACCAAAAAATCCTCCCATCGCAGAATCTCCCAAGAGCCCCGTCTCTGGAGATTTTGCCGAAAAACTAATCCGAGAGTTGGAAACCCCAGCAACTCCTGTCAGCAGACCGGCACCCACGATAAGGACATTATCCGGCCCCAAAGGATCGGTCTCCTTCCCAACGTTCTCATAAAGGAGGTGGGTATTGATGCCCCTGCCCCCCAAGAAATCCCTTCTCAATTCCAGTGGGATCTCTCGGATATCAACCGTCTCTGAAGTCAGATTGACATAGGCGATTCTACTCATCCGGAATGATCCTCCTCGATTTTGATTGGTATGCTTTCCAAGAGACCGGTGCGATAATCATCCCTGAGTGAGCGTCAAGCCACCTGATCTTCCAATCCTGTTGGCATTGCGGACATTGGGCTGTAGGCTCCAGTGGCCAGACACCGAATCTCGAACTACAAGCCTTACATCGAATCTGGATCTCTTTTTCCGCCATAGTCCTTTCCGCGTATCAATTTTTTCACGAAATCGGCTCTCACCCTCCCCCAATTGGCAGGAGGAATGAGATTTCGTCTCCATCGTGAATGAGGGCAGATAGCTCTTTTTGGATTTTTCCATTGACGGAGATGACATAAGCTATAGACCCATCGTCGCCCCTTAGCGCTCTCTCGACATCAGTCCCTGTTTTTTCGTGAAGATATTGAATCAATTCCGCTAAAGTTCCCCCCGGCCACTCGACCTCTAGCCTTCGCTTTCCGATCGATTCTGCGAGCGGGAGGCCACTCTTAATGGTAATTGTCATGTGAAATTCTCCCAGCCTTCATGTCCGAAATCGATATCACAAGTCCCGGTGCTCCCTTCTACAGAATCTACCCCGTCCGCTAATTTTAGCATGTTGGCCTCACATTGACTACCTATCGCTTTTTGGAGTTTGTGGAGTTTCTGGTGAACTCCATTCGCCGTAAACGACTCGCGGGAGAAGTGGGGCACCAACATATGTCCGCGGATAAAGGCCGAAAAAGTGAAGCCTCTTCGGAGTTCCTCTCCTTGCTCCTTTCCTCTTTTTCCTTTGTCCTCCCACAGGGGCGTGTGCGAACCCCGGGAGGATGACCTGAGGAGCGTCGGAGCAGAAGGGACGATGGATTTCACCAGACAAATTTGAGAACCGTCCGGAAATATGGCAAAAGATCGAAATGTTTGGTAGGATAGATCTCGGAGAAAGCCTGCTATCCCCTCATTTCTGAGGATATACCGAAGGTGAGGGAAAACGCGGTCGCGGGACCCATCGGAGTGTTCTCTCGATGTAGGCACAGACCATAACGAAGGGGGTAATCCGATCTGGCTGCTGAGCAGAAACCGCAATTGGTTCATGTAAGAATCTCCGTCAACGGCGTCGAAACCGAAGTCCCTCCTGGGACAAGTGTATCCAGACTGCTCGAAATCGTTGAAGAGTCAAGGACTTCTGACATGATTGTCGAGATTAACCACCAATTCGTACACGCGGAGGCGTACGACCGCACGATGTTAAAAGAGGGGGATCGCCTGGAGATTATCCATCTGGCCATGGGAGGCTAATATCTATGTCCAAGACGGCCACTTGTTCTCCATAATGAACACACTGCCTAGCTCATATCATTATTTCCGACCTTGACACACAAACACAATGTGATACCATATTCATTGTGTTCACTAGGATGAACTAAAGTATTCGTTTTTTCATACGTGGGGAATCAATGTTACTCCCGAAGTTCACCTTTTATGAACCCAAGACCCTTGACGAATGCTTATCACTCCTCGATCGGCACGGTTCGGATGCGGCGGTCCTTGCCGGGGGCACCGACCTGTTGGTGAACATGAAAAAGGGTCTCATCAAACCCCTGGTGGTTGTGTCCTTAGGCCGTATTCGCGAACTCCGGGAGATCAGGACCGGCGGAGACCCTGGCAAGCTTCGATTGGGATCGATGGTCACCATGGATGCAATCGGGACCCATCGAGAGATCAAAAAGCACTTCAGCATTCTGGCCCAGGGGGCTCAAAAACTGGGATCTCCCTTGATTCGAAACCGTGCGACGATTGGAGGTAACCTTGTGACTGCGAGACCCGCTGCGGATTCTCATGGCCCTCTCATTTGCCTTGGTGCCCGGATCAAGCTGACAGGGCCGCCCGGGAGTCGGGAGGTTGCAGCGGAGGATTTTTTCCAGGGGCCTGGAGCCTCCGTGACGAGGCCTAATGAGCTATTGACGCACATCATGATTAATGAGGCCCCTCCGAGATGTGGGAGCGTTTACCTCAAGTACGGCATTCGTAAAACCCTGGAGATCAGTGTGGTCAATGTGAGTGTCTTGCTAGGTCTGAAAAAAGACAAAACCATAACCCACGCCCGAGTCGCTCTGGGGGCAGTGGCTCCCAGAACCATCCGGTCTCAGAAGGCGGAGAAATGCCTGATCGGAAACCCGCCCGAGCGAAAAACCATAGAGAAGGCGGCAGAGGCAGCCGCCGCCCAATGTGAGCCCATATCAGACATCCGAGGATCTGCCGAGTATCGCCGGATTCTTGTTGCAGTTTTGACACGCAGGGCAATTCAGGATGCAGCCAGACGGGCGCTGTCCTGACGACCCGAAAATCCCGAATCGGGAATATCCGATGAAGCACACAATCCAGATCACGGTGAACGGCATCTCTCATGATCTCCTTGTGGAACCCAATAGAAGCCTCGCTCAAGTCCTCCGTGAAGATTTGGGCCTCACGGGGACGAAACAGGGTTGCGAGATCGGCGACTGCGGCGCCTGCACGATCATTCTTGATGACAAACCCGTGAACTCCTGCCTTGTCTTGGCTGTTGAGGCAAACGGCCACACGGTCACGACCATTGAAGGTCTAATCGGTGAAAAGGGGCTTCACCCTCTCCAGTCTGCCTTCATCCACGGAGGAGCCATCCAGTGCGGTTTTTGCACATCTGGAATGATCCTGTCAGCCAAGGCCCTGTTGGATCGTAACGTAACTCCCACCAGACAGCAGATCCGCCAGGCCATTTCGGGTAATCTCTGCCGCTGCACGGGCTACCAGAAAATCGTTGATGCGATTGAGGGAGCCGCAAAGACGGTAGCCTCCGAGAAAGGGAAAGACAATGGCTAGAAGGGATCGGCATGGCTATACGATTCTCAACTCGAGACTTCCCAGAGTTGATGCTCCAGCCAAAGCCACGGGACAGGCCGTCTTTACAGACGATATTTCCATGCCGGGCATGCTTTACGGTGCGATTTTGCAGAGTCCTATTGCCCATGGGCACATCGTCAACATCGATACCTCAAAGGCCGAACGCCTTCCAGGGGTGAAGGCCGTTATCACTCATGAAGATGCGGGCACCATCAAGTATGGCGTGAGTCCTGCCAGATATGACGAGACGGTCTTCTGCGTCGACAAGGTTCGATACATTGGCGATGAGATCGCCGCCGTCGCAGCCATTGATCGAGAAACCGCTCAGGAGGCCCTTGGACTCATCCGAGTCGACTATGAAGAGCTACCCGTGATGCTCGACCCCTTCGAAGCCATGGCCGAGGGAGCTCCCCTCATCCACGAGGATTTCCCCAGAAACGTCACGGCTGAGGTCCACCAGGAATTTGGCGATGTGGAGGCTGCCTTCAGGAAGGCCGATTACATTCGAGAGGACAAATTCGTCAACGATCGTCTCGACGCCGCTTTCCTGGAACCCCAGGCCTGCATTGCCACCTACGATGCCTTTGGAAACCTCACCCTGACGACATCAACCCAAACCCCCCATTATGTCCAGCGGACAATTGCCATGACCCTTGGGCTGCCCCTTCATAAGGTTCGCGTCAAAAAGCCTTATGTCGGTGGCGGCTTTGGAATCAAGGCAGCAGGAACAACTCAAGAAATGAGTGCTTGCGTCCTCGCCATGAGAACTGGAAAGCCTGTCAAGGTGGTCTTTGACCGTAAACAGGTTTTCCTTTACAGCCGGGCACGCCACAAGTACTTTGTCGAGCTCAAGACCGGAATAACGAAGAATGGAACCCTACTGGCTATACAGAACAAGACCATCCTCGATGGCGGCGCCTATACGAGCTTCGGTATCGCGACCGTATACTACGCCGGCTCCCTGCTTGGAGCGCCCTACCGGATCGAGGCCATGAAATATGACGGATTGAGGGTGTATACCAATAAACCCGCCTGCGGGGCGCACCGGGGACATGGCGGTGTTGCCAACAGGGCAGCCTTTGAGGTTCAGCTGGATCGCATCGCCGAAGAGCTCGGCATCGACCCCGTCGAGCTCCGGCTGAAGAATGTGATGGAATCAGGAGAAACGACCGTCAATCAGCTCTATCTCAGTAGCTTCGGTATGCGAGAGTGCATCGAGGCGGTCAGGGAGAATGCGGCGTGGAGAAATAAGAAGGGGAAACTTCCTCGAGGCCGGGGTATTGGGATGGCCTGTGGCTTCTTCGTTTCCGGAGCGGGTTATCCCATCTACCGAACCGAGATGGCCCATTCCCACGTATTTGTCAAGGTTGCGGAAGATGGAAACGGTATCACGGTTTTCACAGGCTCCGGCGAAATCGGTCAGGGATCAGATACGACCATGGCCATGATTGCCGCCGAGGTAATGGGGCTCCCCCTTGAGGATGTCCGAGTCGTCTCGGGCGATACGGAGCTTACCCCGGTTGATCTGGGCGCCTACTCCAGCCGCCAGACCCTGATGACCGGCTGGGCAACCAAACGAGCCGCCGAAGATGCCCGGTCTCAGATCGCCGAAGCCGTCGGTGAGGCGTTCCAAGTGGCTCCGGAGCGTCTCGTTTTTCGAGACGGCCTGATCCTCGGAACGGAGGACTATGGTATCCTTGAGGGGATCCGCCGGGGCTACATTGGTGAGCATCGAGGCTTTCAGGATAGACCGTCTGACGATTCCCTGACTTTCCGGGAGGCGGCCCGGCTCGCTTTCAACAAGCGAGGGATCATCATCGGCCGCGGCCTTTACAAACCCCCCAAATTGGGAGGCGACTTCAAGGGCGCCGCTGTCGGAACATCTCCCGCCTATGGCTGTTCTGCACTCGTCGTTGAGGTTGAGGTTGACCTCGAGACCGGTGAAGTGAGCATACGGAATATGACCGATGCTCACGACTGCGGTTTTGCCATCAACCGAAATTCCGTAGAGGGTCAGATGGAGGGATCACTCGCCAACGGTGTGGGCGAAGCGCTATTTGAGGCCGTGAGGTTTGGAGAAAAGGGAGAGATTCTGAATCCGACCCTAGGGGACTATAAAATCCCCACTGCCCTCGACCTTCCTGACATGAACTCCATTATTATCGAGAGCAATGAACCCAACGGACCTTTCGGAGCCAAGGAAGTGGGTGAAGGAGCCATCATGCCCGTGATTCCCGCCATTCTCAACGCCATATACGATGCAACCGGCGTCCGAATCAGCGAACTGCCGGCCACATCGGAGCGTATCTTGATGGCCATCCGGGCCAAAGAAAAACGTGCATAAGAGACTGGGCGATGTAGCCTCCTCCAGAAAACCTCCGAGCCCGGATGATTCATAAATCCCTATGATCTCCATGAGCAATCCACCTTCAGGTTCGACTCGGGTCTTTTCAGGCCTCCCTTCAGGACTCGTGCAAGTGCATTAAGTCAGTTCCCATCTCTCGCAGAGCACACTGAGATCTCTGAGTTTGGACCTGAATCGCTGAGAGGGCGATTCAGGTCAAGGGCATCAATGCTTCGCATGTATCCATTGATTTGGTACCACCCGCGACTGGTTGTGAAATCTGTCTTACATTGCCCCGAAGGGGCTGAGTGGGTGGCCTGATTTTTCCTCCCAAAAAATCAGGCCAGAGTCAGAATCATCTCTTGCGAACTCTGTGGGCTCGAGCGACCCTGAGCAGGGCCGAAGGGCAGCGGGCGAGAGAGCGTAGTCGGGCATTGTCCTGAAAAGCCAATGTGAAGACATCCAATGCGTCCGTATTAGTAGCCTTGAGCGGGTGGGAAGCACCATTTCGAAACCCGCAACGAAGATTTTCAGTTTGTTGGGGGGGGGGTTATGTCCGAGTACTAGAGATCCGTGAATAAGGCAGGCTAGAAGAGTTTTTTGACTTCACTAATATTGAGTTCGAGCATTTTGATGCTCGCGAGTATGCGATCCGCGTTCCGCTCCACCGCCTGAATCCCTTGGCCTCCCTCCTTTAGCTCCTCAGCGAGTCGGCGCATCTTCTGTATCTTCGAATCCATCTCCTCGAGGTTCCACTTCTCCATATCAGGCCTCCAGCTTTCTGAGGTCCTTGAATCTCCTCGCCTTGACCTCATACCTCGGAAGGGAACCGTAGGGATGGGACTCGATACGGTAGCCGAGATTGGTCTTGAGCCGCAGCTGATCCTTCAGGCGAGAAAGAACCGTTTTTTGTTCTGCCTCATGACTCGGAAGGACCTCCACTCGCAAGAGGATGTCATCGACATCACCCTTCTTGCCGACGACCACCTCATATTCATCCCCCAGTTCCTGGATACTCCGGACGACCTCTTCGATGGCAGTCGGTGCCAGTAGGACCCCTTTCACCTTGGTGATGTCATCGGCACGGCCGATGATTCCCCGGCACTTGCGAAAGGTTCTCCCACACTCACAACCCGATTCAGTCCAGGCCGTGAGATCTTTCGTGTCAAATCGGATACATGGTTGTGCCATTCGATCGAAGGCGGTGATGATCACCTTGCCGACTCTATCGGGCGTTTCAATAATTTCTCCCGTCTCTGGATCTTCGATCTCAGCCAAAAAGAAGGCCTCGTTGACGTGAAGCCCCTTTTGAGCCTGACACTCGTACGCCCAAGCCCCAACTTCTGTTGCTCCCACGTGGTCGTAGACTTTGGCTCCCCAGGCTTCCTCCATCCGCCGCTTGGTTGATGAGATACTCGCACCTGGCTCACCCGCGCAGGTGATTTTTCTAATGGAGAGAGCCTTTGCAGGATCTATGGAGAGCTTTTTCTTTGCCACATCTGCCATGCCGAGAACGTACGTCGGAGTCGCCATCATGGCTGTGGCCTTGAGTTCTTGGATTTTTAGGACCCTTGCTTCTGTATTCAGAACACCCCCTGGTATCACCTCACATCCAAGCTTCTCAGCCCCGTAATGACCCGCCCAGAAAGCAACGAAGATATTATACCCGAAGGGGATGAACACCCGATCCGTTTCCCGGTATCCATGGGCATAGAGGATATAACTCCAGCACTCAGACCACCATTCCCAATCCTGCCAGGTGTCAGCCTGATAGACCGGGCGACCCGTTGTTCCGCTAGTCTGCCGATATTCTGTCACACGCGAGAGGGGTACACACAAACCCTCACCATATGGAAAAGGGTCCTGCTCCTGCATTTTCTGAATCATGGCTTTTTCGACCTTCGGAACCTTTCGGATTTCCTCAAAATCCCTGATACCTTCTGGGACAATCCCTGCTTCCTGATACAACCTTCTGTGAAACTTCGAGTTTTGGTAGGCCCATTCCAGGATCCTTCTGAATTTCGTGAGTTGGAGGGCCCGGAGTTTCTCTCGCGGTAAGGTTTCAATGACAGGATTCCAGTAGGGTATATCCATTCTTTTGCCAGACCCCATCTTCTTCCCATGCCGCCTCAGCGAGGAGAGTGAAGGACAAATCAGAAAACCATAATAGTTCAGAACCCCTGGAAAAACAAGTCGCCAGAGGCAGAGGTTTGCTCATTTTTCAGTGTGCCGTTTCTCTATCCTATCGATTTCCCTAGGAAATCCAGAATCTGCAGTGTGGATTCTCTTATTCCTTCGATCCCATGCGCTTGCGATGCCCTGTTCCCGCCGCAGGCGGGATCACTCAGGGACAAGAGTATCCCCAGAAATCAACAGAATTCAGACGTTGAGGACCGCTCTGATCGTGTGTCAATCGAAGGAAAAGTCGTTTGAGGCGCTACGCAGGAAAGGCGACGTTATGAGCAGCAGGATGAATCTTCAGACCCACAGGCGGGTTCTTTTTTCCCAGTCAGGGCTGCACGAATCATTGCCGTTGCACACCCCACGCCGCTCGCGACTGCAATGGCCTCTGCGGGACAGTTGAGCTGGCAGGCACCACACTCCATGCATTCCTCACGATGGACGAGTTGAGCCACTCCGTGTCCAGAGGTAAAAACGCCGTGTGGACAAACAGTGCTACACATACCGCAATTCGTGCAGCGGTCGGAATCGTACTGAAGGGTATTCGATCGGTAGGCATTCACCATGTCATAGACCTCCCCATATGCGGATGACTGAAAACGCAACGGCCATACAGAGGCCCAGCCCAAACATCCCAGCCATGACAGGAATGTAGGTAAATATCTCGCTTCTGACGCCGGTCCTCGACGTGAAGGGGGTTGACCCGGTAAAATTCAGGGCGAGGAAAGCCGTCACCGATGACAAAACCAGCATCCCGATGAGTGCCCATCCGACCCGCACCCACCAGGCTCCGTGTGCGTTACCCAGAACGGCGATCAGAACAAAGGGAATGGCCACGGCGCCGCCCAGGATAAATCCCTTCGTGCTAAAGTTCGGAGTTGGCAGCCACGGAAGGAAGATGGGAAATAGGACGACACCAGCGAGGATTGCCGAAACAACTGCCAGAGATGCCACGAACCCACCAAGCAGAAAAAGACCGACCCCGGAGATTATGATTGGGACAAGCACGTGAGCGAGCTCCACTGGAACCAGAACCAGGCGATCTCGTAGAGGGAAGGTGACCTGCCGCATCTCGGGGGTCGCCTCGTGCTTCTCGTTCTCGAGATACTTCGGCAGGTCGGCCGCCCGGATGGGACCATACTCGACACGGAATCCCGATCGCCTCTTGACTTCATGGGCAGCGACGCCGGCAGCGCCAAGCTGAGGTAAGATGAGAACCCGGTGATTGACGATCTCCTTCAAGCCCGTCACTTCAATCCGATGAACGAGCTCGTCCGTACCAAACGTCCCTTTACCGGCAGCACACCAGACGTTGATCCCCTTGGTATCAAGCACGAGGAGGTAACCATCGAAACCAGAGAGCGCTGATCGTAAAGCGTCGAAACTCAGCGTATAATTGGCACTGACAAAGACCGGCGAATCCGATGTGGGGCTTCCCATGGCGTATAACCCCGGTTCGACGCGATGTTCAGCGCGCCGATACCCCCAACGGGCGAGAAAATGGTCCCAGTGATTTGCGAGCGTGATGACACTCGTCGTTGGGTGTATCCGATCTCTGATCGCAGAAGCGCGTCTACCCGTTGTCATTCCTCCCCCATGCTATCACAATATAAGTCTGGGGAATAAGCCTTCGCAAAAAGATCCGCTCCCTATCTCATCAAGCTCAATGAGCATCAACGAGCAGATGAAGCCGAATGAGCTCAAGAAGCTCGTCTCTGACTTTTCGGAATACCTCGAGCCTTTCCTCCCTCAAGCCCCGGGCCTCTGCCGGATCCTCAAGATCCCAATGAATTCTTTCCCCCTTACCGGGAAAGACCGGACATCGGTCCCTGGCCTCCTCACAGATGGTAACAACGGTATCGAAATCCTGCTCCGAGAACTCATCCACGTGTTTCGACCGCTGGCCAGAGATATCGATTCCTTTCTCCGCCATGACCTCGATGGCCAAGGGATGAACGCGAGAGGGGTTTATCCCGGCGCTGTAGGCCACATAACCGTTCCCCCCGTAATGTCTCAATAGGCCTTCTGCCATTTGGCTCCGACAGGCATTATGAGTACAGAGAAATAGAACGTGTCTCGTTTCTTCTTTCATATTGGATCTCTTTCCTTCCGCCCAACTCCCGCATCTGTCATTTTGCGCCAGGATTGGTGAGCCGTTCATCGACTGGCTGCTGCAAAGAAACGACAGCAGGTGCCTCCTCCACCTTGAACCAGTGACGTGTCCGTTTGCAAATGCCGACCAGCAGGAGCATGACCGGGACTTCGATCAAGACACCCACGACGGTTGCCAAAGCTGCTCCAGAGGCCAGTCCGAAGAGCATGACCGACGTGGCGATGGCCACTTCGAAGTGGTTACTGGCACCGATCATCGCTGAAGGGGCAGCATCCTCGTATTTCAATCGCATAAGCTTTGCAAGCCCGTAGGCAAGCCAGAAAATAAGGTTCGTTTGAATGAACAGGGGAATCGCAATCCACAGAATCGTGAGGGGGTTCGCGAGAATCACATCACCCTTGAAAGAGAAGAGAAGGACCAGCGTCGCCAAGAGGGCCACGATTGTCACGGGTGTCAAGACATGGAGAAAACGCTCCTTGAACCATTCTTCCCCCTTCACGCTCAGGATCCACCTCCGGGAGAAGTAGCCAGCAACCAGGGGCAAGGCCACGTAGATGCCGATCGACAGAAGGAGAGCCTGCCAGGGAACGGGGAGACGGCCGACCCCGAGCAAGAAACCGCCGAGAGGACCATAGAGCAAAAGCATCGTCAACGAGTTAATTGCAACCATCACCAAAGTGTGCCCGTCGTTGCCCTTTGCCAAATATCCCCAGACAAGGACCATGGCTGTACAGGGAGCGATTCCCAGCAGAATACACCCCGCAAGGTAGCTTCGCCACAGCGGAACCGCTAAGGTCTTGACACCCTCAACCAAGACGACTGTTCCTGCCCCGTGAGTGGCGCCAACAGGAAGATCGAGGCCAAGAGGCATCTTGACATGGTCCACCACCTCGCTCCCGATGAACCCAACGAACATGGTTCCCAGAAAAAGAATCGATATCGCATACATGCTGAAAGGCTTGATCGCCCAGTTGACCAAGAGGGTCAGTCCAACGGGTTTGGCATTCCTGCCTGCTTTGAGGACCTCAGCGAAATCGATCTTCACCATGATCGGGTACATCATGAAAAAAAGACAGACGGCGATGGGGATGGAAACGACAGGAGCCTCACCCACGTAGATCGCCAATTCATCCATGAAGGCTGCCACACCGGGGGCCACTTTTCCAAGCAGAATACCCGCCACGATGCAAAGGCCGACCCACAGAGAAAGATACTTTTCGAAAAGGCTCAGCCCTTTTCGATTATTCGTGATGTCCCTCTCTTTCGTCTCAGCCATGTCTATTCCCCTCAGATAGAGAGTCCCAGGAAAACCGCCGTTCAAAACTCACCACGGAGACACAGAGATCACAGAGAAGAGAATTCTCTTGTTTGTCGCGAGAAGCTGACAAATAGGAATCATCTGCCCTTCCAGGGCAAAACCGGTTTCTGAACGAGCTGTGAACCACAGATCAAACGTCCCGCTGCTTCCCATAAGGGTGGATGGTCTCCAATGCCGGCGAATACCGGCATTGGAAACAAACTGATCTCAGAGTTCTCTGTGTCTCCATGGTGAACACTTCTGCAAAATACATCCGCAACTTCAGACTCAGTACCGACGGTATGTAACCTCCAATGGAAAAATCAAGTTACAGAAGCTCGATCGGCAGATCTTCGGGCGACTCTGCAGGAGTTTGTGTCTTTTCCTGCCTGAGCGACTCAAAGCGCTCATCGTCACGTTTGAGGACCTCGTTACCTTCAAAACACTCTGCCAAGCACCTCAACTGAGAAGTATGGATTTTGTTCCGAGGCTCTGTCAACGAATAGTAGGCCCAAACGCCCTCCCGCCGATCCTTGACAAGTCCTGCATTTTTCAGGTAGGCCATATGGCGGGAGACCTTGGATTGAGTGAGTTCCAATACATCCATGAGTTCACAGATGCAGAGCTCCCCCTTTAGGAGAAGGTGGAGAATTCTCAGCCGCGTCTCGTCGGAGAAGGCCTTAAACTGTCTCACAATTTCCTCCATGTCTCTCTCCTTGTGGCTAGCCGAAAAACGAGGGTCTTGTGGGCCTCTCAAACCGTTGTCTACAAAGGTGACCCACGGGTTCGACAAAACAGCCTTATGGGTTCGATATGGCTTTGCTTTTGTATTCATATATCCGGATAGACGAATATAATATCACCCTCCTTCATGAAGTGCAACAATTAATTTTCCGGGGGGCCCGTTCTGACGGAACCTTTCCTTCGTTGCACTTCAAATCGTTTGACCAGCTCTGGGCCCATGTCTTATAATCAGCCCCACGGAATGAACCCCCATGAGACTTTGAGGACAGATGTCTTGATCATCGGCGGTGGTGCTGCTGGGGTTCGTGCCGCCATAGAGGCTGATAATCTGGCTGCAGAGGTCTGCCTTTTAAGTAAAGGCCCGATATCAAGATCAGGCATCACTCCACTGGCTTACCCATCGCTCCAAGCCGCCTTCGGAATCCATGATCCAAGAGACAATCCCGATGTGCATTATCAGGATACGATCGTCGGAGGGAAATACCTAGCCGATCAGAATCTCGTAAGGGTGCTGGCTGACGAGAGCATTTCGAGGGCTCTCGATCTCGAGAGGTTCGGAATCAAATTCAAGAAGCGAGACGGAAAGTTTCTCCAAATCCATCACCCCGGACAGACGTATCCGAGGAATCTCTTCATCGTCGGGGGGGGATTCGGATTGATTTCAGGCCTGAAAAGGGAACTCAGACGCCGGCCTCACGTGAGAGTTTTCGAAGATTTCTGTGTCTCCCATATCTTACAATACCAAGGGGAGACCGTGGGCGCATTCGGTTTGAACCTGAGAGATGGGCGGTTCTACGCCTTCGCCTCGAAGTCGACCGTTCTCGCTTGCGGAGGGTATGAAGAACTCTGGGGGAAGACCGACACGTCTCACGATTCGACGGGTGATGGCGTGTCTTTGGGTTTTCGGGCAGGGGCCGATGTCATTGACTTGGAGATGTTGCAGTACTATCCCGCTGTCTTCGCCTATCCCGAATCCGTCAGGGGGATACTGATCCAATACGAGACGTTCCTTGAAAGGCGATACCTGGATTTTCGATTGTTGAATAACGAGGAGAGGGAATTCTTGCCTGAGGGCCCCTTACCTCTTCGAGACACCTTGATGCGGCTCATCCTGAAAGAGATCGACGAAGGACGTGGAACCGAACACGATGCGGTCTATATTGATCCTCGCCGTTCATCAAAAAACCGAAAGGAAATCAATAAACTGGTGAATGAACTCTTAAAAGGTCCGGACCGAAATCTCAGGAAGTTAGGCATAGATATTCGGATGGATCGGATCGAAGTGTGCCCCGCCGTCCATCATGCGCTCGGTGGTATACGGATTAATGAGAAGACTGAAACGACGGTCCCAGGGCTGTTCGCAGCGGGAGAGAACGCAAGCAACGTGCACGGCGCAGATCGAATCTCGGGAAACGCGCTCTCGGAAACCCAGGTCTTTGGGGCGAGAGCAGGGAAATACGCCTTTGAGCACTCGAGAGGGAAGCAGCACCCCTCTCTTCCTTCGAAAGAAATCCGGAAGGGAATCCAACAATGGAAAGGCTTTTTGGAGAAGAAAGAGCAGGGCATCCGTCCGCTCATTCTCAGAAAAGAGTTGAAACGGGTCATGGACCGCTATCTCGGACCCAATCGAGACGAAGGGGGGATGAAAGAGGCTACCCAGAGAATCCTCGATCTCAAACAGAACGGCCTGCCGAGGGTTGAGGTTGCCGGCGGGTGCGTGTTCAATGTCGATTGGCGCATGGCCGTTGAAGTTTCCATGACCCTCGACCTAGCTGAACTGGTCGTTCGATCGGCTATAATGAGAAAAGAGACGCGTGGCCACCACTTTCGTCAAGACTTTCCCGAAACCTCAGATATGCCGCAACACACGGTCGTTCGGAAAAGAGGCCAAAAGATCGAGATGGCCTATGCCCCTGTGAGAAAGCACACGCTCTCGGAAGGCGATCAACGGCAATGAGTGTCGTTCGCGTCAAAATTCTCAGGTGCTCACCGAAAGACAAACGGCATCGGATCGACACATTCCAGGTTCCATATCGACCCGGAATGACGATTCAAACCGCGATCCGATACATCTATGAGAATAGGGATCCCTCTCTGGCATTCAGGGATTTTCGCTGTGGCCAGGGAGTCTGCAAGACCTGTTGCATGAAAGTCAATGGTCGGGTCCTCCGGTCATGTGAGACACTTATCAGACAAGAGCAAGAGGTGTTCGTCGAGCCAGCAAACGATCGAATCATCAAAGATCTTGTTGTTGAACTGGATTGATTCTCCAGAAGCTGCATTCGAAAGAGATCCGGACGACTTTGGTGAGCGACTCCATTTTTGGAATCAGAAGATATTGACAGCAGGTCAACTTTTGAAAATCTCGAAACTTCCGTGATGCGAATCGGTGAACCTTTGCGGGAATTAAGGTCATGATCCAAAAAGGGGAGATGAGAAATGAAGATCATTGATCTCACACTCGACATCTATGATGGAATGGCCACGCCACTGTGCGATTGGCACCCTCGCACGGAGATCACGATACTCGGTCGACTTGGCCTCGAAGGACGGATGACTCGAAAGATAACTCTGGGTTCTCACACCGGCACGCATGTCGATGGGCCAATCCATGTGCTCAAGGACGGACTGTCTGTAGATCAGCTCTCCCTGGAAACCCTCGTTGGTAGAGCCCGACTTATCGATATGTCCCATAAGGGCCCACTCGGGGGGATCACCAAAGATGAATTGCAGAGATATGATATCAGCGAAGGTGAAAGGATCGTCATCAGGACCGATTGGTCTGATAAATGGAATACCCAGGACTACTTTTCGAGACGACCTTACCTAGAGTCAGGGGCGATCGAGTGGCTGGCCGAAAGGATTAGTCTGCTCGGATTGGATATCTGTGCACCCGGCGATCCTCGGAAGGGCTTTTTAGAATCAGGCGTTCCGCCTCCCGATCACCTCCCTCTGTTGCAAAACGGTGTGATTCTCGTCGAGTATCTAACCAATCTTCGGGCCCTCACTCAAGAGGCCTTCACGCTTATCGCTCTGCCTCTTAAAGTTAGAGGCAGTGATGGCGCGCCAGCAAGGGTCATCGCCATAGAAGATTGAAGAAGTGTCGGTGTGATGCGCATTACAATCCTCATCGCGAAACTCACACATGGGGGCAAAAATACCGGATGGAGTCATTTCTTGAGGAATTTGCAAGATTGGCCGGTTCGGGTTGCTAAAGACCCAGGAAGGCCTTCCTAACGATATCGGTCTCAAGGAGTTTGTCCCCCGTCCCCTCGTGGATGGTCCGACCGGTCTGCAAAACATATCCCCTGTCGGCCATTTCCAGCGCCTCTCTCACGTTTTGTTCCACGAGAAGAATGGTTTTCCCCTCCTGCTTCAACCTGGTTACAGCCTCTAGCACCTCACTCACGAGTCTCGGCATCAGCCCCAGAGACGGCTCATCGAGCATCAACATCTTCGGGTTGGACATGAGGCCTCTCCCGATAGCAAGCATCTGCTGTTCTCCACCGCTAAGCGTTCCGCCCTGTTGTTTCTGCCTTCTCTTTAATATGGGAAAGAGGCCATAGACATACCCCAGGCTCTGCTCGATCTCGTCACTGTCGTTGACAGTATAGCCACCCAACCTCAGGTTCTCCTCGACCGTGAGGGGGCCGAATATTCGTCTCTCCTCGGGTACATAGGTGATTCCCTTCCTCACAATCTCGACTGTGGAACTTCGGGTGATATCCTCGTTCTCGAATTCGATGCTACCTTTTGTAGCGTGAAGGGTTCCAGCCACTGTCTTCAGTAGGGTCGTCTTGCCCGCCCCGTTGGCGCCGACGATGGAGATCAGTTCTCCCTCACGAACCTCAAAGGACACGTCATGAATGACCGGAACACCGCTATATCGCACCTCTATTTTTTCAACCCTTAGCATACTTCTCACCCAGGTAGGCCTTGATCACCCGTTTGTCGTTCGCCACGTCCTGCGGTTTTCCCTCCACGATCTTCTGGCCACCATCCAAGACGATGACGCGCTGGGATATGGGCATGACGACTTCCATCACGTGTTCCGTAAGGAAAAGAGTCAAGTCCTTTATTTCGTAGATCTTTCGGAGGAGGGTAACCATTTCATCGGTCTCCCTTGGATTTAAGCCCGCCGCAACCTCATCGAGCATGAGGAGTTCTGGCCTTGTTGCCAGGGCCATAGCGAGGCCAACTCGCTTCTGACTCGCGATGGGTAATTCAGTCAGGTATCCCTCGGCATCTCTCTCCAATTCTAACAGTTCCAAGATCTCGAACGCCTCATCTCTTGCGTTTTGACGATCTGAAGTCCGACAGAAGGAGCCGACCATAACATTCTCCAAAACCGTAAGGTAGCCAGAAATGGTCATAATCTGGAAGGTCCTGCCGATCCCCTCCCGGCTCGTCTGCCAGGGCTTGAAGCCGGTGATATCCTTCCCTTTGAACCTTACAGTACCCCCACCCGGCTTGTGATACCCAACAATGCAATTGAATAAGGTGGTCTTCCCCGCTCCGTTTGGACCGATGAGCCCAATGATCTCACCCTTTTGGATCTCGAAAGAGATGCGGTCGTTAGCAACAACGCCGCCGAAGTCTTTTGTCAGATCCGTCACTTCTAATAACGCCACACCCAGCTCCTCTCCCTAACCCTTTCGTCGAACTCTCTCAATCAGACCCCAGATTCCTCTGGGCTCATAGGCAGATATGATCATCACCATCATGCTGTAAATCATGAAATCCACCCCAAGTATTCCGCTCCCTCCGAGCCAGGCACCCAGGTAACGATCGAGGGGAATGAGAATCATGGCACCGATGATTGGCCCCCACATGGACCCTGCACCGCCGATCATCGTCATCAGGGCGATCATCACGGAAAGCTCTAAATGCATGACCGAGAAGGGGTCGATATAGTTATAGTAGACCGTGTAAAAAGCCCCCCCCATGCCTGCAAAGACACCCGTAATGCAGTAGGCCTTGACCTTCACCCAGTGGATATTGATCCCGAGGCTCTCTGCGAGATCCTCGCTTGCACTGATGGCTCGCAATTGGAAGCCCAATTTGGATTTTCTAAACCAATTCATAAAGAGAATGGCTCCAAACACAAGCACGGAGGCAAAGTAGTGATAATAAATGGGGGAGTCGAACTGCATATAGATGAAGTTTGGCGTCTCCCTTAGAGGTAGCTCGACACCTCGCGCTCCTCCGATCAAATCCCAATTGATAAACAGTTGCTGCCAAACGAGTGAGACAGCAATGGTGGCAATCGCAAAGTAGTGACCTCTCAGCCGAAATAGGAAGTAGCCCAGAACAAAGGACTCAACAGTTGCAACGATCACCCCTAGGGGAGTGGATAGCCAAAACGGGACGTTCCACCAGACCATGAACAAGGCGACCGTATACGCCGACATGCCAACGTTTTTCGCTTGCCCTAAGGCGACCTGTCCCCCATATCCTCCGATGAGGTTCCACCCCAACCCGTAAAGGCAGAATATGAGAAATTGAATCATCACTGCCTGAGCAAAGGACCCCCTCGTGACCCAAGGAAAGAGAAGACAAAAAACAACGAAGAGGACGAAACCAATCCTCTCTGAGAGTGGGAGATCTTTAAATGATAGGGCGTCCTTCAGGAATCTCATTGTCTACTGCCATCCGAAAAGCCCCTGGGGCCTGAATACGACGACGAGAAAGAAAGTGAGATATATCAGGGCAAATTTATGGTGGGGGCCGACAAATGTGCCACCGAGGTCGATGATCAAACCCATAATCAACCCCGCAATAAAGGCCCCTTTGATCGATCCGAAACCACCCAGCGCCACCGTCGCAAAAGCGATCATGACGAAGAGGATCCCAACAGTGGGAAAGACGTAGTAGAAATTGGTGAGCAGGGCCCCAGCGATTCCGACCGTAGCTCCGCCCAAACCCCAGGCGAGACCGCGCATCTTTTCCGTATCGATTCCCATGTATCCAGCAGCTTCAACGTCCAGGGCTGTTGCCTTTAAGGCCATCCCCAGACGCGTGTAGTTTATCAGCCAATAGATGATTGCGAAGAATATTACGCTGAGCACAGCGGTCCCCAACCGTGAGTAACTGAGCACGATAGCCCCCAATTTGATGCTTTTGCCAATTAACAATCCGTTCTCCAGGGTCTTGTAATCAGGGCCGAAAATGAAGAGGGCCAGGTACCTCAGAAAAATCATCAATCCAAAGGTGCCCAAAAGCTGAGCGAGCATGGGCCCTCTTAACAAATACCGGACGAGCAGATAGTATGAGGCCACGCCCAAAATGAGTCCAACGAGCGCGGCTACGGGGAGGGTCAGAAGCGGCTCTATCGAAAGAACCGTTGCCGTGAGAAATGCTGTATACATCCCAACCATTAAGAACTCGCCGTGGGCGAAATTCACGATATTCATCACGCCGAATATGATGGCGAGCCCCAGGGCAACAAGGGCAAAAAGCATTCCCATCAACAACCCGGATACGATTGCTGGTAATAGTAAATCCATCTAATATGCCTTTACGAGGGAACAAGGAAATGAACCTACCCGAGCGATACGCTCGGGTAGGTTCTTCTCATCATTTCACTGCGAAATTGCAGCGGGTTACTTCCATCCTGGCCAGGGGTAAATAAACTTCGCCGTGGCGACGTCAAGCGGATAGATGATCTCGGGCTCGTTTTTCTGATACTGGACGATCAATCCACTCGACCACGTATTCTGGTTTGTCTCGCCTGCCACCGTCTCGAAATTGATCCCCTTCCACGGCACAATCAAATCAGAGCCAGGGATTTCGATTCTCTCCGCAGCCTCCCGAATGGCATCGGGGTCCGTTGACCCTGCTTCATTGAGGACATAGGCCCATGCTTGCATACCAGTAAATGCGCGAGCCGAGGTGCCCATAAAGTCCACGCCAGCTCTCTTCTTGAACTCCTCGTTGATATGCTGGGCAACAGGTTTCACACCGAAGAGTTTCTTGGAAAAGACCGTCCGATTCAGGATCCCCTCAGTGTCTTCACCAAATGTTTCCATATACTTAGGCTGGTAAAACCCGACGTCTTGTGACCAGAAGAGATTCGCTTTTGCCTTAAACTCCTTCATCGTCTTCGTCAGGAGAATGGCATCGGAGATGTATGAAGCGAACATGAGGACTTCGGGTTTCGGCGCCAGCAGTCTTCTCACCTCAGCAGTCAAATCGGGCGATTCATGCGGATAGGATACATCCGACACGATTTTGTAGCCCTTCTCCGCGGCGAATTCCTTGATCACATCTCTCGTGGCCGCTCCCCATTCCGTGTTTTCAGTGCAAGCACCGATCTCATCGATGTCCGCTTTGGAGATCGTTCCAACTCCGGGTACCTTCCCCTGAACCAGGAGGTCCATGAACTCGAAGAAGTCTCTGAGAAAGATTCTGTCGTGCGGTGTCGCTCGAAAGAACCACTTATAACCCCTCTTGGTCAATTCAGGTGAGGTCGATTCTGGGTTGATCATGGGTATCTTGTACTGCTCGCAGACGGTACTGATCGTCTTGGTGACCGAGCTATGATAGGATCCGCAGATGCCGACAACCTTCTCATCGAGTATTAGCTTCTTCGCCAAATCGGCTCCCCTGTCTGGCTCACCGCGATGATCTGCGTGGATGAGTTTTATCTTCGCACCATTTAGACTGGGGATCCCCTCCCATTTTCCAATCGGAATCGGAAGATTAGGCCAGTTGTTGTTGACATAGTCCGCACACAGGT
>CAYFYO010000054.1:0-27833 GCA_964347335.1 uncultured Thermodesulfobacteriota bacterium
TCTGTCGGAAATCGTTCATATCAGGCTGGATTGTTCTCACTGATGGTCTGGCCTGTTTATTTGCGATTCAAATCTTGTATGAATTGGGAATCAGTTAAACGGAGGATTGCAGTTATAAATCAACGGTCTGAGGATACCATCCATTTCTTCCTGACATCCCATTCCGAAGAGATAGAATGAAGGTCGGAGGGGGCAAGGTGGTACGGACGAGACTAATGTTTTATCCGCTTCTGTATCAAAAATTCTATTTAATGAGCTAACCTTTCCTGTTTAGCAACTTTCTCATGCGGTCAGGAAATCTCTTTCTATCTTCCTTTTTTGTATTTGATTAACAACGAGAATAAGTTCATCTCTGATCATTTCCGAAAATGTTTCATTTTCTTAGAAAGTGCAACTGAATAGTCAATATTCTAGCCTAATAATCTTTTTGATTATCACAGTTAACGGCTCCAGAGAAAAACTTCTCCTGAGTATTATTCGTAGGGGCAGGATGAAACAGCCAAAAAACATAATTACAACCACAACAATAACATTAATAACATCTCTGGCTCTAGCATTCTTTATTCTCCTTTTTTGTAAGTGATTTTCTCCATACAAAGACGCCTTGATAGTTTACCTCTTTGTATAGTAGCACGTGTGTTTATGGTGTCAAGAATCTGTCTCAATCTCCATCTAAAGATATTTCTTTTGAAGATGAAATAGCACATCTGGCGCAAAGTTGAATTCCGTCTATTTGCGTCGGAAATCGTAGGTCATGCGGGCAGATACGAATCAAGGATCTCAGTTAGACTCAACCGAAAAATCTTTGACAAAATCTTCAACTCTGTTAAGCTGGGAGCATCAGAAGTGACCGCCCACCCGGTTCTGAAATAGGCCGAGGCTGAAGCTGAATCTGATACTGATCTGAAGGCCTACTTTTTCCGCATGGAGGAGAGTGGGCCTTCTCTATTTGATTTGAAGTCAGGAGGCCAACCCAACTGCAAGGGTCATGAATATGTGCCTGAGTGGATCCTCAAAAGAAAGAGGAGTTTAGAATCATGAAAGCATCAGCGCGAATCTTCTTATTGGTGGTTTTGGTCATATCGTCTACTCTGCCCACCTATGCCCAAGAGAAGTTGTGGAGGGAGCTAAACAGCAGGGTTGCCCTGCTTTATCAACAAGGAAGGTATTCAGAAGCGGCCACGGTAGCTGAAGCGGCACTGACAGTTGGAGAAAAGACATATGGGGCCGATCATCCCTATATGGCAACAGCCCTGAACAATCTGGCGATGGTTTACCAAGCCCAGGCTGAGTATTCCGAGGCCGAGCCCCTTTACAAGCGGGCCCTCATTATAAATGAGAAGGCCTTTGGTAAAGACCATCCTGATGTTGCAACAAATCTGAACAATCTCGCAGAACTTTACAGAGCGCAGGGCAGGCATGCCTTAGCCGAGCCCCTTCATGAGCGGGCATTGAAGACAAGAGAGGAAGCTCTTGGGCCGGATCACCCCCAGGTGGCTCAATCCCTAAACAATCTGGCGGGGCTTTATAAGGACCAGCGCAAGTATTCCGAGGCCGAGCCCCTTTACGAGCGATCACTGAAGATAAGGGAGAGGGTCTTTGGTGAAGATCACCCTGCTGTGGCACTCGTCTTGAACAATTTGGCGTTAGTTTATCAGTCCCAGGCCAAATATACTGAGGCCGAGCCCCTTTACAAGCGGGCACTAAAAACATGGGAGAAAGCCCTCGGGCCAGATCATCCCCAGGTGGCATTAGCCATGAACAATTTAGCGTTAATATATGAGTACCAGGGCAAATTCACCGAGGCTGAACCCCTCTTCAAGCGATCACTGAAAATAAGTGAGAAAGCCCTCGGACCAGATCACCCCCAGGTGGCTGTCTCCCTGAGCAATCTGGCGGCACTCTACAAAGACCAGGGCAAGTATGCCGAGGCTGAATCCCTCTTCAGGCGGGCACTGACAATTGCGGAAAGCGCCCTTGGGCCAGATCATCCCCAGGTGAAGGGTATCTGCAGAGGCATGGCGAAGCTTTACCGGCAGATCGGCAAAGAAGATGAAGCCGAAAAATTGGAAGCCCGTGCAAGCAAAACCCGGTCAAGTCATTGAAGGTAACCGTCCTTTGATTTGGCGGTGACTGGGTATTTCAAGTAACCATGATACAGACTTGAGCCTCACCGGCAAGAAGGAGGGCAGGGCCGTTACGGAAACCGACACCTCTGCGGCTCATGCTTTTCTCGGGAACTTAAGGGAGCTCCGTTTAGTCATCAATCGGAGACTGCTGTCGCAACATCAGAAGGACCCAAATTGCACTCGCCAAGAGTACGACTCCACTGATGTAGAACGGTATCTGTTGGCCTGCAATGTCGTACAACCATCCGCCCAAAAGGGGACCGAGACTCGCCCCTAACCCGCCCGCGAATTCATAGAGCCCATAAGCCCTTCCCCTTGTTTCACCCCCTGTAACGTCTGCGACCATAGCGACTTTTGCCGGGTCAGCCATAGGCCACCCGACCGCTGATAATGTGTACAGGACAACGAGCCAGCCAATGCTTGGAAGTCCCGGTAAAAGCAGAAAAAGAAAGCCGGCTCCTATCAGTCCAAAAGCCATCGCAGGCGCACGACCAAAACGGTCGCTGAGTCCGCCTAAGCGCGATGGCAAAACGCCATAGACGATTCCAGCGGGCAGAAAAGCCCATCCGAGCGTGGCGATGTCCGTCGTGAACTTATCTTGTAAAAAAATCAGGTATATGGGCCTGATCATACCGTCAGACAAGCCCGTCGTAAACACAATGAGCAGCAACTTGAGGAACTGTCCCGACAAAGGACTTCGGGGCCGGGCAACAGCAGGTCGGTGGGGTCGTGTTTCTGGCACGTTTGTCCAGGCCAAACGAGCGCCCAAGACAGCCATCAGCGCATACCCCATGAAGGTCAATCGCCAGGCGAGACCCGTGGACAAAGAACTCATCAAGCCAAAGCCAGCAAAAACACCGATTATTTCGCCGCGTGTCTGAAGTTCGATGACTCGGCCCATCTCCTTACCACGATTGTCAGGAGATGTCAGGTCGGCAACAATTGTGCTGACTGAGGTCCCCATGAGGGATGAGGCCGCTCCTTGTACGACACGAGCGCGATAGAGGCCACCTAAACTCGTGGCGACTGCGAATAGACCCATGGAGACGGCGTTAATAGCCAGAGCGCTGACCAAAAAGGCTCTGCGGCCAAAACGATCGAGTGCCCAGCCGACAAAGGGACGGAGCACTAAAGTTGTCAATGTGAAGGCCGAAAACAGACCGCCTATGGCCAGCGCACTGGCGCCCAGGATTTTTCCATAGATCGGGAGACTGAACAAGAGAAAGGTAAGCGCGAGGGACCCCAAAAAGACCGGCCTATGAAGTGCGGTGGTTGCCCCCTTCTTCTGGTGTGAAGGATTCGCCATGCGAGTCGCTGTGCCCTTGGTTGATCACAGATACTCAGAAATACGCTGTCCTCCCATATGATCTCCTATTGTCCCGATTAAAAGGAAAAGATCGGGAAAAGTCAACGACAAAGATGTTTTGCGTTCGAGTAGAAGATGAGCCAAACAGATTTGGCTATGTCCATAGACTGCCGTATCTCCATCGCCGATCGAGAGGCCTGAAGTTTGAAAGGGGATCCCACGGTCAAAAATTGACAACGTGGGGGTTATGGGGACTTGAGATATTCGACCGATCCTTGACCCAACACGTCCAAATTTTTTGGTTTTGTTGATAAGCCTCGTAGAGCTGGGTGATGGAGATGAAATATTGTTGTGTGATTTCAAATGGTTTTGAGGATAGTTGAATATCCTTTCCCTTTGGTGTTTCAGGCTGTTCATGAGCTTTCCAGGGCTTTCAGTGAGGTGCTTGCGTTCTCCCTGATTTCCGGATTACCCTCTTCCATCGCGGATCGCAAGAGGGGGATCGCCTCCGGTTGCCTGGACTGGCCTAAGGCTGCGATGACGTTTCGCCGGAAGATGGGGTAAGGAATGTCCGTGCGATAGGGTCCGATGAATCCCTCATAATCCCGCTCTGATAGTTTGGCCAGATTCGAAAGGCGAAAGAAGTTGCTCAGGGAGTCCACCTTCCCTGTGAAGCGACGAGTTCTCTCGGTTTGCAACGGTGTCTTCAAGTGCCTGTGATTCCAAGGACACGCGGTTTGACAGATTTCGCAGTCCAACACTCTGTTTCCCATGAGACGATGGACATCCTCGGACAGAGATTCCTCCTGTATGCGAGAAGAGAGACATCGCTCGCGCTTTAGCCGATAGGGTTGGTCAAGCGCTTTGGTCGGACAGGCATCCTGGCATGCCCGACACTTTCCACATCGATCTTTCACTGGCTGAGTGTCAAATTGAAGTGGGGCATTGGTCACGATCCCGCCGAGAGCGAGAAAAGTCCCATAGTCCGGTGCAATGAGGAGCGTGTGCTTTCCCTGCCAACCGATGCCGGCTCGAAGAGCGGTCAATTTGAGCGGCAGGATGGATCCCCCGGATTCGAATCCATTGCAAGCCCGGGCGGAGAAGCCCTGGTCACGGAGGAGGCCGATGATGGATTGCAGAGGTTCGACCACATCGAGGAAGAAACCCGAGAGAAAGAGACGACTGGTTCGTCCAATGGCGGGATCATCCCAACTGGGAAGGGTGAATCCTCCAATATAGATCCCACAGATAATCAGAGCGCGGGCGTCGGGGATGGTCAGATGGGGGGCTCGCCGAGGCGAGTCAGGCAATAGATACCCCTCGAAAGGGCCTGCGTGGGTGATGCGAACCGCATCGATCCCTTCTTTCTCGGCGAGTTGCTGAATCTGGTCAGATAACATATCTCTCTCCTTCAGTTCTGCGATTCTTGACGAAATCCTTGGAGTCTCCACATCTTTCAACCGAGCTCAGACCCCTGGAGGTTTGGTCTTTTGTTCGCTTCATCCATTCTGACGACTGTTCCGACCCCGTTTACGATAATAGTGCCGTTTGGCTTTCGCTCTGTTTCCGCAGTCTCTCATGTCGCACCACCGTCGGCTTCGGTTTCGGCTCATGTCGAGAAAAAGCCAGCCACAACCACGGTCATCTGCACATTGGCCGACTCTCGCTCGCTCCTCAGAGGTCAGAAGATCGGCTGCGGATCGTGCGACTGGCCAGAGGACTCGATCCAGATCTGTCCCGCCGCCCGTCCACCCCCAGACAAAGTTGTCTGCCTTGTAGGTGAGTTGTAACCGAATCCATGCCCTGGCGAGTTCTTCATTCAAAATGGTAAGATCGGAATCCTTCGGAAGTCGATCGCCTGCAACCGCTGAAAAGACTCGGTAGATAGCCTCCCGTAGGGCAATGGCTCGCCTGAGAACCTTTGTTGCCTTGTCGGGCCGGCGTTTCGCCTCACGGCGCAACTCGTGTCCGTCGTCTTCTGTGAGAAGTTCCATGCCCTGAGCCCAAGAGACCAAATCGCCGTAGGAATGAAGCTTTTCTATTGGATGGTTGCTGGCGTGCCATTCCAACGTGTTGGAAAAGTCTAGACACAAACGCTGTGATTCTCGGTCAACGGTGTGTGCGCTCATCCTGTCTATAACCCCCAAAAAGCTATTGACAAGTTAGATACATTTTGCTAGAATGTAACCATCAAAGTTATTATAGATGGTTAAAACCTGATTGTCAAGAGATCGTGGCAGAATCCGGTGCACGCCTCAGCCATGAATTAACGTGGACCGAGGGTTCTGCGAACACAGGCTGTCCAGAAGGATGTCGATCGAAGTGCGAGGTCTGGCCCGCAGTCGGACAAAATGACGCGACCGGGAGGGGCAAGATGCAAAATTGGTGGACCATATGGCAGGCGTCAAAACTGAGACAGAGGGAATTAATCAGGGAGGCAGAAACCTCCCGCCGGTTACTGCAAACGCTTTCGAGTCGAAGGAGGCCGTACGGTGGATCTTCGCCCATCCTGAAAAGGTTCGGTAGATTGCTCCGGTCCTATGGCCCCTTGGCAATTTCTGTGCGGGGAGGAGGTGCCAGGCTCAAAATGAGAACCCGTGGTATCCAGAAGGGGTTATAAAGCCGGAATCACCACTCGACATCGGGCCATTTCACTATTCTCTTGACTTTCTTTGTGGATTTGCTTAAATGAGCATCAATCATGTGGCCAAGGGGGCACTATGGAGCGGCGAAACTACCCGAGAGTGGAAGTATCTCATCCTGTGCTTTGTTTTATCGATATCTATCCCCGTCCAAAGGGGGCCTCGACGCTCGACCTGAGCCTGGGGGGAGCGAGAATCGAAACTTCATACGGCTTGATCGCTGGGGAGCGGGTTGAGGTCACGATCGGCATCCGACCGCAGGCGATCACCTGCCGGGGGAAGGCGGTCTACGTTATCGGGTCGGATGAGGGGAGAATGAAGGCGGGGATCAAGTTCGAGGACCTCTCAGATTACGATCGACTCTATCTCCAAGAGTACCTCTCTCAGGTCATAGAACAGCGTCCATGAGCCAACGGCTCCTCCCCTCGGGGGTTCCTCTCTCCACCGATGGAGGAAGACCTCGGGCGCATGAGAGATGCTTTTCTGACCGGCCTAGTCCGTATCAGCTCTCCTCAGGCAATCATTGGGATCCTTCATAAACCTTTTGTATACCTGGTATTGCTCGGTCTCTTTATAGTCGATCATCGTGATTGGAATGCGGTCGAGACTGTAGATCTTCGACTCAGGACAGGCGAGAAGAATTGGGGAATGGGTAGCGATGATGAATTGCGCATGGCCGGCCTGGCCCATGTCCCGAAGCAACTTGAGTAGGCCTATCTGGGTTTTGGGGGAAAGGGCTGTCTCCGGTTCGTCCAAGAGGTAGAGCCCCTTGATTTTGTAACGGGCCGCAAAAAAGGACAGGAGGGACTGACCATGAGACTGCGTCATTAACGATTTGCCGCCGAAGTATTTCAGCATTCCCGGATCAACGGCTGCCCATTCGTCCAGACTTTCGGCAAAATGTCGGAAAATGTCCGATGCGAAAAACGATCCTGGGACGATGCCGTCGGTCCACTCGACGGCGATAAATTCGTAAAGGATCTTCTCATAGGGATTTATCTCAAAGCGCCTTCTCTCGACTCCCCGCCATATGTGGATACCGCACTTGTGAGCCAGAGCCTCTAGAAGCGTCGATTTCCCGCTTCCGTTCTCGCCCACGAAAAAGGTCACCGGCGAAGAAAATGCAAGTGCCCGGGTTTGATGGAACACGGGGAGGTTGAAAGGATAATGTTTCCGGGTTGGATACTTCTCAGGGTAAAACCGAATGCCCTTGACATGCATCACGGTCTCTCCCAAGCCAAATCAGAGGACACGCCCTAATGAAGAAGCCTTTAAACTCTCAGGACCCATGCCGAGGTCCTTGGCCCTTGTGAAAATGGGGATCTAGTGAAACGCTGAGATCCCCGTTATGTCCTGCCCGATGATTAAAGTCTGAATGGTTTCTGTGCCTTCCAGTGTGCTGATCGCCTCGAGATCGCAAAGGTGGCGGATGACGTGATGATCAGCCAGGATCCCCCGGGCGCCTAGGATATCTCTGGCTATCCGAGCGATTTTCATCGCTTCTCGCACGTTGTTCAGTTTGGCGAGAGAGATCTGGGCCGGAGTCGCCTTGTTCTGATCGAGCAGCCTGCCCAGATGATAGGTGAGTAGCCGACCTTTGGTAATCTCGAGGCTCATGCGCACCAATCGATCCTGGATGAGTTGGTAAGAGGCAACGGGTCTTTCGAAAACCTCCCTTTTGCGAGCAAAATCCAGCGCATCCTGGTAACATGCGATGGCAGAGCCCAGTGCGCCGCAGGCGACCCCGTAACGAGCATAATTCAAGCACGAAAAAATCGATTTCAGCCCGCTGGCTCTGGGAAGGATATTTTTAGCTGGAATTTCACAGTCCCTAAAGATCAAAACCGATGTTGGAACGGTGCGGTAAGAGAACTTTCGACGGATCTCTCTCGACTCAAACCCAGGTGTCCCGGCTTCGACCAGAAAACCCCGGATTCCGTCATTGGTTTTCGCCCAGATGAGAGCAACGTGGGCGATGGTTCCGTTCGTGATCCACATTTTGGTCCCGTTGAGAACATACCGACCACCGGACTTCTCAGCTCGGGTCCTTATGCCAGCAGGATTGGACCCGAAATCAGGCTCGGAGAGACCAAAACAGCCAATCACCTCGCCGCGGGCCATTTTGGAAAGCCATTTTTCTCGCTGCCTTTCGGAGCCAAAGGCAAAAATTGGATACATGACCAGGGAGTTCTGAACGGAAAACATAGCCCGCAGGCCACTGTCGCATCGGCCCAATTCCTGGCAGACCAGGCCGTATACCGTATGGTTTGCCTTCCTGCAACCGTAGCCATTTACATGGAGACCGAACAGATCCAGTTGGGCCATCCTCGGGATGAGTTGGATCGGAAAGGCTCCTCGGTCGAATTGCTCGGCGATGATGGGCAGGCATTCCTCGTCCACGAACTTGCGAATCGTGTCCCTGAAACGTCTCTCCCCTGCCGTTAGCATCGACTCGATGTGAAAAAAGTCTGCTGTCACCGATTCTTCCATGGAAATTCCCTCGGGTGCGATCTCCCAGATCATCGAAGTAGAGGTGCGATCGTGTATAGATGCGAACCTAGTCGTTCAATGACTTGAGCGTACAAGATTGGACAATTCGGCGGGCACACAAATGCCCGCGCTCGAGCGTCTGGGCAAGCTGGATAGATGACGAGTCTGGAGAATGCACGGGACCATCACAAGAAGCGCGGGCCCCTCAGTTCACACCTTTTCGAATTGGTCCTTACCGGCGCCGCAGACGGGGCAGACCCAATCGTCGGGTACCTTGTCAAAAGGGGTTCCTGGGTCGACTCCATTGTCTGGATCTCCCTTTGCCGGATCGTAGATATAGCCGCATACGCTACACTGCCACTGTTCCATCGCTTCCTCCTCAGCTTTTTAGTTTTTTGAAGTCAAACCCTTCCGTGAGCAATTCATCTTTAAAGGATTTCACTTTCTTTTTGTTTTCTATGGCATGAAGGATATCCTGAGCCCCTGATATGTCCCCCAAGAGGATGCACCCCACGATGGTATCATCCTTCAGAACCAATTTTCGATAGATAAATCGCTCATCGTCCTTTTGGACGAGATCTTCCTGCTTTCCCTCAACATCGATATCCCCTGCGGAGACGAGATCGATGCCGACCACCTTCAGGCGGTTGGACATGACGGTTCCCTCGTATGTGGCATTGCCTCCAGCCATATTGATGCCAGCAATCTGCCCCTGCTTTTCCGAGGCAGGCCAGATTCCATAAAAGACACCTCGGTGCTGGATGAGGTCCCCGGCTGCATAGATGTCAGGTATCCCGGTCTCCAGCCGGTCGTTAACCAGGACGCCCTTGTCAACCTCCAGGCCGATCTTTTGGGCGAGATCAAGATTCGGACGAACACCCGCTGAAATCAGCACCAGGTCACCCTCGAGACTCCGACCATCCTCAAGGCGTAGCCCTGCGGCCCTCTCCGTTCCCGTGATCTCTTCTGTCTTGGCTCCCAGGCAAAAGCTGAATCCCATGGTTTCCATTTGCCCTTTGAGGAGTTCCGCTCCAGGAACGTCCATCTGTCGGGGGAGAAGCCTCGGAAAGAACTCGACAACAGTGACCTCGAGGCCGAGCTTCCGTAATCCGTTTCCAGCTTCCAACCCCAAAACGCCGCCCCCAATCAGGAGGGCTCGTTTCGACCTAGCGGCATGGTCTCTGATACGCGTGGCATCTTCGAAGGTCCTCAGGGTGAAGACCCCTTGTTTATCCACACCCTTTATGGGAGGGACAAAGGAATGGCTCCCGGTGGCTAAAAGAAGGCGATCATAGGGATAAGCAGATTCTTTCGCCGGGTGAATCTCTTTCTTTTCCGGATCGATATCGCTAACGGGCGCTTCCAAATGAACGGCGATGCGCCTTTCCTGATACCACTCGGGCTTCCGAAGGACAAGCCGATCTTTTTCGACCTGTCCGGCGATATATTCGGGCAGGCGAATCCGGGTATAGAAGAGCTTAGACTCGTCTGTGAGAATATCGATCGTCCCCTCTCTATCATGCTCACGGATGTGCTCAGCAGCGGTCGTTCCCGCAACACCATTTCCAACAATCACATACCTTCGCATAAGGTTTCTCCCGTGCCTCGTCTCAAATTGCCACCCTCTCATCTTTTGCCCAATCGGTCATCACTGAGAACGGTCCCGAAATTGCCCTCATCAAGCATTCCGTATTCCATGTGAGGAAAATAGTAGATCAGGGAATAGAGAAGGAAGAACCCGAAGAATTGAGGTGTATCCTTCAAAACTACATCTGGCTCAGATACAGTTTTTCATAGGTCTCTTCAAGTTTGGCCAGATGCACCATTTCCTCCTGGTGGAGTTTGGAGAAGAGCTCCTGCATGGGGGCTCCGGCGCATTGGGTGACCATCTGCCCGTAGAAATCGACGGATCTTTTCTCGTCGTGGATCGCGTAAACCATGACGTCCTGGGGACTTGAATTCTCATCCAGGGGCTTTTCTTGAAGGAAGTAAGAAAGGTTCATGGTCGAGCCTGTCGATTCCCCTTCCTCATGAAGGGCGACGATTTCGCCAACCAGAGCTTTTTCCAGGGTGTGCCTGTGCTCCAATTCTTCCTCGGCTAATTCTTCGAGAACCTTCCGTGCCTGTGGGTCTTTCACAATCGTGAGCGCCTTTCTGTAAACATCGAAACTGCGCTGTTCGTGCTCAATCGCTCTATCGAGAGCTCCCTCAAGGGTGTAACAAGCCGTCTCCATCGATGACCTCCAAGATGTCAATTTAGTCTACTATAGCACAAGCGACCCAAAAACATAAAGTTGACGCCACGCCGAAGACCTCTTCCGAATTATCGCTTTGTGCCCACCATATTGATCATCACCGGAGGGAGAAGATATCGATATTTAAGAAGCCATGGAGCAATTCCAAGCTTTTTCAGCATCTTTATGATGCTGAGGCTGATCGCCATCCCGTATTTTCTTTGATCGAAACAGGCTGAAACGCTGAAGGTGATGCGACAGAGGTCGTGATCAATCTCCCTTACGTCCCCAATTTCGGATGTAGACATGTTATCAATCTCAGAATCGAAAACCAAATCTGGAAAGAGTATCTTTATTCCTTCTGGGGTAAATCGCCAGTAATCAGAAGGAAAAGTGTGGAACTGCCAAGAAAATGGAACAGAAACGTAAACAACGCCCTTCGGGTTCAAGAGATTTGTGATATTCTCAGACATCAAGAATGGGTTCCGGCAGTGTTCCAATACACTCAGACAGAATATCGTATTGAACCTTTTCCCGGCCAGGACTCTATCGACGATAGCGAAGTCCTCGGTCAAATCGAACACAATGTCGACCCCTGCCCCCTCTTCCATATCGATACCGATGTAGTCGGAATTCGGAAATAGTGCTCTGATTTCCTTGGTTAGGCCGTATCGAGTTCCGATCTCGAGATACGGCCCTTTGAATTTGTCACGGTTAGCTTGAATGAAATTCAATTGGTTGAAATCTCCCATGAAGCACTCCTATGGTTCGGAGACTTATCATCTTGCCGCCGCAACATCAAGAACAAAAACGCCCACCTGGACCAGTTGACTTGCCAGCACTTTTGGGGCATCATGGTAAAGAGCTTGACGAGGTGCCCATATCGACCACGAAACTCCCTCGATCCGGTAGGTTCGAGGCGTTCAGAAACTTAACTGCATGGAGCTCGTAGAGATGGGTCGTGATTACTCTGATGAGGATCGGCCGAGTTGGAGAGAGATAGACAGACGGAAGGACAGGAGTTCCCACGTGTCTCGGGATCGACCAGAGCGTAGAGGAAGACCCGCTCAATCCAGTTGGCTACAAAAACAGTACCGGAAAGAGGCAGAAAAGCTCTTTATGGGGAAGAAGGGATCAGACAAACACAAAACGGCCCACAGCGCTGTCTACGAGGCCCACGGATCGGTCCGGTTTTCCGAGGCTGTGAGGTCATATGTTGAGGAATACGGCCTTCCGGATGATTGGAGCACCCTCTCACTTCTCCTTGACTATGATGACCCGGTCGTGGTTCGGGAGACAATCGGGATGTTAAAAGGGCAGTATGGCACGAGGACGGCTATCGAGAAACAGGGTTTGAGATCAAAGCTCGAGATTCTCGCGATGACAACCAAGGACGACGATCTCAGGGAATTTGTCGAAGAGGTTCTGAGAACACTTTAGCTTATGGGTGAGGTCAAGGTCGTGCTGAATCGAATTCCCTGGGACGGAAGCGTTCATCTCGATTTCCAACCTTGATTTTTGCCCGGAGCCTTAGGGTGTCGTGTCCCACCTTGAGTCCACCAATCCATTATTCCGTTGATCCGATATTCCATAGGGAAATCAAGAAAGTCTTGGCTGAGGGAGGCTTCAAAAAAAAAGCGTGCCCTGATAATATGGGGGTAGGAGTGGCTGTGAACGGGAGTCGTCGATGGATAAGGTGAAGATCAGAGGTTGGACTGGGGGCGATCTTGGACAGATTGTGGACCTCTGGCTGGAACTGGCGCACTATGTGAGACCCATGGACGGGTTCTATCAGCTTTCACCCGAGGCGGCGAAACGGTATGAAGCCTATCTGCGTCGGGCCTATGGCGACCAGAAATGTGCTGTTTTTGTTGCCGATTCGGAGAACGGCTTAGTTGGATTTGCCATGGGCCGCATCAACGAGAGTCCCTCGGTTGTGGTTCCGAAGCGTGTGGGTTACATCGAAAATATTTTCGTTAAGGCGGGAAGACGAAATTCGGGAATCGGAAAGGCCCTGTGTGATGAGCTCCTGGCCTGGTTTAGAAGTCGTGATATTGGACATGTGGAGCTTTTCTACCAGGTCGAAAATAAGGAGGCCGCCGATTTTTGGATTAAGATGGGATTCAAAACCTGGCTGGCCAAAGCGTACAGGACAATCTGACGGTTTTTGCCGGTCATCCTTGATAAACCCATGAAACTCCTTATAATGAGGGTGGTCTCGGTCCGCTGGAGGGATAAAGGGAGGGGTGAGGTGCGAACAGGAAGTGGGCCCACAGGAGGGAGGCGACGGATATGATCGTCAGCATTAACCCGAAGAACCCGCAGAGGCGGCTCATTGAAAGGGTTGTCGGAGCGCTTCAGACGGGTGAGCTGATTGGCTATCCGACGGATACGATCTATGGGATTGGATGTGACCTGTTTAACAAGGAGGCGATTGAGAAGATCTATCGACTGAAAAAACATGACCGGAAAAAACCTTTGAGCTTTATCTGTTCCGGTCTGACCGACATCAGTCAGTATGCCCAGGTATCGAACTACGCCTACAAAACGATGAGAAGGCTGTTACCCGGGCCGTACACTTTCATTCTCGAGGCAACCAAACTCGTGCCCAAGATCGCTATGACCAAGCAAAAGACGGTGGGAATTCGGGTTCCAGACAATCGAATCTGCCTCAGCATGGTCGAATTGCTGGGCCATCCGATCATCAGCACGAGTGTGTACAAGGCAAATGAGGAGCTGTATAGCGACCCGGCTGAAATTGAGGAGAGGTTCGGTAAGCAGCTCAAACTGGTTATTGATGGAGGAATTATCGTCGCAGAGCACTCAAGTGTTATCGACCTAACGAACGAAGAACCACGGGTGCTTCGCAAGGGCAAGGGAGACGTCAGCCTGTTCGAGTCAATGGAGAAAGGTTGAGGCAGAATGGAATGATCATAGACGGTCACACCCATGTATTTCCGCAACAGGTCCTTCAAAATCGAGGGCGCTTCTGTCAGAAGGATCCAGCCTTTCGGAAGATCTACGGGAACGGAAAGGCGCAGATGATTGGTCCTGAACCCTTGGTTGCCGAGATGGAGGATGCGGGAGTCGATATGGCGGTGGTTTGCGGCTTCCCATGGCAAAGCCATGACTTATGCCTCATGGGAAACGATGCGATCCTCGATGCTGTCGAACGGTTTCCGGACCGTTTGATCGGCTTTGGTTCGGTCTGTCTGGATGATCCTGAAAGGGCCATGGAGGAGATCGATCGGTTTGTGGCCTCGGGCCTCCGGGGAGTTGGTGAGATGGGCTTTTATACGCGTGGGATGACGTCTAAAGACATTGAACTGATGAAGCCCATCGGTCAAGCGATCAGCAACCTCGGCATTCCCCTCCTTTTTCATGTCACTGAGACCGTTGGGCATTCTTATCCAGGTAAGGGAGACACAGACCTGAGAGAGATATACCGGCTCGTCTCTTCCTTCAACGACCTGACGATTATCCTCGCCCATTGGGGTGGGGGACTGATTTTTTATGAGATGATGCCCTCTGTCGCCCAGTTGACTCAACGAGTCTACTACGATACAGCGGCAAGTCCCTTTCTCTATCGGCAGGATATCTACCATGTGGCCCACCAGATTGTCGGTCCCGAACGAATTCTATTTGGGAGTGACTACCCATTGATCAAACAGGAGCGCTATCTCAACGAAATCATGGATGCGGGTCTTGGTGAAGGCCCGGTGACGAGGATTTTGGGCGAGAATATGAGAAGCCTCCTGGGTCTTTGATCGCATCGGGTTGGCCAGATCTCGCATGGGACGAATGTGTCGGTGACTGAGGAAGATGTTCCATTTCCGCCAGAGTTTGAAATATTGGGTTCGCCACCAGGAGGGGGCAAAACACTGGAAAATTGTGAGTTGAAATGGATCAAAGATTTTGTTGGTACCTTGGCGAGGGATGCAGGCGAGATTCAGCGAAGGCACCTCAGCGGGTCCAAGCAAGTAAAGTACAAGGGGCCTGTCGATTTGGTGACCCAGGTGGACAACATGTGCGAACAAGTCATCATTCGCCGTATTCTGGAGCGTTTTCCCGAGCATCATATCGTGGCAGAGGAGGGCGTTCGCAACCCTCAGCCAGGGAGCCCCTTCAAATGGTATGTGGACCCTCTCGATGGAACGACGAACTATGTTCATGGTTATCCATGTTTCAGTGTCTCTATCGGCTTCGAGGTGAATGGGCAATTGGTGCTGGGAGTGGTCTACGATCCCATGGGAGATGAGTTTTTCCATGCGATTAAGGGCGATGGTGCATTCCTGAATGGTCGGAGGATATCTGTCTCCGAAACGCGAGACCTTGACCATAGTCTTCTCGCAACGGGTTTTCCCTACGATATCCGGGAGAGTCAGGAAAACAACATTGACAACTTCGCCAACTTCTCGCTGGCCTCACAGGGAGTGCGTCGAGATGGCTCGGCCGCACTGGATCTATGCTATGTCGCCATGGGACGATTTGACGGTTTTTGGGAACTCAAACTCCGCCCATGGGATCTTGCGGCGGGGATTGTGATGGTGACGGAGGCAGGGGGAAGGGTAAGCGATTTCAGTGATGGAACCTTCAGGCTGGATTCTGGGGAAGTCATTGCCACCAATGGGTTGATTCATGGACAAATGGTTTCAATCCTCGGGGGACACAAAATAGAAAGGTAGGCCTGACCGTGACACCGAGGGAGGGTGTAGGCGATCTCTTTCATGCTAAGCCCAGTCGGGATTTGCATGAGACAGTCCCGTTGGCGGAACGTGTTCGACCGAAAACGCTTCGTGAATTCGTGGGACAAGAGCATCTCCTGGGGAAAGGAAAGGTTCTGAGGGAAACGACTGAAAAGGGCGAGATTTTTTCGATGATACTCTGGGGCCCCCCGGGAACCGGAAAAACCACAATTGCCCGGATCATGGCCAAAGCCTCTGATTGCCATTTCGTCAACTTCAGTGCCGTGCTTTCGGGTGTGAAAGAGATTCGGGAAGTCGTTGGAGAAGCGAGTCGGCAGCAGAAATACTACGGACGGAAGACAGTCCTGTTCATCGACGAAATCCACCGTTTTAACAAAGCACAGCAGGACGCCTTCCTCCCGCATGTGGAAAAGGGGACGGTGATTCTCGTTGGGGCGACTACGGAGAACCCTTCTTTTGAGCTGATTGCTCCGCTCCTGTCCCGTACCCGGGTATTTGTGTTGAAGCCTCTGGCAAAAGCCGCCATCCTGAAAATTCTCAGGCGGGCCGTCTCCAGTCGGGACGGCGGGCTGACCGAATCGAATGTAGAAGTATCAGACGAAGTTCTTGAGAGTCTGGCAGTTTTTGCACATGGGGATGCCCGGGTGGCGCTCAATGCCCTCGAACTTGCCGCTTCGATGACAACGCCAGATGCCACCCATATACGACGGCTTACGCCTAAAGTCCTGAGAGAGGTGCTGGGGAGAAGATCTCCTGTTTATGACAAGGCAGGGGAAGAACACTACAATCTTATTTCTGCCTTTCACAAAAGCCTTCGGGGAGGAGACCCGGACGCGGCACTCTATTGGTTAGGGCGAATGCTCGAGGCAGGGGAAGACCCGCTATACATTGCCCGGAGAATGGTGCGATTCGCCTCAGAGGACGTGGGAAACGCTGACCCTCGTGCCCTTCAGATCGCCGTGGCCGCCACTGAGGCTTTTCGGTTTCTCGGCTCGCCAGAGGGGGACTTGGCATTGGCTCACGCTGCCATTTATCTGGCCTCTGCCCCAAAAAGCAATGCCGTGTACGTGGCTTATGGGAAAATGATGCAGGAGGTGCGCGAAAAGGAAGCCCTCCCTGTTCCACTTCATTTGAGAAATGCGCCGACCCAGCTCATGAAAAAACTCGGCTACGGGAAGGAGTACAAGTATCCGCATGATTATCCGGGCTACTTTGTGGAAGAGGACTATTTACCTGAGAATCTCTTAGGCAGAGTATACTACCACCCGAAAGAGAGTGGTCTTGAGTTGGAGATCGGAAGAAGACTCTCCAAATGGTGGAAGCGTCGGAGGAAAAAGAGACGGAATGAATCCAAGGCTTGAACGGTCAGGATCAGCCAGTAGATGAGGCTATCGACGCCAACCGCATGATCGGATTCTGATCGAGGAACTGATGGCTAACACCTGATGAGCGAAGGGCAGGAAGGAAGCGTCTCCCAGGTGCGGACGAAAAAGATATTCCTCTATATCGTTCAGGAGATCTCCACCCCGTTGGGCATGGGCCTGACAGTTTTCACCTTTATCCTCCTCATTGGAAGGATTTTCAAACTGTCGGACCTTGTCATCAACAAAGGGGTCCACCTTTTCGACGTCCTGAAGCTCTTTGTCTATATTCTTCCGAATTTCCTCATCTTCACCATTCCCATGGCTTTTCTGCTTGGTGTTCTGCTGGCCTTCGGAAGGTTGTCAAGTGATTATGAGCTTACAGCAATGAAGGCTTCGGGGATTAGTCTGTTCCAACTCATGCCTCCGGTCATTACTGTTTCCCTTCTCTGTTACATTGTGGCCGCATTCATGGCCATCTACGCCCTTCCCTGGGGAAGCCGAAGTTTCAGAAATACCCTTTACCAAATTGCTCGAACCAAAGCCCACGTTGAATTCAAGCCTCGTGTCTTCAATGACAGCTTCAGCGGGCTCGTCTTTTATGCGGAGGGAATGAACCCGCGGGGGGACAGGATGGAAGGGGTTCTGATTCAAGATGAGAGAGACAGGGAGAAAAGCCAGGTTATCCTGTCCAGGGTCGCCCAGTTAGCCTCTGATCCCGAGCGGGGGGAGGTGATCCTGGTATTGAAAGACGGGAGTATCCACATAAAGGATGAGGGGAGAGGCTTCTATCGGAAGATTGATTTCGATTACTACCAGATGAAACTCGATATCGAGGAGTCTCTCGGAGGCGGCAGACGGATCAGAACCAAGGATAGTGAGAAATCGATTGGAGAATTGAAAAAGGAGATTGAGAGAAAAAAGGCCAGTGGAGAGGACTATTTCCACGAGCAGGTGGTCGTCCATGAGAAATATGCCATCCCCTTTGCCTGCATCGTTTTTGGACTCCTGGGGATTCCACTTGGGGCTCTCCCACCGAGATCGGGTCGATCTTACAGTCTCGTTAAGAGTCTTGCGATCATTATGGCTTATTACATCCTAATGACTGCGATGGAGGTTCTTGCTGAGCGGGGTATGCTGCCACCATGGCTAGCAACCTGGATTCCCAATGTATTCTTCCTGTTGGTGGGAATGTACCTTCTCATCCTCAGGGGCTTTGAGAAGCGCTCCAAGCTTGCCGTATGGTTGGACTGGTTCATGGTTTTGATCAGGGCCCGGGTGAGGATGGGTACGTGATTCTTCGGCGAGATCGATTGACCGGCTTGACAATGTAGGCCCTTTTTGATAGTTTTCTTCGGATGCTTTAACCCTTTAAAATTATTCTCTTTTAAAATCCTGATGCCGACCCCCAGGGATTAACATCATGGCAATATCGAGGCGGTGTGTTCCCCTAGCATCTCCAGGGCCGCAGCGGTTCAAGCCATTTTATCAAATCCGTTTCGTTGTTCTCTTCCTACTGGCCTGCCTATTAAGTGTTTCTCAAGGCCCTTACCTCGGCGGTGAGGAACGGCCACTCGACGTCCATGTTCCTGAGGTTGTCTTTTTCGGTAAGGACTCATCCCATTTCCTGGAGGCGAGAGACATTCCCCTCCCCACCCTGACCGCCCAGGGCGTGAAGGAGGAGCCGAAGGTCGACTTCAAGGTTCTGGAGAGGATCGAAAAAGGAGAGAAGGGGGTTCCCGCTGCGAAGGCACCCGGGTGTGCTTACTCAAGCGCCGTCACAACCTCCGTGGCCCGGGTCATCCAAGGGGCTAAGGCAGATTATAGACGGGGTATGAAGCGCTATCTCTCCATGGATTTTGAGGGCGCCATTGAATCCCTCTCAAAGGTTGTCGAAGCATACCCCGATAGCGAGCTGGGTGGTTATAGTTACTACTATATGGGCGAATCGTTCTATCATTTGGGCATGGTCGATGAGGCTCTCTCTCGGTTCCGGTCCGTTGTTGAAGCGTATCCAAACCACCGGCTACTCGATTGGGCTCAATACTCCATGGGATGGATTTTCATGGAGAAGGAGGATCTCCAAAGGGCTTTGTTGCACTTTCAACTGATCGCCAGAGGTCAAAAAGAGAGCCAACTTACGCCAGCTGCTCTCTTCTGGGAAGGGGAGATCCTGGGGAGGCTCGAGAAAAGAGAGGAAGCGATTGCATCGAAGCGTCGCTTTTTGGCGAGATACCCGGATCATTTTAGGGTTCCGGAGGCGCTCT
This sequence comes from uncultured Thermodesulfobacteriota bacterium, assembly GCA_964347335.1. Lineage (GTDB taxonomy): Bacteria > Desulfobacterota > BSN033 > WVXP01 > WVXP01 > WVXP01. The sequence goes on from CAYFYO010000054.1 coordinate 19,136, forward strand.
TTTCCCTGGCTGGCCATTTATTCCGCACACATCAATTCCGAGAAGCGGCTGAGATTTTCAGGGAATTTGTGGAGAGGTATCCCTCTCATTCCCTCAATGATGCTGCCCGATATGGTCTCGGGCAGAGTCTCATCCAGGAAAGAAGATATGATGACGGTATCGCCGTCCTGAAGGATGCCCTGAAGCGATACCCCAACACTGCACTGACGGGTTCTTTCTTTCTCGGTCTCATTAGAGGTTATCTTGGAAAAGATGAGAGCGAACTCGCCTTGGAGACTTACGAGGAGCTTATCGCCCGTTTTCCCCATTTTGAATGGACCGACAATGCCCTTTTTGACATCGGTTACTATTTTCTCATGAGGGGGGAGTATGCAAAATCAAGAGAGATATATCAAAATCTTCTCAAATTTCATCCTGGAAGCGACCTCAAGACCCTTGTTTATTTCAACTTGGGGGAGGTTTTCTACAGCCTCGGTCAATACGAAGCGGCCATCGACTCCTATCGCCTTGCCCAGAGAGTAAGTGGAGGTGATTCCGTTTCTGAGGAAGCGCTGTTCAAGCTCGGAATTTGTTTCTATCAGCAGAGAGACTATACAAGGGCCATCGAATCCTGGGAGGTCATGCTCTCTGATTTTCCGGATTCGACAAGATGGGAGGAGGCGGTCTACTGGATGGGCGAGGCGTTCCTCCAGAATCGAAACCCGAAACGGGCGACATCCCTTTTCAAAGGTCTTGAAGAGAATCCAGAAATCCACCCACGGGTTCTCAATAGCCTCGGCCGCTATTATTTCGAGGGAGGGGAATGGAATCTTGCGATTCGATATTTTCTTGATCTCCTGGAAAGGTATCCCGGCCATCATCTCACGACTGACGCTTATCTGAGGCTCGGTGAGGCCTTCTATAACCGGAGAGACAACGCGATGGCGCTCCACTACCTCAACGAGTTGGTCATGAGCGAGCAGACCCAGAACTTGGATCAGGCCTTTTTCATTATGGGACGGATCTATTATAAGGAGGGGAAGTTCGATCTCGCCATCGATCAATTCTCGAAGATCATGATTCAATCCCCTGAGAGTCCCATGGTTGATGAATCCCAGTATTGGATCGCTTGGTCCTATTACAGAATGGGTATGTATGAGACGGCCATTGAGGAATTCACCCGGGTGATGGAGGATCCTTCGTCGCCCGACCACGCCTCACAGGCGCTTCTGAGAATTGGAGACTGCTACTATAATCTTGGGTCCTACATGGAGGCAACGCTCACATATCTTCAGGTTATTCGGGAATTTCCCTTGTCCAAAGAAGCTCCAGAGGCCGAGTATGGGATTCTTCTGGCCTTTGAAAGGCAGGGAAGATATGAGAACTTTGTCGAAAGAGCCAAGAGTTTTTTCTCCGAGTATCCTGCTCATCCGTTGGGGGCAAATATTCTGTTTAGACTTGCCCAGTATTACCTCGATACCGACATGGTCGGGGATGCCATTGCCACCTATCGGGAACTGCTCCTGAATCACCCGCGGAGCGATTTGGCCGATGATGCACAGTTCAAGATTGGCGAGATCTCTTACGAGTTAGAGGACTTCGAAGAGGCCATCCAAGCGTTCGGTCTCGTTGTGAAACAGTATCCGAGGAGTAACTACCTGGCGGATGCTTATTTCGAGATCGCCCAGAGCTATTTCGCTCTGGAGGACTATCGAAGAGCTCTGCAGGGATATGAGCGCGTGGCTGGGGGGTATCCGGAGAGTTATCTGGCGGCAAAGGCACACCTCAGGGCAGCTGACTGCCTCGAAAGACTCAATCGGACGGATATGGCCGAGCAGAAGCTAGAAGAGCTCATGAAGAACTACCCGGACGACCCCGTTCGATTTCGGGGGGGCCTGAAGTTGGGGTTGATTCTCCTCGAGGGCAAGCGATATGCTGAGGCTGTTGAAGCTCTGAGAGAGGCAACAAAGTCGGGAGATCCCGAATTGGCGAGCTTGGCCCAGCTAAAGATTGGCGAGGCCTATCGAGAAATGGGTGACAGTAGCACGGCGATGGTGGAACTGATGAAGGCGATCTATCTCTACCCCAGTCAGCCAAAACAGGTCGATGCGGCGCTATTTCAGGTAGGGGAGATCTACATGGAACAGAACAAGTGGGCCAATGCGAAGCAGATCTATCTAAGAGTCATCGAGACATCCCGGTCCGAATCCGCAAGGCAAAAGGCCCAAAGCATGCTGACCGAGATCGATCGAAGAACCGGAAACCAATAGGAGGGAGCGATGTACGAGATTATCTTGAAGGGTGGATGGGTCATGATTCCGATTGCCTTATGTTCGGTCGTGGGCCTGGCGATTTTCTTGGAGCGGATGTGGAGCCTGAGGAAAAGCAAGGTGATCCCAAAGGAATTCCTGATAGAGGTCGAGGACTTGATTCGGAGGGAGAAGATTCCTGAAGCCATCACACGATGTCGAACGGATGAATCGTCCATGGCCAATATTATTCTGGCGGGCATCCGCCACTTTGGCAAGAGAAGGGAAATTATCAAAGAGAGTATCCAGGAAGTGGGAAGGAAGGAAGCCTCCGTTTTGGAGCGATATATTAACGTGATCGGAACAATTGCCGTTATATGTCCACTTCTCGGTCTCTTAGGAACGGTGGCTGGAATGATTAAAGCCTTTAACGTGATCACCGTTCGAGGGGTTGGGAATCCTGGTGATCTGGCCGGAGGAATATCAGAGGCTTTAGTCACGACGGCTGCGGGACTCATCGTCGCCATTCCCACGTATGTCGTTTATCGTTACTTGGCCGATAAGGCGGACGCCTTAATCATGGAGATGGAAGAGAATTCAATCCGCGTGGCTGATCTTCTGAAAGAGAGATAGGAAGTAGGGAGGACGAAATGCAATTCAAGAAAACGAGACGTGCGGACCCAAGAATGGACATTACTCCCCTCATTGATGTGGTCCTGCTTCTTGTTATTTTCTTCATGCTGACCACGACCTTTATTGGCGCTCCCGCCATTAAAGTCAAACTGCCTACCTCCTCGGCCAAGGAGATTTCAAAGGAACGGAAAGAGGTCAAAGTCACTATTACCAAAGACGGGAAGATCTATGCGGACCAGACAATGGGTGGGACCAGAGATCCGATCAGCTTGAAGGAACTTGAAAAATTGCTCAACAAAGTCGCCCGGGAGAATCGGGATACCATGGTCATCGTTCGAGCCGATGAGGACACGACCCATGGAAACGTCGTGGCGGTCATGGACGTCGCGAAGAATTCTGGCTTGAACAAACTGGCCATTGCAACAAAACCCGGAAAACGGGAGAAATAGCCATAGGGATTCGGAAAAGATATCGAAAAGGGTTCTTTCCCTTTATCCTCTGCTCAATTGCCATTCATGTCTTACTGGCAATGGCGCTCCCCGGTTTCCTGGGGGAGGATTCGGGAATCATTCCTATCGAGCTCCTGACCTCCCGGGAGCTTCTTTTGGAAATCTTTCCCGAGAGATCGGCCGAAATGGCACCCTGGGTAAGGGAGAGGAAGGAAGAACCGGTTTCGCAAGAAGCCCTGATCGACGAATCGTTTTTGAGACGAAAAATAGCTGAATTGAGTCTCGGAGAGAGCCTGAAGGTTCCTGCTCCCAACATTCTGTTGCCGCCGGCGCAGGATGCGCTGTCGGAGGAAGAGAGGATACAGCGGTTTTTGACCTCTCCTTTCTATGAGGGGGTTGCCAGTGCTTTCCAGGAGAGTGTGAGACCTCGGGAGAGTTACAGGGGCACACCGAGTTCAATTGATGCTTCACCTGGGACACTTAAGGAGCAGAAGGTCGAGGTTGACCCAGCGAGCGAACTGGTTATCACCAGACTGAAGTCGGCCAAGAGGGAAAAGCCCGTAGAAGGTCGGCAAGAGGGAAACCTCGGGATTGAAGGACCCATTGCCCGAAGACAGTTAACCTATGTTCCAGCGGTACCGCGGGTGAAAGCGACCATTGAGACTGAGTTCGAGATGAAGTTCTGGGTCCGCCCGAATGGGACGGTGGACCGGGTTATTCCCTTGAAGCGGGCGGGGGACGTTGAACTGGAGAGAGTGGCCGCAAACTATTTGCGAGAATGGCGGTTCGAGGCGATTCCGGAAAATGAGCTTCAGGCAAATGAATGGGGGACCGTCATCATCAAGTTCAGGCTCGAGTGAACCTTACGAGTGGGCTGATGGGCGAATGAGTCCAAGCCGGGTTGGCGGGTGAAGCGATGAGGAGGAAGAAGAAGGTCCTGTTCTTATCTCTTGCCTTGGTTGTTGCGATGGCGATCGTGACCATCTTCGGTGAGAATGGACTTCTCCATCTGTACAAGTTAAGGCGGGAATTGAAGAAATTGACCACGACCAATGAATCCCTGCGACTTGAAAATGAGGCTCTGCTTGAAGAGATAGAATACCTGAAGAATCACGAGGGGTATCTCGAATTGCAAGCCCACAGGCAGGGGCTGGTTAAAGATGGAGAGATCGTTTTCCAGTTCAAGGAAGACGAGTGAATGGTCTGCCTCCGAAATTCGTTCTCGCTTCTTTTGCGCATTGCCGATCAATCGATAGGAAGCGAGTGCCTGTCCAGGACCCTGATTCTCACATCGTGTCGAATTCCCCACCTCATGCTTGGATCTTTCAGAAGGCTCGGCCCCTTCGGAGGACTTGGTGAGGGCCTGCGGATAGAAAAGGGCAGGATCGTTCAAGATATCCGCACAATGGGATGGAGAAGAGGGAACACAAAAGGATTTTTGTCGTCTCAAGGAGCAAGGACGAAGATGGAGTGGTTGAGCCATGAAGTATGAGGGAGCGATCTACAGACCACCGAGCGAGGCCGGAAGCCTCATTCTTCAAGCCACCGTTGGCTGCTCTCATAACCGCTGTACTTTCTGTGGCTCATACAAAGACAAACGGTTCCGGATCAGGACATTTGATGAAATCAGAGAAGACATCGACGAGGCGAGTTCCTGGGGAGTCGAGACCCGTCGAGTCTTTCTTGCCGACGGAGATGCGCTTATTACGCCACAGAGGCGACTCCTTGAAATCCTCTCCTATGCAAGACAGAGACTCAAGGGGTTGCGGCGTGTCGGAATCTACGGAAACACACGATCGATTCTCAGGAAGAGCGTTCAGGATTTGATAGCATTGAGAGAGGCAGGCCTCGGCATTATCTACTTCGGGGTCGAATCGGGGAACCGGAGTATCCTTGAGAGGATCAAAAAAGGAGCGACCTATGAGGAGATGGTTGCCGCCGGGAGGCAGGTGAAGGAAGCCGAGATTTCAATTTCTGTTACGGTTTTACTTGGTATCGGAGGTAGAGGGTTGAGTCATCCGCATGCCATGGATACGGGAAGGATTCTCAGTGAGATCGATCCAGATTTTGTTGGTGCCCTCACCCTGATGTTATTACCAGGGACCCTCCTAGAGCGAGAGATGGCCTCAGGAGCTTTTGAACTTCCTGATCCTTTTGCCCTATTGGAAGAACTGGGTATCATGATTGCACACTGTGAATTGGGCAACTGCCTTTTTACCTCGAATCATGCGTCAAACTACCTTCCCCTGAAGATCAGCATGCCGCGGGAAAAAGAGAAGGCCCTCCAGACAATTCAACAGGTCCTAACCTCACGAAATCGTTCATTACTTCGGGCGGAGTCGCTTCGAACTTTGTGATCGAATGGGGGAACACTGGCGGAGAAATATTCGGCGAGATCCGGAACTTCTCGCGCCGACCCTCGGCCACCCTCAAAAAAGGGCTGAGTAAAAGATAGGGATGGAGATCGTCATCGAATGCGCGCTTACTTAAGCTATCTCGTTTTGAGAGTGATCTCTGGCTTGCTCAACCTCCTGCCTCTGGAATGGGCACTCTGGTTCGGTCGATCCCTTGGCAGAATGGCTTACAGGGTCGTAAGGGATCGTCGAAGGCTTGCCCTCGAGAATCTCGAGATCGCCTTTGGTCAGGAGAAGAAACCAGATGAGTTGCGAGAAATAGCGAGAAAGACCTTTTCCAATCTCGGGATGATCTTTGTCGAGTTTTTGAGGATGCCGAAACTCGGTATCGATTATTATCATCAATATGCCCGGGTCGAGGGGTGGAACCACCTCGAAGAGGGACTCAGGCAAGGAAAAGGTGTCATTGCGTTGACATTTCACTTCGGCAACTGGGAGATACCGGCGCTCGGGGCGTCCTTTTTTGGATATCCGATTGTTGCTCTGGCTCAGAGGATTCATAATCCATGGATCGACCGGTATGTCAAAGGCACACGGGAAGCTGCAGGCGTCAACATACTGTCCAAACGAAATGTGAGTGAGAAGGTGATCAACAGTCTACGTGAGGGAAAGATCGTGGCGATTTTTGTGGATCAGCGGGAGCGAAAAAAGAGCCGGGTCATGGTGGATTTCTTTGGCGAGAAGGCGCCCGCTACGCCCTCACCTGTGGTCTTTTCGCTACGAACCGGGGCTCCAATGATCCCCCTATTCAACATCAGAGAAAATAAGAGTCATCACCATGTCATTATCGGTGCTCCTCTCGTCCCCGAGACGACAGGAGATATGAACAGGGACCTTGAGAGAAACACACAAGCCTATACCCAGATTCTCGAAAGCATGATTCGGAAATATCCGGATCAGTATTTCTGGCTCCACAATCGGTGGGGTCGGAAACGGGATAGAACCCATCGTCGGAGACGACGATGAGATTCTGCGCTGTCAAGGAACGTTAGGTCGGGGTTTCTTCTTCGCTGGCGACTCTGACTTCGGACTTCTGACTCCTGACCTTCGATGGGCCTGTTTTTGGTTCTGTTGGATCTTGGCGATATGGCTCATGATTTCAGTGGTAGAATGTGATTTAGCATCTCCCACAATGGCTATTTCCCCTCCATAGGAGAGGACGGTCTCCCTTTCAGGCACTGTTTCCTCTGTGTAGTCGGTTCCCTTCGCGTGGATGTGGGGTTTAAGGATCAAAAGGAGGCGATCTAACGTCTCCTCAGAGAAGAGCGTGAGGTAGTCGATGCATTCGAGGGCTTCGAGGATTTCTATCCGCTCCGCTTCTGGCATGAGGGGACGCCCGGTCCTTTTAAGTTTCTTCATGGATTCGTCGCTATTGACAGCGACAATGAGGACATCACCGAGCGCCTTTGCCCCCCTCAGGCAACGGATGTGGCCCACATGGAGCAAATCAAAACAGCCGTTGGTCAAAACGAGTTTCTTTCCCTCAGATTTCAGTCGGTTGAGAATCTGCAGGAGCTTTCCGTGATTTCGTATGAATTTATCGGCTCTGCTCATCACGTCTTTGAGCCCGGGTGAATTCTTGTATCGTATAAAGCAAAAAAATAATATTATGCTAATAGCTTATAATAATTAGCCTAGAATCAACTTTGGCCTTTAGACGCCAAGTCTTCTCTCATCAAATGAATGAGTTCATCAGGGGATGCGGTGGCCGTCCCACTCTTCATGACGACCACGGCACCCGCATAGTTGGACAATCGGGCCGCCTCATAAAAGGAGGCTCCGGCGGCGAGCGATACCGTGAGGACTGCCGCCACCGTGTCACCGGCTCCCGTCACGTCGGTGATTTCATCGGTACCACAGATTGGAATTTCATAGGATTCTCCGGATCGCTCGACAAGGACCATTCCCTTGTTTCCTCTCGTGATCAGTACAGCCTTCAGGTCGAGTTCCGTGACGAACCTCTGTCCCACCCTGACGGTGTCCTGGGTGGTCTCGATGTTCTCCTCAGCGAGAACTTCTGCTTCAGACTCATTCGGAGTGATCGCTGTCATTCCTGAAAAGAGGTGAAGCCGGTATCTCGAATCGGCCACCACGATCTTACGAGAGGCGTTGGCCTTCAGCTTCTCGAGAAGGGTGGGAGTCACCGTATCATATCCGTAATCGGCGACGAGAAACGCATCGACCTTTTCTGAAAGATGGTCCAGATAAGCCGTCATCCGACTTTCCAATTCCTTCGAAAGGGGATCCCTCACTTCTCGATCGATCCGAATAACCTGCTGTTTTGATGTATGCTCATCACCGGCCATGATACGGGTCTTCGTGACGGTGCTTCGATTTTTCGCGACCATGAGGCCGTCCATCTCGACGTTCATCGCCGAGAATTGACCCAGAAGCGATCTTCCCACCTCATCATCACCCAGGACGCCGAGGGGAAAGACCTGGGTACCGAGTTGGGCGAGGTTGTGGATCGTGTTCCCCGCGCTCCCCGGTAAAATGGTTTCGGTGTCGTGACGGACGACCAGAACAGGAGCTTCCCGAGAGAGTTTAAAAGGCTTACCGTAGATGTAGACATCTCCGACAATATCGCCAATAACGGCGATCTTAAGTTGTCTAAAGCGGCTGACAATTTCTTTAAGTTTTTCAAGCGATACCTGCATCAGGACACGATCCTTGACCCTTCACAGCTTATGCGGGTTGGACAAGCCCGAAAACTCGGGTTCAGGAGCTCTTGATAAACTGATTAATCAGCTTGCTGCTCGCTTCGATCACGTCGGCGGGAGTGATTGCAATCATGCAACGGTGGTCACGGGGGCAGACCTTTAGGTGACAGGGGCTGCAGTCAAGATCCTCCCTCAGAACGATCGTCTTGTTAAGATTGAGATTGGTGTATCGAGGGTCTGTCGGACCCATAATGACCACCACAGGTTTGTCGAAAGCCACGGCGAAATGTCGAGGACCCGTATCATTGGTAATG